>NZ_JBQFMJ010000013.1:0-141943 GCF_056531785.1 Ruegeria sp. K7
TCGGCGCGAAATCCTGCGGAAATCAGGTGATCCACCCATGCGGCACAACAGCCGCAGGTTGGCGTCTTGTAGACTTTGATGAGTGGGGCTTGTTGTCCGGTAGTCACCGATGTGTAAGGCAGTGAAAGGCGACACCGAGCCCTATGCGGTCAATAGTATGCCAATCTTGAACACCGTCCATCAGGAGTAGCTAGAAAACCGAGACAGACCGAACATTTTGCGATTTTCGCTAGGTGTCATTCCTGTCTTTCTCTTGAACAATCTCCTAAACGAAGGCGCGTCGGCATAGCCGACTGCTTCTCCAACCTCCGCGACGGGGCAGGCGGTAGTTTCAAGCAACTGTCGGGCCTCTTCAATTCGCAGCGCCAAAACGTAATCTTGCGGTGACTTGCTCGTGGCTTGGCGGAAGCGTCGTGCAAACGTAGTTGGCGGCAACCCGGAACGTTTAGCCATTTCTGCGACTGGGTTGTCGATGACGTAATTGTCGGAAATCCACAACTGAGCCCGTGAGATAATGGCGTCAGCATGAGGTGCCGTAGTGATCATTGAACTAAATGGTGACTGAAGTTCTCCGCGGTTGGCCATAAGCCAAACTTTTGCTGCCCGCACCGCCCTTTGCGTGCCGCCGTAATGCGCGATCAGGAACGTAGCGAGTTCCTGCCATCCGGTTGTCCCACCCGACGTTACGGGTCCGCGAGACGCATCAGCAAAGCAAAGGCCGCGGTCGATGCGAAGCCGTACATTCGGATCAAACCTCCGAAAAAGGCCTTCCCAAGCCCAATGTGTGGTCGCTTCAACCCCATCCAAAATACCTATTTCCGCCAAATAGACCGCCCCTGTACAGGCTGACACTATGCGTGTCTTGGCCAAGTCGCGCTTGGCAAGCCACCCCAAGCAAGGATGTTGTTTGGGGTCGAGCCGGTCGTGGGGAGAAAGTGTCAGTCCAGGTACGACCACAATATCAGCGTCGTCTGCGTTGTTAAATGTCTGGTCTGGAGCGGTCCATACGCCACTTCCGCAACGAAATCCCTTGGTGTCTGGGCCAACGAGGCTAACGTCAAACACCGGCACTGGCTCCTCGCCGCTCACCAGATGTTCCCAGTCCCGCCCTGCGGCCACCAAAGTGTCATACAGGCCAAACACGCTGGAGGCGCTGGTTTCTGGGGTGGCAATGATCTGAACCGAAAATGGCATAGGCAAAATTCCCAAAATGGTGAATTTACCCCTTTTTTAGCTGTTCCACCACTCAAGCCCAACGAAAAATGTCGCGCAATCTTCAAAGGCACGCAGCCCTCTGGAGGTATTAGTGAAGATGAACGCAGTTTGGGATTTATTTTTCGACACTAAAATGCTGATTTTTCCGAAGAGATCCGCCTCAGTAGGACTCAGCCCAACAGACGACCAAGAAAGAGGAACCGGCAACTACAAAGTTACAGAAGAGATGTGGAATTCGGTGATCTATATTGGACCAGGCTGTTCACTGGTGAGAGACCGTTAGTTTGAGCAATTTCGATGTCCGCTTTTCCGCATCTCGGAAACTGCAAAGACTAGTTTTGGATGTCCGCTATGGGCTGCGAGCGTTCAATCATGCTCATCGCAGAAAATGGCAGCGCTGAGCCGAAAGCCTAAAGATTCCTACTTTTGCCGAGCTCGTACCTCGGCGGCCCGACGAACTGCGAGTACCGCTGTTGCGTAATCTCCCAAAGAAATCCCTCTGAAAGCGAATGCAGCCGGTTTCTCGCTTAAAGTGGTATCGACTGCTCCCGAGACAATTTCCGTCAAGTCCCCTGTTACTCGTTTATATGGCAGCATTGGTTTGTCGCTTTCAGATTCCTGTTTTCGGTCGTCAACAATAACAGTTTTGAAAGCGGTCATACCCCCAGGAAGCCACGGAATGCAGGCATCCGTAATGGCGGCGAAGGCAGTCGGCTTTAGCCATCGGGCATCCAGAAAAGGTTCGATGGAATAGTCCAAAGTTATTGATGTCACTACCAGATCGGCATCACGCAAGGCGTCCTTGGCACTGGTGGCTGTTTGGGCGTCGAGGTCCATGTCCCGAGCCCGACGACAAAGCTTGTCGACATTCGCTTTGCCACGTCCGAACACACGAATGCTTTTCAAGGGGAAAACCTCGGAAAACGCAACCAAATGGGAGTGAGCTTGCACGCCGGCCCCAACAAAAGCCACTGTCTCAGCATTTGGATCAGCAAGTCGACGCGCGGCGACGACTGACAGTGCCGCTGTTCTAACAGCCGTTACCCAATTTGCCCCTAAGACTGCCCGGAGAACCCCGGTTTGCCCGTCCATTACCATGATAGCGCCGTTAATCGCAGGGAGCCCCTTTGCCGGATTGTTCGGACACACCGTTACCTGTTTGGTCACGATGAACCCATCATCTCCTACTGCCAAGGTCGACATTGCGTACCGTCCATCCCCGGGCAAAATGGCTATCTTGGGGGACGTATGAAGCTGCTTACTTGCCTTGGCTATCAGCGCAGATTCAATCGCGTCGGCAACTTCCGAAGGTTGGATACCTAAACCTTCCAAGTCTTTGTCAGAAAGATAAGTTATTTTGCTTTCAGAAGTCATGTTGGCGCCGCTCCGCTTTACAACCCGGCTTCCCGATTAGGCTATTAAGTTGCGTGTTAACATAAGCTTTGGGTGTCTAGATTGGGACTTCACTCGAGTACATTATTCGTTGCATTGGGATTTCTGTTTTCATGCTTACGGTCTCAAGTTGTCTCAAGCCAGTTGAGTTTGAAAATTGTATGCTCTCCTTCGAGACCTTTAAGCGGAACAGTCATTTGCTCGGCAAATTGAAACTCCTGTGATCCGCCCACCATGATCCGTGTGGCATCCGAGACGCGAATGTCACTTGGTGCTGCCAGGGCGGCTATACGTGCTGCTTTGTTGACAACAGTCCCGAAGTGATCAGCATCAGAAGTTATCACTTCGCCGGTATGCAAGCCGATGCGAACCCGCAACTTTGGCTCGTTTGATTCCGCCGCGTTCGCCTGTTGAATATTTTGAGCTGCCAGCAATGCTGCCCTTGCGGAAGCAAAAGACGACATCACCCCGTCTCCCAGTGATTTCACCGTACGTCCACCACTCCCGACGATCTGCGTTTCGACAAGTCGCAGATGTCTTCCGAGGGCGTCGCTCCAAAGCGTATCACCTATAGCCTCAGCGATTTTTGTGCTGTCCGCGATATCGGTGAACATGATGGTCGCTATACCACTTTGGCCGAGTTCATGGGGTGTAGAGAGGGCGGCATCAAGCAGTTCCTCAAAGCCTCTGGCCTCATACCCAAATCCCTCTACGTTGTTGACCGGTAGGGAATTGTGAACGTGCACAATCTTCCAGGATCCTTTGTCGAGTTTCAGAATGACCGTAGAACGTAGGTGCGCGATCTGTCCTGTTTCAATACCCTCAATGCTTGCTTCCCATTCGACCCAACCGAGTGATCCGCATTCAAATCCTCTCAGGTCTTTTGGGTGCCACTTGAACCGTGGAACCTCACCGATGTATTGCTCCATACCGCGACGCAGCGCATCGCCTTTCCAAGCCTCGCCGTGTGCTGAGCCAAAGTATGACAGGGCAGCGTCATCAGAAAAAAGATGTGCCACCGTCTCTCCATCGCCCCGACCGTAGGCGTTGATCCATCGTGCCACTATAGCGGCGAGTTCCGAAGAGGGGCTGATCGTATCTCTCATGCCAAAACCGTCGCGTCGACGGCCAGAAAACTACTTCGAAAAACATGACCTTCGCACGTCCAGTTCCTTTTGAAGCGTGTCATGGCATAACCTTTTCCCGAGATCTTCATTTCTGAGGTCCTGTCAGTGTAGGCCAAGCCGGAGCGGCTATAAAGACATAGTCAGCTTTGTCCGCAAAGCAGACGCCCAACGAGCTCTTTCTGATGGCTGCTTCTTACCTCACCAACGCGTATCCTACGCTCAATTTCGATTGGTTGTTAAGGCAATGCGACCGGGTTTTCATCGAGTGTCCGGAGGTAAGAAATCAAGTCTGCGCGATCCTGATCAAACCAAACTCCATCTAAGTCCATCTTTGTTCCCGGAATGTATTCTCGTGGACGCCCAAGAAGCGAGTTGAGATTGTCGTAGTCCCAGACACCTGAAGTCGCTGAGAAAGCCGTCGAGTACTCGTAGCCATCGTACGAGCCAATGGTGCGCCCGAGAACTCCCCAAAGTGGCGGACCTTCATTGGCTTGAAATTGCCCATGGTTCTCCAAGCTGTGACAGGCTTTGCAGGCACCTGCCAGAGTTTCTCCTCGGCCCCTATCGGCATTACCAATCAAGTGCTTCACACTAGGGATACTGGCACTTGTAGGTACGCCAGCATCCAATAGCATGGTCACGATTTCGTCGTGCCCACGCAACGAGGCGAAATGCAGTGCTGTCCCAAGCCAAGGATCCACGACAGTTGGATCAGCGCCGGCTTCCAAAAGCAATCGAACAACTTCTGTGTGTCCGTTGCTTGACGCAGCATGGATTGGGTATGCAAAAGTTTTTTCTTACTCCGCATTGGGAAGAGAGTAGTTTGGGTCGGCCCCAGCCTCCAACAGGGCCGCGACCACGTCGGTACGACCGAACCGAGATGCGACTACGAGTGGTGACGAACCTTCAAAACGAGCGCCTGTGGTGCTCGGCAGATCCACCGGCACTCCTTTTTCGATTTCTGACATAACTTTTGCGACATCGCCTTTTCGAGCCATCAAGTGGATCATTTCAGCGGAACCTGTCGACATGGTGGCGCATAGCGCAGCCACGCCCGCGAGGAATGTTTTCCAAGTTCTGTTCATTGCGGCATCCCCCCGGTTGTGGGAGCCTTAATACCACAACTAGTCGTCAATTTCATTTCTTGCAAAGAGTGGCCGCTTTGTCCGCATGTGAGACGTAGAACAGGGTCGCAGCGAATGTCCGGATTGGATTTCAGCGGATTTGTTTGATTTGAATGTCCGCTTTCGGGAAATCGCACTGCAACGCCGCGACTCGTTCCACGTTTTGGTGGGCTCGCGACCGCCAAATTCGCCGCATTGGCAAGAGGCGGCTTAGTCCGCAACGCGGTCAATGATTGGCTGCATAGCGAACGACCGCTCCGAGCCAAAGCGGACATGTCCGTTCCACATATTATGTGCGTCCTCAGGGAGAGGGACCGCAAAAGCTTCGGTGCTTGCGATACCCCGGAACTCACACAATAAACATGGCCCATCGCGCTGCGTTTCACTAAGCTGGCTGAGTTGTCCTGGATCGTGGAGGAACGATTGTGTGGTGGATAAGACCACTGATTGCCGGAGTATCCCTACCGTGCCTGCTTTTAGGTCTTCTGTTCTTTGCAGCCTCGCTGACCCCCTCCCTCATTCCACGCGAGCCAATGGTTCAGGGATTATTAGGCGGGATCTTGGTGGCGCTTGGCTATCTTCTGGGACGTGTGCTCGAACTGATTTGGCAGGCCGCCGATCTGCCTCGCATGCGCGGACGTCTAGCGCTTGTTGGCAACATTGTCTTTGCAGCTCTTGTTGCCGGACTTTCAATATGGACGCTGACTTTCAGCTTTGAATGGCAGAATGAGTTACGCGCAAAAATGGGGATGGAGCTTGCAGATGCAAAGCACCTGGCGCAGATCCTCTTGGCAGGGACCGGAACCTTTGCGCTTTTTTTTCTGATCGGCGCGTTCGTGGCGGCCCTGTTCCGATGGGTCAGGGACCGCTTCTATCGCTTCATGCCGCCGCGCCGAGCCAATGTTCTGGGCGTTGTGACGGTCGCCCTGCTGCTCTTCGTCGTCACCCGCGACGGCATTTTCGACCGGGTGGTCACGGGCCTGGATGAAAGCTTCGAGGCCGCTCAGATGCTTTTTGATATCGCGCCTGACCTGCCCGAAAGACCGGATCAGGCTGGTTCCGAAGCGTCTCTGATTGACTGGGCGGCGATGGGTCAACCTGGTCGAGATTTCGTCCTGGATGGACCGGATGCCGAAGCGATTTCCGCCTTCACAGGCAAACCCGCGCAGGACCCTATTCGGGTTTATGTCGGCCGGGCAAACGGCGAGTCACCGCAAGAGCGGGCCGAACTGGCACTTGCCGAGCTAAAACGGCTGAGGGCTTTTGATCGGGAAGTTCTGATCGTTACTAGCCCCACAGGAACCGGTTGGATGGACCCGGGTTCTCACGATCCGGTGGAATACATGCACAATGGCGATATCGCGACGGTTAGCGCCCAGTATTCCTACCTACAATCGCCTCTGGCACTGGTTCTAGAAACCCGGACCGGACTCGATCAGGCGACCGCGCTTCTCGACGTGGTGCACTCCTATTGGCGGACGCTGCCAAAGGATCGCCGCCCAAGATTTTACGTGCATGGTCTGAGCCTTGGTGCCTGGTCGTCGATGTACGCCACCAACCTCTTCCGCCTTGCCGACGACCCGATCGATGGAGCCTTCTGGGCCGGCCCGCCGTTTCCGTCACGGTTCTGGCAGCAAGCGCAAAACGCGCGCGATCCTGGCAGTCCATGGGTGCTCCCCATCATTGGGAACGGATCGTTCGTCCGATTTGCGTCTCACTTCTCGGATGCCTCTCAAGCCATCGCTGACTGGGGGGAGATGCGGATCGTATTCCTGCAGTATTCCAGCGATCCGATCGTTTTCTACGATCCGAGTTCCCTTTGGCGGGCACCGCCCTGGATGAACGAACCTCCAGCCGAAGATGTTTCAAAGCAACTCGTCTTCATCCCGGTAGTCACGCAGTTTCAGTTGGCCCTCGATATGGCGTTATCTTTTGGTACGCCACCAGGACATGGACACGCCTATTTTGCGCAGGATTACATCTCGCCCTGGGTCGAGGTCACGGCCCCTGCGGACTGGACTGCTACAGACACCAAACGGCTGAAAGCGCATTGCGATATCGGGTACCAGCTTGGATGCCGGAACCGGTGAACCAGTGTCGACGTTCCTTAATCTGTCTTGCGAGCTCGGCACACGCCGTCGATAGAAGTTGAGAGATTATTCCACATTCCTGAGAAGCGGCGTGCAAGGCGAACGACCGCTATGCGGACAAACCAACCGTTCGACAACAAACTCCCAATCTTTGGATTTGCGCGTCATTCATAGAGCGCTCAACACCTCCAGACCCCTTGTGGACAGGAGACAATCTGAGCCATTCACTGCTTACCACAAGAAACGCCCAACTCAAACTTTCTTCATGCCAAGGCAGTAGATTCCCAATAATGTTCAAAGACCTGTGAACCTCAATTTGGTGACATGATCATCGTCTTTACATAAGCTGAGTGGGTTGGGTTAGTGACATGTCTACCGTTTTGTGATCCGCGTTCCGTCAACCAATCCTGAAGATGGGTAGAGAACAATTAAATCATCCGCGTTCAAACCACTGGCGACGCTGGCGTGCACGCCATTGGTCGCGGCGACTTCGATTGGTTGTTCGAAGATTTTTCCATCCTCGACCAGAAACACAAACAAGCCTTGCTGCGCCCGGAACATTGCACTAGCAGGAATAATCAACGCTTCCGGATCTTCCTGAATGACGATCCGTACTTCTACCCGGTACCCGTGGCCCAATCGGCCGGTGGATACATCGGGTGTTTCCATTGAAATCACAACGTTTACGCGCTGTTCCTCGACCCCCAAGGCCGAGAACTTTGTAAATCCAAGCGGATCGATGCGCTCTACCGCTCCGTTAATCGGCTTCCCCCCGCCCCATTCGTCAATAATAACACGATCGCCCACGGACACCTGAACAGCGTCAGAAGACAAAAGTTCGGCAACAACCTCAAGGTCTCCGTCGATGTCGCCGATTTCCAGGATGGGAGCCCCCGCAGGCAGCGTAATTTCGTTTTGCTGTATCACTTGCAGAACCCGCCCAGTTGCAGGCGCCAGCAGCGGGATCACTTCGTCCGAGTGTGATGTAAGTGCCGATGCAATGCCACGGTCATCAAATCCGATCAGCTGAGCACGCGCATTCGCCAGTTCTGCGGTTCGAACCGAAATAGCAGCCTCGGCACTGTCGACTACGGCCTGGGCGACTCGGCCTTCGCGCTCGGCGCGGGCCAACGCCGCCTCACTGATGCGGCCGTTCTTCATCAGCGACTCCGCGCGTTCCAGATCTTCTTCCGCCAGCGCCAGATCTGCGACCGCTTTGTTTAGATCGGCGCGGGCCACGCGGAGAGCAGCTTCTGCAGCAGTGACCGCCGCGCGGGCCTGTTCGCGCGTCCGTACATCAAGCATGGAGGGATTGGTGGGCAACATGCGTGCGATGACCGTTTGATCCGCAACAACCGGATCACCCGGCTCCACACCAACGCGGAGCAGTCGTCCGGCAACTGGTGTCGCCACAACATATGAATCGTGCACACGCGTGCGCCCCTCTTCATCAACCGTGACGATTAGGTCCCCAACTTCAACCTGAGCCAGATCCACCGCCACCGCTCGAGGCCAGAACGCTACAAGCAACACGATCGCAATTATCACAATGGTGACAATCGAAAGCACCCACCGTGATTTTTTTTGCGCCATCAGGACTACTCCTTAATTTTCAACGCTTCGACCAGGTCAACCCGGTCCACATCTCGCTTTACAATCCACCCAGAAACTATTGAAGCAGCCAGAACCACCAGCACCGCAGTGCCATACCCGCTGGGATTAAACACGCTTGGGACCTGATAAATGTCGGTGCTAAAACCTGCCGATATCGCAAACGACAAAAAGTAGCCCATGAGTGCTCCGAGAGGCAAAGCAACGAGTACGACAACCGCCAACTCCCCCAAAAGCACATAAGATGCTTCGCCCTTCGTGAACCCGATGACGCGCAGGCTTGCCAGATCACGCATGCTTTCAGAAAATGAAATGCGCGCGGTGTTATAGATGATCCCAAAGGTGATCACAGCCGCGATGAGCGCCATCAAATAACGGGTGGACCCTGCGCCTTCGTTCATGATCTTTTGCATCGCTTGCTCCGCATCACGCTTGACCGAGATCCCGGCCACCCGCGGCAGTTCTGCAAAGTAAAGCTGCAAGGCCTCAAGCCGATCGGATTCCGCCGACAGGTAGACTGCCGAGACACGCCCCGGTTCTTTGAGTATGCGGTTAAGCCCGTCGAGGGACATATACGCAGGAGATCCAAGCAAAGTTTCCGCCACACCTGTAACTTGTACAGTCAATTTCGGACGCCGCCCCTCCAGCACGTCAATTTCAATGGTATTTCCGATTTCCGCACTCAAAACTTTTGCCAAAGCAGTCGAAAGCACAATGCCATTCGTGTGAAGTTCTACCGGTTCCAAGTCTGACTTCAAAGCGCGGTTCAGACGCGCGTCTTGTTGCAGCCCGTTTACCGCACCACGATACTGGCGCAGTCCATGCCGAAACAACACAGGCACCACACGAACGGGCTCAACGGTATGAACGCCGTCGAGCGATGCAAGCTCATACTGAACCGTATCGGACAGCGGATGTGTAAAACTGACCATGGCATCACTGCGGTCAATGACGGAAAACGTCATATCAATGGTCTTGTCGAAGCCGGCCAGAATGCTAACCATACCAACAGACAGTGCCATCCCGCAGGCAATCCCGACAATCGCGCCGAGGATACGGCCGGGTTGCCTCACAATGCGACGCATCACCATTCGGGTTGGCTGGTCCAAAAGCCTTTTTATGCGCGGACCGAAGGCCCCAGTCCTGCTATAATCTACCGGCGCGGGAGGTCGCATAGCGATCGCGGGTGTCAGACTGAATACCGATCTCAGAACGAGAATTGCGCCTGCGGATGCCGCCAAGACACTGACTGAGACTCCAAGAGCAAAGGCACCTGCACTGATCTGGAAAACGAGGAACGGAAACTTGTAGTACGTCTGGTAAACACCCGACAAGAGGCGCCCCAACAGAATCCCAAGCGCCCCGCCGAAAACGGCACCGCACAATGCGATCACCAAAACAAGCTTGAAATAGTGAACACCTATTTCAAGGCTGGTGTACCCGAAGGCTTTTAGTATTCCTATTTGTTCTCGTTCGGATTGGATCATTCGGGCAATCACGATATTGAGCAGGAACGCCGCGATAGCCAGAAAGATCGGCGGCACCACCCCTACTGTTGCGCGAAGACCAGCGATTTCTTCTGTCACGAACCTGTTGGACGCTTGATCTTCCAAACCGTAAGCGCCCAAACCTCCATATTTGTCGAGTAGGCGGTTTGCCCCGGCGATCACCTCCTGCGTATTGGCATTTCTTGAGAGCAAGAGCAGCGCTTCGTTGAAAGCCCCCTTCATGTCGAAGGCTGCTGCCATGGCATCCTCCAACATCCACAAAACGGCAAAGCGTGTGTCGTCCGGCACAATTTCTCCCGGAGCAGCGATGTAGATGAACTCCGGGCTTTGCGCCAATCCGACAACAACAAAGGTTCTTCGAGCGCCGTTCATCGTCGCAGACAGACTATCACCAGGTGCCAGACCAACGGCGTCGGCAAAGCTCTGCAATAGCAAGACTTCGTCATTGCGCCCGACACGGGGCGCGCGACCGCTTGTAAGCATGTAGTTGTTGATGAGCGGACGAGCATCCCGCGGTATTGAAAGTGCCGTGGCGCGCACGGGTCTGCCAGCCTCTTCCAGCGTAATCAGAGCCCCGCCAGTCACCCGCCCTTCAACCGCCGTAACGCCGGGCAGATTGGCCAAATGCTGAAGCACCGTTTGCGGCGCGCGCGCGGCTGGAGCAAAGACATCCGCAAGGCGGTAGCGTTCGTAATACGTACTGCGTGTCTCGGAAAGCGTACCAACCAAACCGGTCATCATCACGAGGGTCATTACAGCCAATGCGATAACACTGGCTATCGCGACGGCTTGCCCTTTCAAGCGGCGCAAAGTCCGAACTATTTTCTTGTCAAGCGGACTCACCAGTTGATCTCGTCAGGTGTGAGCTTTTCGGAATTGGCCTGAACATCTTGGATCATGCCGTCTGCAAACTTTATTACCCGGTCAGCCATATCTGCTGTTGCAGCCGCATGTGTTACAATGAGAACAGTGGTGTTCAGTCGTTCATTGACGTCTTTCAGCACCCGAAGCACGGCCCGACCTGTCTGGCTGTCGAGCGCTCCGGTCGGCTCGTCGCAGAACAAAACAGTGGGTGTTTTCGCAATGGCACGCGCGATGGCTACGCGTTGCTGCTCACCCCCTGAAAGCTGCGCTGGAAAGTGATCTTTCCTTGCGTCCAGCCCGACAAGGTCCAGTGCGTCCGCGGGTCGCATCGGGTTCTGTGCAATTTCGGTGACCAATTCCACATTCTCTTCGGCTGTAAGGCTGGGCATGAGATTGTAGAACTGAAACACGAACCCGACATGATGGCGCCGGTATAGCGTCAAGTCGCGATCCGAAAGGCTTGTCAGCTCTGTACCTCCAAACCACGCTTGCCCGCCCGATGCGCGATCGAGGCCTCCGAGTATATTTAGTAAAGTGGACTTCCCGCTGCCTGATGCACCGAGCAGTACGACCATCTCACCTTTCGGGATTTCAAGGTCGACGCCCCGCAGAGCGTGGACGGCGGCTTCCCCTTCCCCGTACACCTTGGATAGAGCTTCCGTACGAAAGGTATAACCAGGCAGGTGTTTCATGACGACACACTGTAATAGCGGGGGCGGCGGGTCAACACATTGGCAAATACGGCAACTTGTCCTTTGGTCCATGCTTTCTATTTATGTCGAACGCAAAATGCCGGGCCTTAACCCAACTTTATCTTTGAGCTGTGCTATGCATCGCCCGTTGGCGACTGGGATTGATAGTACGCATTGGGACTCAGAGCAGTCTTTCGCTGCAGCGGGAACCAATGACAGCAACGCGGACAAAGCCGCCGTTCTTAACTCTGAACACATTGGCTGCACTCTGCGCTGATGTGAGCCTTTGTTACGCCGTCTAGCGCGTCCTGAGTGTATTGCCATCCAAATAGGCGAAACGAATGAAGCGCGACATTAACTCTCGGCTTTTTGGCGGATGAGCTTCTTCGAAATCACTAGGTGAATGCTTCAACAATATGCGCGTTGAGTTCATAAATGGATTCCACGTTTGTAGCGCCGTCGTAGAATGTAACGTCGCTGACTCGGCGTTCAGCTAGCAGTTCGCCTTCGATCCAATATGCATCGAAAATCGACTTGAACTCGATGCCCTTAGGGTAATCTACATGAATGATCTGGTTCGGTGGCGGCGAAGGTGTATGAACGCAAGAACCTGCAACCGGAACAAACAGGAATTCGGTTACAATTGCTCCATCGATTGTCAGTGGTACTATGTAACCGGGTAGCCTGATTGTCTTGCCCAGTTTTTCTAAATTTGGACCGCGCCCGATGGAGTTGTTTTGCGCAATGATTTTTCGGCGCTCTAGCATGAGATTTTCTACGTCGACATCATGGGCGGACAGAATACCATTGGCCGCCTTATACTCTTGAATTAGATCCGGATCAGTGCGCTCACTGGCACTGGATGTTCGCCAACGAACTTGCGTTCGCATAGCGTTCAACAACGGATCTGGCAGTGTTTCAAATGGGGTTTCCAGAGACTTTAGGGTTGTTTTCAAATCACGCCAGCTAACCGCAACATGCTCCTGAATAGGATCATCTAGCGCTGTGGAGCTTGCGGCAATGGCCAAATCAAGCATGCGCTCAGACATGTCAAAATGCTTTGCCCCTGAAGGAGAAGTTTGGGCAGCAGGTTTTTGCGGGACTTGGACAATCTCTGCCTGAGCAGCTTGAATGTATGCGAACGCAAAAACAGAAATTATCAGAGCAATCAGGTTACTTGTCATTTCAGAGCTCCAGTTCTCACTCCAAGTCGCGACGGGTCAAATTTTTCGGCCAAGTTTTAATTTGCAAGGGATCTTTCACTCTCGTGTTTTTTGCTCCCAGTCGTTGAAAGCAGTCTCTTGAATCATTCTTCCAAAGCGCCGGTCAAAAAAAGAACGACAGACCCAGTTTCAGTTGTCTTTCCGGCCCGCCGTCAGGTCTGCGCTCTAAAGTGTAATATCCGACACTGACATCCATAGCGGTGCCCTTAGTCTCATTGATGATCGACGTCTTACCGGCGGTCAAACCCAGTGGAATTGCCCATGCTTCGTCATTGCTTGCGGCATTCCAGTTGTACGAAAGGACGTTGTTGTACCCAACGTACCAGCCCTCTCCCAAACCGTAGTTCAGAATGGGTTGCAGGATGGTTACGTTGAAATCGTTCTCACCCCACATATGAGCGATGACGCCACCCCATGACAGATCACCGGTTTGCCCAAACATGACAAAGGCAGGGCCAGCGCCCCAACCGGCACCTTGCAAGGCGTCATTCGTGTGCGTTGGCAGGGAAACTTGCAGGCCATAGCCAAGCGCGATTCCGCTTTCTCCCGGCGTAGGTGAATAAAATGCCTGTACAGTTGAATCACCGATGCCCCAGGTCAGATCATTTTCTGTCGAGGGATCGACAATTCCGGGTGGCAATACGGCTCCGGGCTGGACACCTTGGATCGGCACAATGCCCCGAAGCACCAATGTGGCGTCTGTCAGTGGAACAGAATAGACGGGCTGTAGCTGAAAGTTGTAGCTTTCTTCATCATTCGTCCCGGTCCTGAAGGCGATTGTATTATCCGTGATTAGTGCTTTTGTGTCCGCAAGCGGGTTCGCAGCCTTCCGCGCTGCCTGACAAGCCGCGTCACAAGCATGGGCTTCATTGGCTTGAACACCGATCAACCCGGCGAAGAGCAGTGCATTAGTGTAAAGAAGGCTTTTCATATTTTGCTATAGTGCTCCGTTTTGAATTGTCGTTAGGCTGTCCTAATACATTCGTCGCAATCGCGGAATTATTCGGATATCCTTCGCGCTGCCGCTGCAATTGGTTGGCCAATCTCTGCCCCAATGCCTCGGAACAGTTCCTGATGGTCATCCGTAAGCCGCGATAGGGTGACAATCTTCTCGAACTGCGCCAACTCAACCAACTGCGGAATGAAGGGCTCTATCAACGCTTCGTGCCGGGCGTGGGCAGCCGCATCCATGTAACGTTCATAGCCATAAACCGTTTCGCCAACTCGGGCGAATTCGTAAACTAAAAGCCCGTCATCGGAGGTCGATGCCTCAACCATGTCTCTGGCCAATGTATCAAAAGCCTGTGCGTTTTCAGCCGGAACGCTCAGTATGGCGATAAATGCGACTTCCTCCGCGTGCGCATACGCCGGCGCAAAAAGGGATGTCGCTATCAAAGCGGCTTTGCAACAGATCAGTCGTTTCAATTCTGGTTTCCTTCCTGAAGCGGCGAGGGGCATTGTGTGCCCCCAGCGGAAACGGCCTCTGAAGTCAAATACCGTCCCGATGCGTGAAGCGCCCATCCATAAGCGTGCCCAACACCCTTATGTCCGAGATTTCACGCGGTTCGACTGCAGTTATGTCCTGATCGAGAACAACAAGGTCGGCATATTTTCCCACTTCGATGGAGCCTATTTTGTCCTCCATCGCTTGCTGCGCGGCAGGATAGATCGTGACTGCTTTCAAAGACTCTTCCAATGAGGCCGGTTTGCGGGACAACGGGAACGGCTTGCTGTCCGGATTCAGTGGGTCCTGCAAAGTCATCGCAATCTCAACATTGAGGAGCGGACCAATCAGATCAATCGGCGAGGATGGCACGTCCGAAGATATCGATACGTTGTGCCCTAAGGCCATCAGCGAGGAATAGCGGGCAAAAATCGCCTCGACCTTTGCACGACCCAACAAGTCCAATGCGTTAACATCCTGGTTTTCCCAATCAACGTGGAAAATAGGCGTCGTATTTACCATGATGCCATTCTCAATGACTGTTTCATGGTCCTGATCGGACACCCAGAAATAATGGTGTAGCAGGTTGTTGGGAACGTTATAACCAGCGCCCCGCGCGGTCATGATCGCGTCCACCGTGTTGCGTACTGTTTGTGATCCATCGACGTGAGTGCCCACCGGAAGCCCGTTCTGATTGGCATGTAGATAGACCGAAGTTATCATTGGGCCTTCAATGGCAGCCGCACCGCGCGTCGCGGACCCGTCCGCGTAGTCGTCCAGCATCCAGGCGGTTTTTGAACTCCAGTTCCCTTCCGGATGGATCTTAATGCCCCAGATGCGCAGCATGTCGCTGTCGTACTGCTCGCGCAACTCTAGTGTGTGTTCCACGATTTCGTCAGCAGTGGCAGTTGGGTCCTTGAAACCCGTCGCAACAAAAGTGCGGATCGTCAGTTCTCCATTCTTTTCCAGTTCGTGTAGATGGGCCAGTGCGAGTTTCTCGTCATCTTTCACAAGCGACAGATCGGTAACTGTCGGCATAGCCATCAAAGGCACGTGCACTGCTGTGATTCCGGTTTTGGCCGCCTGATCGTAGAGGTTTTTCTGGATATCAGGAATTTCACCTGCTGGGTCCCAAGCCCCCGCATTTCTAAATGCCGCAGCCCACTGGAACTCAATTCCGATTCCGGTCTGGTTGCCTTCCGCGTCACGCTGCCAGAACATAACGCCCGGCACCTGATCCTCTTCATCAGGGCTGACTTGACCCACTTCAAAGGCCTTGGAGTTCATCCAAACGTCATGAATTGTGAAGTCGAGGATAAAGGCCGGACGGTCAGAAACCACCGAATCCAGATCTTCTTTTGTGGGCCACCCGCCATAAGCTACCTGATTGAACCCATAGCCGAGGATCAACTCTTCGTCGGGGTTTGCATCGGCATATTCCTTGATGGCCGCCAAGGACTCCTCAAGCGTTTCAATTCCAAACAAACTTACACCGCGCGACGTCCAACCCGAGGCAACGATGTGATCGTGGCCTGACACAAAGCCCGGCAGCAGGGTATCCCCGCCCAAGTCCAAAACTTCGGTGTTTTCGCCAACCAGCGCCTCTGCCCCCGCGACATCGCCAACATAGCTTATCTGGTTACCCGTGACCGCAACGGCCTGCGCGGTCGGCGCATCGTCGTTCATGGTAAGAACAGAGGCATTGGTAAAGACCAGATCGGCGGCCTGCGCACAGAGAGACGTTGATGATACCAATAGCGCAGCAATGGAAAGTGATAGCTTCTTCATGAGGCACTCCGAGGACATTGACAGGTTTTCTGTGTTCGAGATCGATAGTGTAACCTGAGTTTGTGATTGGCTATCCGAATCGTGCAAACTATTATGAATAATTGAATTTCATTATGGTGCGGTTAGAGCCGGACGCGAATTAAGTTGACTGAGGCGCAATGTTCTTTTCCAAAAAAATACGTTCAGTGGAAAATCTGCCCTATTACAATGACGTTCAATACGAAGCGCTACTGCTATCTCCCCAAGGACCAAAGCTGAATTGGCGCAGTGCCCAATACAATGGTTTTGGCGTTCACTCTGAAGAAGTTTATTCGCGTATACGTTATCAAGAGGTTCAACATAGCGGTACGGTCTTCTACGGTCTGTTCCTGCCAAATGGTGATCCGGTCCGATTTCAGGGAATCTTGTATGAGGATCCGTTTTTAGTGTGTTGGCAGGGACAAAAGCAGACAGAATATGACTACGTTGCTGAATCTGGCACCCAGATTTACATGCTGGAAGTCCCACGACACCAAGTTGAAAAGCGGGGGTGGTCAACATTTGAAGCCCCAATCCGCCTGTCCAAATCTGGCCGTCTGAATGCTTATGTCCAGACCATTGAAATGTGCCTTTGCCACAAACAAAGTGGCAGGGGCATGCCAAAGGCTTGCATGTTGAATGGCATATTCGAAAGCCTCGAAAAATTGGCAGGAGATTTATTTTACTGTGCTGAACCACAAATGGCTGAAGAGAAGGCGAGCCATAGTCAATGGAAGATCGTTTTGGCGGCAGAAGAGTTTTTTTCAGAAAACCCGGCTGGCACGAAACTAACGGTTCAAGAACTGTGTCGCGAACTCGGGGTATCCAGGCGGACACTCTTTCTGGCCTTTGAAAAACAGCTTGGTGTTGGCCCAAGCAAGTTCCAATCGATCGTCCAACTGCATCGACTAAGGTCGCTTCTGCAGGAAAGCACCTATGAGAAAGGTGTCGTTTCGAAGCTCATCGGCGAGGCAGGTTTTAGTCACCTAGGCCGGACATCAGTTGCCTACCGCCAATTCTTCGGCGAAACCCCTATAGAAACCGCGACCCGACCAAAAATTGGTTCAGGTGCAGGAGCTTCTTAAGACGAAAGTCCACTTTGGGCTCCCTGCGGTCACACGCTGCGCTGCTCACGAACGTTGGATATGCTGATGAAACCTGCCATTTGGCTCCTTGATAGATTCAGTTGGTCGACACGGTGTCGGTGCATGGAGAGGGAAGGAAGGATGGAGGACAATTGATGTCCATTTTTCAACTTCCTGCCATCACACCGAAACGCCCGCCGTGGAACAAAGGTCGCCATATAGGCCAGAAACGCCCGCTTCTCGCGAAGCAGGTCTGGGCCATCCACGCCCGGCTTGAACTCTCGGACAATCTCAGGGACTTGGCACTCTTCAATCTTGCGATCGATAGCAAGCTGCGAGGCTGCGATCTCGTTCGTTTGAACGTAGCCGATCTTGTTGCTGGTGATCGTGTCCGCGAACGCGTGACAGTTGTCCAGAGCAAAACAAAGCGGCCAGTCAAATTCGAGGTTTCGGAAAATACCCGCCAGTCCATCTGGACCTGGGTATGTCGCCCGGAGATGCTTGGACGCAATTTCCTTTTCCCAAGCCGCTTCCACGAAAGGCCGCATATATCGACGCGACAGTACGCGCGTTTGGTCCGCGATTGGGTGTCGGCGATTGGTTTGGAGCCAAACGGTTACGGCACGCATTCGCTAAGACGCACAAAAGCGGCACTGATCTACCGGAAAACAGGCAATCTACGCGCGGTGCAGCTCTTGCTTGGCCACACCAAGGTTGACAGCACAGTTCGATATCTTGGCGTTGAACTGGAAGACGCGCTGAGTATCGCAGAAAAGATCGACGTGTGAAGATTGAGCGGGCGGCAAGAGTCGCCCGCTTTTCGTGACTGGCAATTGTCGCATCAGTGCTGACCTTCCACTGGACTTCCGAGCCGAGACGAGCGCCACCGTCGTTGATTGAGTCGAATTTCTCGCCCGGATCGCCGGGGCTCAGGTCAGTAGCTGGGTTGTCATCATTGCCATGTGAATGCTTGCGGGAAGTAAGCAGTCACTCTAGAATATTTCGGCGAACGTCCTCTTCGAGAGCGAAAAGCGGGCGTCGCAATTTCGCGCCGTGCGTGCCCCTCAGCGGAGAAATATCGGAGGGTGAAACTCGCAGAGCGCGCAAGAAACCGGCCTCGAAAAATGGCTTGGTTGTGTGTAGTTGTATGGCTGAGCTTATTGCTCTTCCTGTACAGACAACAGCTAGGTGAAGAAAAAAGATAACGTCCAGACGAACGAGGAAATGAAAGACTGTACTTTCGGCCTCTCCAATCGACTTCAGGTGCCGACAATTTGGCATTTTCGCTCTGGGTGCTAATTCGCTTCTGAAATTGTTAACCCACCCCGCTTCACCAAGAGGTCAACAATTGCGGCAACCCCTTTTTTGTGACGAAGGGACGAAAACAAAAAAGGCCGTCCTTTGCGCATTCTGGCTGCGTCTCTTTCCATGACCTCCAGTGAAGCGCCAACATGCGGCGCCAGATCCGTTTTGTTTATGACCAGGATGTCGGATTTTGTTATGGCCGGTCCGCCCTTTCGTGGGATTTCCTCACCAGCGGCGACGTCAATCACATAGATTGTGAGGTCCGCGAGCTCCGGGCTGAAAGTAGCCGACAGGTTGTCGCCGCCGCTTTCGATAAGAACAATATCGAGATCGGGATGGCGTTCCTGCATTTCAGCGACCGCTGCTAGGTTGATCGATGCATCCTCGCGGATCGCTGTATGTGGACAACCGCCGGTTTCGACGCCGATAATTCTATCTTGGGGAAGAATTTGCATACGCATCAATGCTTCAGCGTCCTCCTGAGTATAAATGTCATTGGTGATGACACTCACCGAACAGACGTCGCGCAGAGCTTCAGATAAGGCAGCAGTCAAAGTGGTCTTTCCGGCTCCAACCGGACCACCGATGCCAACGCGAAGAGGGCCGTTCATATTGTTCATGTACGGAATATCCTTGAATACTGTGTTTCGTGTTTCATCGACGCTATGTCCGTCAGGAACGCAGTCGAACTCAGTTCTTCTAAGCCTGCCATTTGCGCTTTTTCGGCGATGTGAGCGCATAGCGGTGTCAAATTACGTATCAGTCTCTGAGAATCGGTTTGGCCCAGCGGCACTAGGCGCGTTGCGCAGGCGACCAAGTTGCTTGCAAATGCTTGTAAATACATCTTTGTCGCCAGTAACATGGGGAGGCCCTGCAGACGTGCGGCGTGGCCTACTGAAACTGGGTAAGCATATTGTTGGATATCTAGTTCCCAGACGTCTCCTGTGACCGTTCCGAATGCTTGTCCCAGCAATTCGGTTTCCATTTTTCTTTCAAATGACGCGCAGATGGCCCGCGCTTTGGCATCGACACTGATAAGTTCATCTTTATCCTGAGCGTTGTATGCGGACACTACGAACAGAGCGTCATTCCATCCAGATCCATGTTCCAGCGCATGTGAAACCCAGGATTGGGTATCTTGTGAACTGGAGACAGCTCCCTCGTCAATTGCAGCTTCCAGCCCATGAGAATAGGCAAAGCCCCCTACGGGATATGCCGGAGACAACCACTGGGTTAGCGTAAGGATATCAGCGTCAGTGGGCGTGGCCATGAGTCCTGCCGTGGCCATAGGCCCCACCTTCGGGGGTGAACGGTTCGTGAACCTCCCGAACCGAGGCTCCGATTTTCAGAAGCATGTCTCGGATCACATGATCGACCTGAATCAGAAGCCGATCCTTTTCGATTTGGCAGGGCGTGTGGCGATTGCCGATATGCCAAGCAATGCGCGTCAGGTCCGGGGCTTTAACCTCCAGCAACGCTTCGGGTGCAGCCTGTATTTCCACTTCGCGACCGTCATCCAGAACCAAAGCGCCACCGTGGTTCAACGAAGTCGTTTGTGCCAGATCGATGAGAATCTGTTCGCCACTTTCGCAGGTCAAAACCTTGCGCCGCAAAAAGCGGTCGTCATAGGTTAATGACAGACAGTCTGCTGGATCGCTATGCGTGTGATCCGAATACTTACGTGCAATACAGAGCAGGGCGGTCATACCGTCGCCTCCTCTGCAGGGGGAATGGTCAGAGCCAGATTGAGTCCGAAAATACCCGATGCACGATCCGTTCGCGCGCCAGGCCGCGCTTTTTCAACTCTTCGTCGCTCAGTGATTGCAGGAATTCGACTTGCCGGACGCGTGATTGAGCTTCGGCCACGCTGATCAGGGCCGAGTAGATTGACGATCCGATGGATGCGATCAAATTTGGCAGCGAAAAGCGTGCGTGTGTTTGTGCTGTTGAGTGTGCCATTTGGACCCTCGTAAATGTTGGTCCTCCCATTGGATTTAATATTTGTCATAGTGGCCTCATTTAGAAGAGCGTGTTTGGTCATTTCAGCCTTGCGCGGGCCGCAACTCAGCACATTTTTGATCAGAACAAAAAGTATCGTTGCGCCATTGGCAGGACTTCGGCGGGTTGGCAGGTCAGCAACTCGCCATCCGCCCGGACTTCGTAGGTTTCCGGATCAACTTCGACTTGCGGCGTCGCGTTGTTCAGCAGAAGATCCTGCTTGCCGATCTCACGCGTGTTTTGGACGGCGACGGTCTGTTTTGCCAATCCCAGTGCATCACCGATCCCGTCTGCATAGGCGGCTTGCGAGACAAATGTGATCGCCGAGTTTTCTACCGACCGACCATATGCGCCAAACATGGGGCGGCTATAGACAGGCTGCGGAGTGGGGATAGACGCGTTGGGATCGCCCATCTGCGCACACGCAATCGTGCCGCCCAGCAGAACCATCTCGGGCTTCACTCCGAAAAAGGCAGGGTTCCATAGGACTAAGTCGGCGCGCTTGCCTTCTTCGATGCTACCAATCTCATGGCTGAGGCCGTGGGCAATGGCTGGGTTGATGGTGTATTTCGCGATGTAGCGGCGGACGCGAAAGTTGTCGTTCTCACCGGTTTCTTCGGGTAGACGACCGCGCTGTTTCTTCATCTTATCGGCGGTTTGCCAAGTGCGGATCAAAACCTCTCCGACCCGACCCATGGCCTGGCTGTCAGACGCGATGATCGAGAACGCGCCCATGTCGTGCAGGATATCTTCGGCTGCGATGGTCTCGCGCCGGATGCGGCTTTCGGCAAAGGCCACGTCCTCGGGGATGGACTTGTCGAGGTGATGACAGACCATCAGCATGTCCAAATGCTCTTCGACCGTATTCACTGTGAAGGGCCGCGTGGGATTGGTCGAGGACGGCAGAACGTAGTTCTCGCCGCAGATCTTGATGATGTCCGGGGCGTGTCCACCGCCTGCGCCTTCAGTGTGGAAGGCGTGAATCGTGCGACCTTTTATGGCCGCCAAGGTGTTTTCCACAAAGCCTGATTCATTCAGCGTGTCAGTGTGGATCATCACCTGCACGTCCATTGCATCGGCTGTCGACAGGCAGCAGTCGATGGCGGCGGGGGTTGTTCCCCAGTCTTCGTGCAGTTTCAGGGCACACGCTCCGGCTTTGACCTGTTCCTCCAGTCCAGCGGGTAGAGAGGCATTGCCCTTACCTGCAAAGGCTAGATTCATTGGAAACGCATCAGCGGCCTGCAACATCCGCCCGATATGCCAAGGTCCAGGGGTGCATGTGGTCGCCAGCGTACCATGCGCAGGCCCTGTGCCGCCGCCCAGCATTGTGGTCAGGCCGGAATGCAGCGCGTCCTCGATTTGTTGCGGGCAAATAAAGTGGATATGGCTGTCGAACCCGCCCGCCGTCAGGATGCGACCCTCTCCTGCAATTGCCTCAGTACCAGGGCCTATGATGATGTCCACGCCAGGTTGCGTATCGGGGTTGCCGGCTTTCCCAATCTTGGCGATACGCCCGCCCGTCAACCCAACGTCCGCTTTGTAGATACCGGAATAATCGACGATCAGTGCGTTGGTGATCACCGTATCCACGGCCCCTTCGGCGCGGGTGGCCTGAGATTGCCCCATCCCGTCGCGAATGACTTTGCCACCACCGAACTTGACCTCTTCCCCATAGACATCTTCGCGGTGCCCGGTTTCGCTGAAACGCGCAGCCGTTGCGCGCTCAACGATCAGGTCCTTCTCAACCTCGATGATCAGTTCGGTATCTGCCAATCGTACTTTGTCACCGACCGTGGGGCCGAACATTGACGCATAGTCACTTCGGCTGATCTTGCCCGGCATCTTTCAGAGCCCCCATGATATGCATATTGAAACCGTAGATGTGCCGGCGCCCGTCAACTGGCACCAGTATGACTTCGCGAGTCTGGCCCGGCTCAAATCTCACAGCCGTGCCTGCCGGGATGTCCAACCGCATCCCCAAGGCCGCGTAGCGATCAAAATCCAAGGCAGAGTTGGCTTCGGCAAAATGGTAATGGCTGCCGACCTGCACCGGTCGATCACCGGTATTGGCGACAACAACAAGACGACTGCTGCGTCCTGCGTTGAGTGTCAGTGAACCCTCGGCAGGTATGATCTCACCCGGGATCATTTAGGCAGATTCAATATGACCGTGATGGCGATGACCGCGATCAATGCCAGCCCAGCTGCGAGCAGGGCGAAATCACTGCCATGGGCATGAATATGGGTATCCGTATGGGCCAAAGCAGGACCAGCCAAAATAAAAGCGGGAAACAACATTCGGTTCATTTGGAACTCCTTGGAAATTAGCGGATTGGGTTGTGAACAGTGACAAGCTTAGTGCCGTCTGGGAAAGTAGCTTCGACCTGCACCTCGTGGATCATCTCGGGCACGCCTTGCATGCATTGGTCGCGGGTGATCACTTCGGCGCCGGCTTGCATCATATCGGCGACTGAACAGCCATCGCGTGCGCCTTCGACCACGGCGTCGGTAATCAGGGCAATGGCCTCGGGGTGGTTCAACTTGACACCGCGGGCCAGCCGTTTGCGGGCGACCTCAGCAGCCATGGCAACCAGTAGTTTGTCTTTTTCACGAGGGGTCAGGTTCATCTCAGAGAATCCAGCAACGGGGTAATGTGTCTTTGTTCAGCCTGCGCAGAACCGGGACCAGAGTGCGGCGAAGGGCCAAGCTGTTGTGGGCTAGAACACGGATAGCCAGCAGGTCATTTTGGAGTAGTGTTGCACCTGCGTCGTCGGGCAGCATTCCGCGAATAGAATCCAAATGACCTTCGGCAGCCTCCGATGCAAAGACGATCAGTGCCATCGCCCCTGCGCCGTTTGCAATATGCGGCTTGGATAGGTGAGAGTGCCAATTACCGGAGAACCGCATCGCATCCAGGAACACCAGCTTTCCTTCGTGTCGTATCTCGATCCGATCGCTTAAGCGGATATCGGTCAACGTCTCGCCCATGGCGGCGCGCCCAAAGACCAGCGGCTCTACCATCAAAACCTCGGCACCCGGTTGCTTGTCGATCTTCAGGCGTCGTTCCAAAGCACTGCCGTTGAACAAAATGCTCTCTTGCGGCAACCAATTCAGGCGGGCTCCTGCTTCAACCGTCAGATGATTGATAACCTGGGCACGTTCTTCAGGTTGGGCCTTGTAGGCACGCTCGCAGGCTTGTGTCGTCAGTGTCAGCGCGGTGCCTTCCGCTGCCTTGCCTGAAAACCGGAATGAATCGCCGCCTGTCACACCACCTGCAGTGTTCAGAAGAACCGCATCAAGATCAGGCGTCGGGGTTCTGGGAAACAGGCATTTCAAAGACCCGGACTGGCGCAACTTGTCGAGCACGGTCCTTTGGCCCAATTTCTTGGTGCTCAAGTAGACGGTGCCTGCAGCACGGGGCGGCAGCGCACTGTACGTCGGCAATATGGCAGCAGCTTGGGTAATCGGGCACCTTTAAAGCGTCGTTTTGGTGCCACTTGTTTCTCTATTGTAGGGTCGGAACGCTAATCTGCAGCGTCTCAAACTGCCTATTTCCATATCGTGTGGCTAAATATTAGACAGAGACGTCAGTCCTAGATGAAAAAACAGGCAAACCTTGCCGACTTTCTAATTTGGGTCAAAGGTAAGTTGCCGAACTTGCTGCGATGCAGAGCCGGCGCAGGAGCGACCTTCCTGGCGGTAAGCAGCAACAGCTGGCCATCGCGCGAGCGCTGATCACGAGGCTGCGACTGCTGCTGAATGAGCCAACCGAAGGCATTCAGCCGAAGTTAGTCCAGCAGATTGGCGAAGTGATCTGGCACCCTAGAACGACGAGTGGAACAGAAATTGTCGTAGTCGAGCAGTATTTCGACTTCAAGTATGACCTTGCTAAAAAGATTGTCGTGTTGTGACGTGGAGAAGTCATGGTCAAAGGCATACGATGCTCCTTGGCTGGCAGTTTTCAAACGGGAGCTGCATTCCTTGCCACGCGGAGGCAACGACGTTCAAGTCGACAGCTTTGCCCATTTTCTGAACTGGTCCAAGGGACAGGGACTCTACCGGGCTCTGGGTCGAGATCACCAGATCAACATCGAACTCCAGGAGCGCAATCGCGAGAGGTTCAAACGACGGCAGAGTCCCGGAGTAAAGCTTGAAGACGCATCAAACTGTGTTTCAAAGGTGGTCACCTATATCGATCCCGCGAGCGGTCCAAATGACTGCTCGCAACCGCTAACCAGTCTTTTGACTATTGCCCCGAATGACCGCTCTGAGCCCAAAGCGGAAGTTCACTCGCCTAAGGTGAAAAGAGTGGTTTTGGACGATTTTGCATTAGCCTAGTCCCAAGTAGAAGAGATAAACATCCAGACGCCAATCCCATTGCGAGGGCATTGGCAACGAATACTCCGCCAAACAGGGATATCGCTGTTCTTCCCGCCTGTTCGATAGATGTGTCTGCTACGATAGATATCCATTCTTGAAGGTATAGTGTGAACAGGACCGATAGCCCCACAGGCGAAATTATTAGCGCTGCGCCGAGAGAGGTCAATCCTCGGCCGAAGACGGCCCGAAGCGTTGATCCTTTCAGTACTATTGCGGCTGTGGAAGCAAAAACGACAAGCGCAGAGAGCAGGACGAGTAACATGTCCACAATGGGGGACAGGTCTTTCGTGACAGTTCCTGTAAGGGCTGAGGTGAAGGGCATCAGAACGAAGGTCGCAAGCCCTGCAGCAAGGAGACCAGTTAGCAACTTTTGCAACATGCCAGACGAGCGGCTAGCGCCACGTTTCTTTTGCTTAGGTGGAGCGGGCAGAGCCGGATCGATCTGATCCCACTGCAAGGACATTGATTTTGGACGAGAGAGCATCATAGCCCCTTTGAATTGTTAGATATGAGACGACCCAGCAAGCCGCGTGTTATTGGGAATCTGGTAAGCTGGAACGGGGTTTCTTTCGGCTCTTGGACTAATGTTTGCGCGAGTTGGACATGCCGACGCGCGCATTGGTATCTTCGCCATTTCAGGTGATGAGCAACCTGATCACGTAAGCGACAGTCCCCAGGCAAAAGACGCTGCCGAACCAGATCGCGCTGAACCAGAAAACTTGCTTTAACAGTTTCAATGGTAGCTCTCCTCTGGATCGACCTTTCCGCGGAAAACCCAATACGTGTAGGCGGTGTAGGCCAGGATTATGGGCAACAGAACGACGGCTCCGACCAGAGCAAAGGCCAAACTGCTGTCCGGCGCGGCGGCTTCAGCAATCGAGAGGCGTGGAGGTAGCATATAGGGATAGAAACTGATCCCAATGCCAATGAAGCAGACGACGAACAAGACAATCGCGCAGAAGAAGGGTTGATAGTCTCGCTGTTCCCTCAGGCTGCGATCAAGCATCCAAGCAATGAGAGCAACAACAGCCGGCACACACACAGCGAAAACAATACCTGGCCACGAAAACCATCTGATCAGGTAGATTGGATCTTGGAACGGGGTCAAAAGACTAACGAGGCCAATCAACCCGAGCGTCATGAGCATCAGTGGACGTGCATAGGAACGCATCTGGTGCTGTATTCCGCCCGTTGTATTCATATTGAGCCAGGTCGCGCCCAGCAAGGCATACCCGATCACCAAGGCCACACCCGTCAAGACAGAGAACGGCGTCAGCCAATCCCACTGTCCACCTGCGTACAGCCGATCCTCGACAGGGATACCCTGAACCAGAGCGCCAAGCGCGATGCCTTGGCAGAGGGCGGCTACGGTTGACCCCCCATGAAACGCAACATCCCACAGCCAGCGCCCGCGCACGGTTCGCCAGCGGTATTCGAAGGCAACACCGCGGAAGACAAGCGCAAGAAGCATCACGATAACGGGCAAATAGATAGCGGGCATCACCACGGAATAAGCCATCGGGAAAACAGCAAACAACCCTCCGCCGCCCATGACCAGCCAGGTCTCGTTCCCGTCCCATACAGGCGTGACCGAGTTCATCATGACATCGCGATCTTTGTCGGTTTTCGCGAATGGGAAGAGGATTCCAATTCCAAGATCGAACCCGTCCAAGATCACATAAGTCAGAACAGCAAAGGCGATGATACCTGCCCAGATTGTCGAAAGTTCAAGCATTACGCTGCCTCCGCCAAATTAGAGATTTCAATGGGTTTGTGACTTTTCTGGATATCTTCGACAGGTGGTTTCCCCATTAGGCGCAGCATGTAGAACGTGCCTGCTCCGAAAACGGCGAAATACACGACGATGAAGGCTATCAGAGACGCGGCAACTGTAGGTGCATCCACTTGTGACAGTGAGTCCGACGTCCGCATCAGCCCGTATACCGTGTACGGCTGGCGCCCCACTTCGGTAGTGATCCAACCGGCCAGTACCGCCACGAACCCGCTGGGCGCCAATAGAACGGAAGTCCGGTGCAGCCAGCGATCGTCGTTGAGGCGGCCGCGAACCCGTTGAACAAGCGACCACAGGCCAACGCCCAACATGGCAAAGCCGATAGCGAGCATCACGCGGAAGCTGTAGAAGACGATCGCGACCGGTGGTTCCTCGTCGTCGGGGATAGTGTCCAGCCCTTCAAGCGGGGCATTGGGGTCATGTTTCAGAATCAGCGACGAGAGTTTCGGAATAGCGATGGCATAGTCCACGCGCTTCTCATCCTCGTTTGGAATACCAAAAAGGATCAGTGGGGCACCTTCGGGATGGCTGTCGAAGTGACCCTCCATCGCCATCACTTTCTGCGGCTGATGCTCCAGTGTGTTCAGACCATGAAGGTCGCCGGCGACGATCTGCAGAGGGGTGACCAGAACGGCCATCCACATTGCCATCGAGAACATTCGAGTGACCTCGGCCGTGCGATTGCCGCTTAGCAGGTGCCAGGCCGCAACCCCGGCTACCACAAAAGCAGTGGTGAGATAGGCGGCAAGAACCATGTGTGTCAGGCGGTAGGGAAAAGACGGATTGAAGACAATCGACGACCAGTCAACGGGAATGAACTGCCCCAGTTCGTTGATGTCGAACCCGGCCGGGGTCTGCATCCAGGAGTTGACCGAAAGGATCCACGTAGCCGAAATCAGAGTGCCGAGGGCGACCATCGCCGTGGCCATCATGTGCAAGCTGGGACCGACGCGTTCACGACCAAAGAGCATAATGCCGAGGAAGCCCGCCTCGAGGAAAAAGGCTGTCATGACCTCGTAAGCCATCAAGGGCCCGATTACAGGGCCTGCGATATCCGAGAATGCGCTCCAGTTCGTGCCGAACTGGTACGACATCACGATGCCGGACACGACACCCATCGCAAAGCCAACGGCGAAGATCTTTTTCCAGTAGTTGAAAAGGTTGAGGTAGGCGCGCTCTTTGCGCCAAAGCCAGAGACCGTTTAGGACGGCCAGGTAACTTGCGAGGCCAATGGAAAAGGCCGGGAAGATGATGTGGAACGACACAGTGAAGGCAAACTGGATACGTGCCAGGGTCTCCGCGTCGAAGTTTGTCAACAGGTTCATTGCCGTGTCCTTTGGCATTGGGTTGCAAAGTGCGGCAGTGAACAGAAGTACCTAGACTGCCGGCTCGTCGATGTCATTCAGGTGAGCCAGACTTGGGTTGGTGCCGGTTTCAGTTCGTTTGGGTTCTGGACGGTTGTTTTTGGGTTTTGGACAAAACCGGGGGCGAGATTGGCGACTGAAGTTCGGAACCGCTGCTTCCGCAAACTTGCGACATTTGAGGGTCCAAAACAAAGTTGCCACCCGGCTCGTTTCTCGAGCCGAATGGCAACCTATCAGAAACTGTGCGAGTTCTGTGCGGGATGGTCAGTCAAACTGCGTCTGGATGCTAGCAGCGCATGCTGACCAGTCAGGTCTGTTCGGCTGTGTTTCTCCTATTTCTGTTTCGTTGGCGGTCGAGCTTCAGTCTTTCCAGTCTCTGCGGTCTTCTTTGAAATCGTCACGGCGCTCTTGTGCTTCGTCCCGCGCATCTTCGAAATTGTCCTTCTGGATCGCGCCGCCAACGGCGCCAACCGCAGCACCGGCTGCCGCGCCACCTACGATGCTTTCACCGGCAATACCGGCCACGGTGGCGCCGACAACTGCGCCTTTGATGGCTTTGTCGGTGACGTAATCAGCTTGAGCTGAGGCTGCCATGGTGATCAGAAGCGCGCCTGAGATCGGAGCGATAAAGAGTTTTTTCGAGGTCTTCATAGGGTTCATCCTTGTTCTGGGTTAGCAACTACTGCGGCTGCTGTGTGCCAGTGAACTAGGTGACCCTATGGCACGCTTTCTTTTGGAAGCGGGACAAGGTTTTGTGGATATTGGACATCTTTCGACCCCCGGCGCCAGTCCCTCTAGCGGCCAGCTTTTCGGAATCTGGCAGGCGTTTCACCTGTCCAGCGCTTAAACGCAACCGAAAAGGCGGCCTGATCTGCAAATCCAAGCATGAAGGCAACCCGGGCAACACCCTCTCCACTACGCAGCATCCGCTTGGACAAGTCGCACAACACTCCTTCCAAGAGTGCTTTGAAGCTTGTTCCCTCGGTGGTCAGGTGCCGGGTCATAGTGCGCCGCGTCAGTCCAAGCTCGGCAGCAATATCGTCGCCGTTGGGGATTGGCCCGGGAAGGCGCTCGCTGAGCATGTCCACAATGCGGTCAGACAAGCTTCGAACCGCATCGGGTTGAGCCTTTAATTGCTCTTCTCCGTGCCTTCGTAAATGTCCCAATAAGGTGGGGTCTGCCGTTGGTATCCGAAAACTCATGCCGTTTGGGGGCAAAGCCAAGGCGTATCCGGACTTGAAGCCTAAGACTTCACATCCGGCCAATTCGGCCAGCAGCCGGCAGTGCTCGGCATCGTCCGTTTCTAACTCGATAGAGATCGGGGCAAGCCCGCCAGAGGTGATTTGTTGAACGCGCTTATACAGGCCAAAAATCAGCATTTCGCGGTGGCGAGGGTATTGATGCGCCGGGATAACACTGCTCTCCAGAGTGATCTTTGGCTCATTAGGTGCGCCCACGACGTCCAGGCGCAGATCAGGGTCTTGCATTGCATAAAAGCGCTGCGTCAAAGCCAGCGCGTCTTCCACCGTTTCGGCCGCCCGCACGATGTAAGCCAGAAGGGTACCAGGACCCTGTGCCGACAGCCCCACGCGAGCTGCAAAGGTTTTGTCTTCCAGAACCCGGCACGCAGTTTCGACTGTACCCGCCTCATGAAGCAGCTCGACGGTGGCGTCTGGGCTGCTGCCGATATCAACGGGCACCCCAGCCATCTCCAAGACCTCAGGAAACGGAATGCGCGCTCCGGGTTCTTGCGAATAACGCAGCCCAACGTTTTGCAGTCTGTAAGCGCTGATGCGTGGCATTCTTACGTCCTCCCCTGACTTGCACGCAACTCCCTGCAGTTACTGGAATTGTCCAGAAGCCAATAACAAATGTCCAGAACCCTCAGGATCGCAGGCGCGATGACGGTTAGGTCCCGGTCATCGGAAAGGAAACGACCATGATCTACTTCGCAAGGTACTACCGCGTACTGAAGGCAATCCAAAATTCCGCCAAGCAAGAGTGGTCCGGGGGAAATATCCACGGTCTACACAGTGCGCCACTTGGCGAGAAAACACCGAACGGACGTCGTTGGGATCCACCCTACGCCCCGCAGGAACAGCCCTCAGAAACCACACAACAACCAACCGAGAATTGACGTTCTCAAGACACTTGAAACCTACACGCGCAGCTTGGCTGCGCAACAAAAGGACCTGAAACATGAAACCACCCGCGTTCCTGATGGCGCCCTTAGTTGGCGTCATTTCAACTCCGGCCTTTGCCGCTGGTGGCGATCCCAGATGGTGGGTCGCGCCCAATCAAACCGACACCTATGCATGGGTCGGCTTGGTCGTTCTCGCCCTTGCGATCCTGCTGGTCGTTCACCTCTATGCGCGCTTTGAACGTTACACCGAACACAAATCAATCGGCACTCCGCTGCGTACAACTATTCCGACGATGCTTACAGTAGCTTTGGCGTATGAGCTGATGCCGGCCCTCAGCCACTTCAGCAATCTACTGCCGGGCGCCCTAATCCTGACCGCAATCGCCCGCGACTTTATGTTGTGGTTGCGCCCGTCGAATGAGGAGATGGTGAAATGATCGAACTGCTCGTCACATCCTTTCCGTTTGTACTGCGCGTGATCTATCTGAAGTGGCGCGGGCTACCGGTCACTCTGTACAACGTTCACCGAGCGCTTTTCATGTGGTTCGTCCTGGCACTGATCGTGTTCTTCGCAGTTTTCTACTACTACCCCAAATCTTACACTGGTCTTGTGCCATTCAGAACTGTTCCGGTCGTTGCCGAGAACGGTGGAACAGTAACAGATATCTACGTAAAGGGCGGTGATCGTGTAGAACCGGGCGATCCGCTGTTTGCAGTCGAGAATGCGTCGGAACAAGCAGCAGTAGATTTTGCAACCAGTAAAGTTGAGGAGATAGAAAGCGCGAAACTGGCAGCTGAATTGCAGGTCCAAACTGCTCAGGCCGTGGTGGATGCCGCAGTTACCGCCAGAGAACAGGCTGAGCTGGTGCTGATGGATCACGAGGCACTTCAAGCAAAGGGCTCTGCAGCATTTCAAGTGAGCCAGTTGGAACGCGCCCAAGCTACCTTGAGCACTCGGGAAGCAGAGGTTGAGGCTGCGGAAACGCAACTTGGTGTGGCTCAGGTGCAGGCGACTGCCGTTTTTCCGGCCCAGCTTGCATCAGCACGCGCGTCGCTGAAGCAGGCCCAGGTCGAGCTGTCCAAGACTTTGACACACAGCACTGTCGACGGCGTTGTTGAACAAGTCACCCTGAATGTCGGTTCGCGCGCAGCGCAAGCAGCGATGAGCCCCGCAATGCTGATTGTACCGGATCGGAAAGATGCAGAGAAAGGACGCATCGTTGCTGGTTTCTCGCAGGTTTCTCGCACCGAACTGTACGAGGGAATGGCCGCAGAGGTGGCGTGCGAAAGCAACTTCAACATCTCGATGCGCAATACCGTTCTTCCTGCAAGGATCGTACGTATTCAGGAGCAGATTTCTTCCGGTCAGCTAGCGCCTAGCGGTCGCCTGATTGAGCCCAGTGAAAAGGCGAAACGGGGTCAGATCGTTGTGCATCTCGATCTGGTGCACCCAGAGCACCGCGAACTTTTGGTTCCAGGTAGCGGTTGCATTGTACAATCCTACACCACCAATTTTGAAGGCGAAATGGAAGGAACACTTGTCGCCCACGGGATTCAGGCCATGGGTATCATCAAGGCGGTCGGTCTACGGGTTAAAGCTTGGTTCGGTCTGACTTCGGGTATCGGCTTGATCGGTGGTGGTCACGCCTGACTTTCCAACTCCATCCATTTTCAAAAATTGGGGCTCCCAACAAATGTTGGGAGCCGTTTCGACAATTTGCAGACAGATCGCACGTCAAATAAATGCGAGTTATGTGACGGCTTTCTGCTACACGGCTAACGATTTGATCGTCCGCTCAGGTGATCTCATGCAGGAAAATGACAACCACATACAGTAGCCCGGAATGTCCGTTTCGCCCGCAGAGCAGCCGATCAGTCAAATTTGTCGAGCGTCCGCTCGGAGCCCAATATGGACGTCCGTAATCCAAGTTATCATTTAGCGACTTTTCTATTCGGCCAAATTCCGAGTGAATGCACCAAGAATAGGTTTTTGGTATCTCAGCGGCTGCATTCTCTTTGTTTAGTCAAGTGCGCGCAGGCGTTTTAGAAGCGAAGAGGTATCCCATCGACCGCCTCCTAGCTTTTGAATATCCTTATAGAATTGATCAACCAGCGCGGTTACTGGCAGACTTGCGCCGGTTTCGTTGGCAGTATCAAGACAGATACCTAGATCCTTGCGCATCCAGTCAACTGCAAACCCGTAGTCGAAATGATCTTCGAGCATTGTTTCGTGTCTGTTGTCCATCTGCCAACTACCGGCCGCGCCTTGGCTGATAACTTCTACAACAGAACGTCCATCAAGGCCCGCTTTCTCGGCGAAGTGCAGCGCTTCGCTCAATCCCTGAACCAATCCTGCGATTGCGATTTGGTTGCTCATTTTTGTTAATTGCCCAGCACCGCTCTCGCCGATACGTCGACAGATTTTTGAGTATACTTGCATGATAGGTTCGGCAGCGTCGTATACGGGCTGATCGCCTCCACACATAATCGAAAGAACGCCGTTTTCTGCCCCGGCCTGACCGCCGGAGATTGGCGCATCCAAAAAACCCAGGCTTTGTTCTTTCGCCGCAGTGTAAAGCTCGCGCGTGACCTTGGCAGAGACAGTTGTGTGGTCGACTAGCGTTGCGCTCTGTGACATGCCACCGAATGCGCCGTCTGGCCCAATGCAAACGTTCCGAAGATCATCGTCATTCCCGACGCATGTCATGACGAACTCTGCACCTTCGGCAGCTTCGCGGGGTGTAGCGCGCGCAGAGCCACCATGGTCCGCCACCCACGCATCGGCTTTGGCGGTCGTTCGATTGTAAACCGTAACGTCGTGCCCCGCTGCCTTTAGGTGACCGGCCATTGGGTAACCCATTACGCCTAATCCGAGGAAAGCTAGTTTTGCCATTAAAGTGTCCTCTTCTACAAAAGGTCTCGCGGTGTTTTGCCAGCAAAGAAGGCGTCTAAATTATCCAAGGCGCGAAAGCCCATTGCGTCGCGGGTTTTCGTCGTTGCGCTTCCGATATGCGGCAACATGAAGATGTTCTCGTATGCGGCGAACTTTGGGTTGCCCCGCGGCTCGGTCTTGAAACAATCAAGGCCCGCGGCGGAAAGCTAAGACACAGAGCCGCCCCTTCTTTGGCTGCTTTTGCGGAACCTTCAGCCCCTCTCGTCGCCACAGACGTTCAACCCGACCATCGCTGACAGACCAGCCTGCGTCTCTCAACAAAGCCGCGATCCGCCGATAGCCATAGCGACCGAACTGCCTGGCCAGTGAAATCATGTCGGCAACCAGATGCTCCTCATCCGAACGCCCTTTCGGGACATACCTCTGGGTCGAACGATGTTGCCCCAGTACTCGGCAGGCTCTGCGCTCAGATACTTTGAGCCGGCTCTGGAAATGATCAATGCAGGCGCGACGACCAGCGGGTAAATGCCATGTAGCCGGACTACCAGAAATCGCTGGAGGAAAACGACAAGCAGTACGAAGCACATATCTACACCGGCGTGAACCACGGCTTTCACAAAGACGCTACGCCGCGTTACCATGAGCAGGCCGCTCGTCTTGCCGAAGAGCGCATGGTGGCCTGGTTCCGTACGTACCTCGCTGGCCAGCCAGATCGCGCAGAAATCGCGGTGAATTCCCCGTGTGCTGTGCTTGAATGGCCCCTCCACCTGTATACATATGAGAGATTGCAGAAGTACGTATTTGAAACTGCAGTTGGGAGAGATCGACATGACAACCCCATACCTGACCCGAAGAGCTATCGTTTCAACCGCGGGGGCCGCGCTTCTCATTGGTGCCTCCGGCCTGATCTTGCCAGCACGCGGGCAGTCCGTTGCGGCCACTCCGACGATGCGGGGAGGAGCCAACAATTACCGCCCTGGCGCCCCGATCGTGGAAAGGATCGGCGATGGCGGCTTTTGGACCACTGGAACCGTGCGACGCGCGGGCGACGGTGCGCCCCTTTCCGGCCGGCGCATTCAGGTGTGGGCCCATACGACCGAAGGTCACGAACGGGACGCGCGGTCTCATGGCGCGACGCTCACCGACGCCGACGGCGTATTCCGCATCGAGATGCCACAGATTGTACCCGCCTTCGGTCAGCCGCATGGGCATCTGGCTTACGATGCCGAATACGATGATGGCGGATTCGAGACGGTTTTTTTGCGGCCTGTGATGGAGCGGGCATCGGACACGAGCCTGCATGTTGAGTTCGTTCTGCGTCCTGTCTGATGACCTTGTTGCGCGGCGTGGTCGCATGGGGGGCTCTAGCCTTGGCAATTGCCGTGCCCTTGATCGCCGCAGCGCAAAGCCCGCTTCTGCAATGGCGCGAGCCGCTCTATGTCATTGCCGGATTTTCTGGGATCGTCGGACTGGCGCTTTTGCTTGTTCAGCCTCTTCTAATCACCGGCGTACTTCCGGGGATCCCGGCGCGGCGCATCCATATCTGGACCGGAACGGCGCTGGTTTTCGCGGTAGTTTTACACGTGGCGGGTCTTTGGGTCACGAGCCCGCCGGACGTGGTGGATGTCTTGCTGTTCCGCTCTCCGACTCCGTTTTCCGTCTGGGGTGCGGTGGCAATGTGGGCCCTCTTCGCAACCGCCATTCTTGCTGCCGCGAGAAAGCAACTGGGACTGCGCATCTGGCGCCTCGGCCATAGCGTGGCGGCGGTCGTGATCGTCACGGGCACTGTCGTACACGCGTGGCTAATTCAGGGTGCGATGGAGGACGTGACGAAAGGGGTACTCTGCGTGATTGTTTTGGGGGCAGGAGCATGGGCCCTGTGTCGCCGCCGCGTATGGCGAATGCTTCGCTAACCGCGGCGATAACAGATCGTGCGTAGCGGGCCGTTCGTCCTCCAGCTTCAAGAAAGCCGGTGCAAACAACATTTAGGTAGCTGCGCAATTCCTTTAAATGCATGTCTCAAACGAAAGTTAATGTTCGGCGCGACAAAAGCGCATTTCGTCCGCCTATCAGTCACTCGCGACAAATTCGTGAACGTCTGCCCCGAGCCTAAAGCAGACGTCCGACTTTGGAATGAAGTGATTTAGTTGTACGATGGAATGCGTCAGCAAGTCGGAGGAAGCTGTGCGTCTAAGATTACTACCGGCATTGAGTTTTATATTTGCATCGGTTTGCTGCGGCGCTGCTTCAGCTGGTTCATCCGGAGAGAGAAAGTTCTATTATCCAAACACAGAGCCGCTCGGCGAAGCGGAGATGCGAGTTATCTCGCTGGGAACTGGAACACCTAATTTTCGACATTCCCAAGCGTCAGCGTCGTGGTTGGTTGAACTTGGCAATGGCGACAAGTTCCTCTTCGATGTCGGAACCGGTTCGTTAGCAAATTTAGCCGCATTGGAAATCCCATACACTTATCTCGACAAAGTGTTCATTAGCCACCTGCACGTAGATCATATTGGAGACCTCGATGCACTTTTTGTGGGTGGCTGGGTGTCGAACCGAACGGTTCCGCTGCAGGTTTGGGGACCAAGTGGCTTAAAGCCGGAATACGGGACCGCTGCGGCCATGGATGGCCTCCAGCAAATGTTGGCTTGGGACGTGGCAGGCCGACGCGGGAATATGCCATCGGCAGGTGGACACCTGTCGGTGACAGAGTTCGACTACTCTCAGACACAAGTAGTTTATGAAAGCGATGGTGTTGTCATTCGATCTTGGCCAGCAATCCACGGCATAGACGGTTCAGTGTCCTACAGCTTGGAGTGGAAAGGACTTAAATTCGTCTATTCTGGTGACACCAACCCGAACAAGTGGTTCGTGGAAAACGCTAAAGAAGCTGATCTTGTCATTCACGAATGCTACTTAACGGTCCAACAATTCATCGATATCAAAAACTACGACCCTGAACGCGCCAGACTAGTGGCAACGGTGGTTCACACGCCACCAGACGCGTGCGGAAAACTATTCTCGATGATCGAGCCGCGCCACGCGATTGCATACCATACATTTGCCGATTTCGATATTGCTCCCGACACAATTGCAGCAATTCGAAAGACCTACGACGGCCCGCTCACTTTGGCTCAGGACATGCTTGTTTGGAATGTTTCGGAAGATGCCGTAGGTGTTCGAGAGATCATTGGATCAGACAGTCCATTGCCTGTTGACCCTCCAACTCTTGCGGGCCCACCTGACCCTAACGAAAGAACAGAGTTGTCAGATTGGCTTAATGCAGGTCGCCTAAATCTTAGCGGAGACTAGTCTGCAATGTGCTATGTGAATCTATCGGCTGCTTTGACTGCAAAGTAGACTTTGAGCAGAATTCACTGACTGACCGGTATAAGCCCAATCTGTCTTATGCTACGGAACAGCCGAATGTGCGCTTTTCTCCCAGGCGGCCATCACGGCACGCGCCATCGCAATGACCTTAAGCCAGCGTGGAGTAAACCTCGGCAACTCGCTGAAAGGTCCAGAAGAAGGCGATAGCCGCGCATCCACCGGCTAAGCCCACTCGTAGGGACATCCACAAACTGGAGTTCACGCGTCGACACATTATCAAGGCAGGCCAGAGCGCAAGAATAATGGCGACCTGGCCAAGCTCGACGCCAAGATTGAATGCAAGCAAGCTCTGCCAGATGTTTGGGGATGCAACCTGCAAAATCTTGTGCAACACAAAGCTAAACCCAAGCCCGTGCAAGAGGCCAATCAGCGTTGTCAGAAGCACCATCGTGACCTCAGAGCGCGCGCTGTCCTTAAAACTCATAAACGCTGCGACGGCAGCAAAAATGATAGATAGCGCGATCCCGGTTTCTACGGCAGGAACAAACCACGCGCCCGATGGTATAAACCCGAAAAACCCCAGCGACAGCGTTACGCTATGCCCAACGGTAAAACCGGTTGCACGCAGCAATAGCGCCCTGAGGGTCTGCGCTCCAATGACCAAACACACAACAAACAAAACATGATCCAACCCTTCGAGGATATGTCGTATGCCTTCCCAGACGAAGCTGAGGAATCCTCCATACCCCTTCTTCTGAATCACCAATGGTTCAGTCATCAGACCCCGAGATCGGAAAATCTGAGGTGTGTCTGACGCGTAGTCGAGAATAAGGTTGGCCGTTTGGTCCTGATCCGGCAAGCCGGGGTCTAGCACGCTAGCAATGCTGTACGATTGCACCGGGCCGATAGTGTCATAATACAGGACAAGATCAACAATCGTGTCACCTACATAAAGCGGTGGCGCTAAGGCCGTTTCGGTGTCTACTGCCAGTTGAGCCTCGGCCAAAGTTGCAAATCCGGGCTCATTTCCAACGCGATGCAAGCGAACGGACTTAACAGTTCCTCTTAAGCGCTGATTGTCGACCAACAGATGCAACCCACCTTCAGCGAATTGCCCCAGCCCATTAGGTTCGCTCATGACAGCCTGCAAGTCGACAAAGTGGACCAACTGATCGTCGCTCATGGCATTAGTCGTGAATGGTGCAGCTTTCGGCAAGGCATCACCATTCTGATCACCGACCTTGTCTGCAACCAGATAAGGCATAGGCGTACGGATGTAGACACGCAGACCATCTTCGGAATGCTCGACATGGGAAATTCGAACGTTGAGGTTAAGCAGAAAATGGGCCGAGGCTGACGGCGTCAGTAACAAAAACACACCGACAAACAGAGCTCCGAAAGCAAAAAACTTTGGCCTTAAACACCTATGCATTTGGATCGCGAGCCTCGATTACAGTCAATCCATCCAGCTTCCATTGCCCTGACTCAGGTATCACCTCGGCCAGCACCCGAAACGTAACGGCGCGCATATGGGCGTGCCCCCAATGACCGCCTTGGGCTTTCACTGTCCATTTGGCCAGAGTGCTAAATCCACCCGGTTTGAGGGTCGGGTCAACGCGCTCTAAACTCAGGTCTCTTATATCAGTAACCGTAGCAAGACTGCCACCTGGCGTTCGGATTGCGAGGCCACGTTCTACCTCTGTTGCGATGTCGCCAAGAGATGCTGCCGTTACAATGTGGGCCAGCTCTGCCTTTCTTGCTGCCGGCGAAGTTTCCAGCGTCACCGTGGTCAAGTTTTCGACCATCAAGCGCAGTATGTCTTCCGCAACCTGCTGCTCAGGGGGCTCGGGCTTATTCCAGAGTAATTCCGGCAAATATCCCGAAAATACAAACGTTGCCGAAGCAGCGGCAATCATAGTCACGCAACTGGCACGCTTTGCAACTTTGCCCTTGCACAGCAGGAAAAAGCCAAGTGAGGCGGCACTGATCATCCCGGAGATCAAAGTCATTGCCGGGTTCTGCCGTGTCTGATGCTCAACTGGAATCTGAGTAACAGATGCTCTTTCGTATTTGAGCAAGTGGTTCTGCCAATGAAACTGAGGGTCTGCTGGTGTCAAAGCTCCAAAGAATGGCCCGGCGATATCGTTTGAAATGGTCGCAACGCGGGAAATTTCCTCGTCAAACATATCCCATGTGACCGTCACCTGATCGGGAAGGTCCGACGAAGAGAAAGACAGGATGGCTCCGATAAACGCATTGTTCACGGACACTTGCTTTCCGGGCTCGACAACCTGAAAGCCCTGCGATGTGAGCTCCAAGAGTTTTGCTGTAGCGTTTGACGGTTGCACTAATTTGCCATCAATTGACACAGGGTTACGAGAATCCAAGAAGGTCGCCGCCTGATTTACGATCAAGGCGCTACGCTGTGGCGAAAGCGTTTGCCCAACTTCGAAAGTTTCACCAATCCAAGGCGCCAGTTCACGCAAGCGGATCAGCGTTTCATGCCGAACTTCACGAGGTTCGATGTAAAGAAAGGTGGACGTCCCGTCCTGCGCTTTTCGATTCAGGCTTTCAGCAGAAAAGCGGCTATCCCACGGATCAGGCCAGTGAATCTTTAACTCTGCCGGCTTTGACAAAAAACTGAAATCCGTGACCGGAACCTCACGGTCAAAAACCTGCATCCCAATAGTCACCAGCGGTTCTCCATCCCGCGATGGAGGCACTATAGTCAGCTCCTTGGGAACTGAGTTTTGAAACGGAAAGAACAGTTCGACGAAGAGAACACGCGAATCTTTTGGCGGGCTGGGAACTATTTGACCCGAGAATGGATCGCGCTGACCTGCAAGCGGCGAGGCCCTATCTTTGCGCGTTCGGTATTCTATCTTTCTGATTTCAGCGTTTAGGGTCCGTTCGTCGCTCCCAACAATCGAAAGCGCACGGCTTTCGGCTTGCGCATAACCTTGATTGGTTTCTTGTTCAGCCTCCGGCTCACCCCCGACGAAATCTGATGACCATCCTATTGGCAACATATCCGCAAACAACGGAATATCTTCGACATAGATCTCAAGGTCGACGTAGACGGCATCATCTTTGACATGAAAGACAGCAATATTGGGGGCAACTTCTGACCCGTTTGTCAGAACGACATCCGCCAAAACGACCTGTGCACCTGAGGCCATCAGGCTCAGCGTCAGGAATACTCGGTACAGATACTGCCAGATCGGAATTTTGTTCACCGCTGAAGGTTAGTTATCCGGCATTGGCGGTGGCGTGTAACCCTCCCATTTTCCCGCATTGACTTTGTCGGACGGCTCTTTTTCTTTTGAACGCGGGGCATTGATGTACTCATCGCTCACAGCGGGTGGCAACGCATAGTCATCAACACTCGCTTCCCGAACAACGATCTGGTCCTTGGTCACGTTGATAACCTGTAGATCTCGCGCGAGCGTCAGAGGCCCATCGTAAGTCGAACGGACGCCTTCCAAAATCGCCTGATAATTTTCTGGTGAAAGAACAGAGTGATATCCGAGGGCCATACGCGGCTCGACCGCAGACATGACTTTGCCAAAGGCCGCAGGTTCGGTATGAACGCGCGTAGCTACATACGTCGCCTGTTTCATGTCCCAGCCAAAATACGGGGCCAAAGCATCAGGTGGAAGAAACGCCTCGTGAGAAGCGATGTCCGCACCTTTGGCATATTCTACATACCATTTGTTTGGGTAAGTATCTCCGCCAAAGACGTATTTCAGTCCATTCCATTCCAGAGAATAACTTACCGAGCCATCTAAGCTGTGGATAGCAGGCCAAGACCGGATCGTGACGTCGTTCTCCTGAAAAACGATCTCGTTTTCCTGCATGTAATCGAATTCAGTGACTTCAAGCTTGGCGCCGTCATCCGGCAGCGCGCCCGTTCGCGTGGCCAAGTCCCAGGCGTAAGCTTTGGACATGCCATCAACATAGGCTTTAGTGCCCAGTTCATCTTCTGATCCGGACGGGCCGAAGATGCGGAGCGGGGTATATCTGCCTGAAAGCCACCCCCCAACGTGGAGGCCCATGAAATCTCCAACGTGGTCGACATGCAAATGGCTGAAGAAGACCTTGTCGATTTTTGCAAAATCCGGTCGCAACGAAAACAAGTTTCCAGTTGCACCCGTGCCCACGTCAAACAGGAAAACGTCTCCATTCCCCAGTTCAACATAAAACGAAATCGAAACGGCTGCCTTGGTTTGGTTAGGCATACCCGTCCCCAATGCCGTGATACGCATTTCATCCTCGCCGAGGATTTCAGTGTTAGGAAAGTAAGACGCGGGATATACACCGTTTTCGATTTCAGTGGCACTCCGACCCGTCGGCAAGGCGTTTTGGGCCGTGGCAGTGCCAGCCAGTGTCACGCCTAATGCCATCAATGTACCGGCTGCGGTTTTCATTAAGTTATTCATTGATCCCCCCTTCAAAGCGAAGCCTCGTAAGAGAACAAGAAACCGTGAGCCTCTCGTTCACCATAGACATCTCTACGGTAAGTCCATAGACTGCTCTATGTCAAATAAAGAATGCTGTAATCTGAATGTCAGAATCTATCACTCGCAACTCACCAAAAAACGCCGCGACCAAAGAAGACTGGATATTGCTAGCGTACAACGTACTCAATGAGGGCGGCGTTTCCGCAATAAAGGTCGTGCCAATGGCAAAGCGACTGAACCTGACAAGCGGCAGCTTTTACTGGCATTTCAAGAACGTCCGTGAGCTTTTGGATGAGGTTCTCAGATATTGGGAGCAGGAACTGACTGACAAAGTGATCGCACAGGCAAAGACATTTGGCGGTCCCCCGGAAGACCGCATTCTTCTTCTTATGAAAAAGGTCATAGAAGAGAACGCCGCCTTGCCAGATCACGCTGTCTCAGTGTGGGCGAATACCGATGAGAAAGTAAGAGAGGCGTATCAAAGAACCATCGGCAAACGATTCCAGTTCGCCGCCTGGATGTTTGAACAGGCCGGGTTTTCGAAAGAAGAGGCGAAAGCGCGTGGAAGATTGATGGTTACTTCGCTGATGGGTGACTCCTCGACCGGTCTGAAAGCGCGAGGCGATTGGGAAAAGGTTATAGAGCGGGAACATGCAATTCTTGTCGGAAAGAAGAAGATAGAATAAAAGTATTGTCCGGCATTGTGAGTTTGCTCGAAACGGACCGCCAGTTTCAAATTGCACTGTAGGAAGATCACACGCAACAATGCCAGATGCCGACGTTCAGTATGTGACCATCAAGGTCCGCTTCGTCCGCAAAGCAGCCTTTCAACTGACTCAAGTTAAGGTCTGCTTTGTCGTCTTGCCCCGTTTCAGTGGACGGTTTGAAAGGACACGGTTGACCGATCTTCGAAATCAGCTGGACTTACGTTGCCAAGATATCCATGGCGACGCTTTCGATTGTAGAACACTTCAATATACTCGAACAGGTCGGCACGTGCTTCATCTCTGGTGCGGTAACGTACGCGGTTTACACGTTCGCGTTTGAGAGCGCCGAAGAAGCTTTCGAGGACGGCGTTGTCAAGAGCTTTAGTCTCAGATCGAAAAACCTTTTTCGGTCCTTGGCCGTTAGATCCGGGAACAGCTCCCTCTCACTGACTTGGCAGGCGACAAACAGACGTGTTTGCCTTTCAGTGAAATCTAAATCATTGATTTTGAGACAATTGAGTTATCTCGGTCATAGCAAAGTTGCCATTGACGAAACAAAGAACTTCCTTAGCGTAGTCGCTGACCTGACCGGCGGTGACGAACAGGTTGAGCGGTCGGCCTTGGCTGTCGCAGATGGCGTGCAGCTTGGTGTTCATGCCGCCTTTGGTGCGACCAATCAGGCGTCCACGCCCCCCCCTCTTTCACGCCCAAGCTGGTCGCGGTTCTGTGCGCCTTGAGGTAAGTCGCGTCAATCATCACGGTCGTCTTTTCGCCGTGCTCAGCAGCAAGACTCACCATCATCCAGGCGAAGACGCCTTTGTCGCTCCATCGCTTCCAGCGGTTGTATAGCGTCTTGTGCGGGCCGTAGGCGGAGGGGGCGTCGCGCCACCGCAACCCATTGCGATTGATGAAGATAATGCCGATCAACACGTGCCATCTGCGCATCCGTCAGCCAGAAATGATCAGGCACATTCACAGCTCGGTTTTCGAACCGTGAACCACGCCGTTCCGAGGAAATCAATGGGTCCTGACCATAACATGACATTTGTCTTGCTATAAGAATTTTAAGCAAGAAATGCGTCCCAATTGGTACCGACGGCGTTTTGTATTTGATCTATCATTTTGGGTGCTCACAAGATGATGCTCTTGGTTGAAAGACCTCAACGCCCTTCAAATTCCCTTTGAGCTTCCGATAGAAACGATCAGAGTTCTTTTGCTTGATGGATTAACTACTTTTTTGGCAACGTGATGAACTCTTGGTCATCACCAGGCGGCAAGTGGAACCGTTGGTTGCTATCCCACGCCTCGGCCCTCCAAGCCTCCTTTGCTTCTTCGATACGCTTCTTGGAGGAAGCCACGAAGTTCCACCAGATATGACGGGGCCCCTCAAGAGTCTCACCGCCCAGCAACATCACTCGTGCGCCTCTTTCACCAGCTTTCATCGAAATGCGATCACCAGGGCGGAAAACCATCATCTGACTTGCCTCGAAGGTATCCCCGGCGACGGTAACCGAACCCTCGACGACGTACACGCCGCGATCCTCGTGATCATCAGGTAGTGGAATGCTGGCACCCGGTTGCAATATCGCATCGGCGTAAAACATCTCTGAGGCCGTCTCAACGGGCGCTCGTTCTCCGTATGCATTTCCAAGTATCAGGCGTACCTCTTTGCCTTCGCCTTCCATGAACGGCAGAGCATCTGCGGGTGCATGTTGGAACATTGGATCACGGTCTTCATGATCCTTTGGGAGGGCAACCCAAGTCTGAATACCGAAGAACGGCATTGGGTCTACTTGGGTTTCGTCGTCGGTTCTTTCTGAGTGCGTGATGCCATGTCCTGCGACCATCCAGTTGACTGCGCCCGGTTCGATCCAAGAGTCCGTCCCAAGGCTATCCCGGTGGTGCATACGACCACGATAGAGGTAGCTTATTGTAGCTAAGCCGATATGAGGGTGAGGGCGTACGTCCATGCCTTTTGTCGGCAAGAACTCCGCGGGTCCCATTTGATCGAAAAAGATAAAGCTTCCAACCATTTGGCGCTTTGGAGCGGGCAGGGCGCGGCGTACCTCGAAACCTCCCAGATCGCGGGCACGTGGGATGATGATGGTATCTATGGCATCCACGGCGTCACCTGCGGGGCAATGGGGATCTAGCGCAGGGTTCCAAGACATGGCGGTGTTTTCTCCTTTGGCTCTGCCGATAATATGGCGCATGGGAGTTTGAAGTGAACCCCAAGGGGCGCTCAGGGTTCGTGCGGGGTTACACACCTTTTCACTTAAACCAAACGATTTGCATTTAGGGGTAAAAATCTGAGCGGGATATGAATACGTGATCCTTCTCACTATCCCCCGTTACCCTCTTGGATCACTCGGGAAAAACCTGCAAGGTACCCACGGGATACTCGGGAAGGCCGTGCGTCGCCTTGGCAACCGCTGATCTGAGGGCATTTGATTGGCCCTAAATAACCTTCCGAATAAAACTCTTAGTGTATCGTCGACCTGTTCAGGCGACAGTAGAGTCTCGGAGTAAAGCTTGAAGACGCATCGATCTGTACTGCAAAGGTGGTGACCTTTATTTTTCCCGGGAGAGGTCCAAATGACTGTTCGCATCCGCAAACCAGTCTTTTGACTAGAGCTGTCGGATGACTGCGTCGATCCCCTTCTCCCGGACGCTGCGCGGTGCACGAATGTCTGCTCTAGAGGTGGTGCATAGGTAGCCGTATTGCACCCAGTTAGATCAAAAATCCCACTGGAATCCTGCCTCTTGGTCCGTCACGTCCCAAATCTTCTGACAACGGACACATTGAATGTGACTTCAACTGGAAACACAAAAAACGCCATATTGTTAAGATCATCACACTATCCATATCCAGTTAGCCTGAAAATTAGACGCTCCTTCCAAAGGCAGCTTCCAACCAAGCCTGAATGACTTGAAAAATCTGATCTATGCGTAAAACTTAAAGCATGAGTGAGTATTTTGATGAAATGTTCAACGGCGATGGATCACTCAGAGGTCCATACCAAGAGATCGGCCGCTGGTTCAATGCTGAAGACGTATCGCGACTGAGGGCGAAACAGCGCGAAGCCGAAGAAGTCTTTAGGCTAACGGGCATCACTTTTAACGTTTATGGAAAAGCCGAGGCTGAGGAACGCCTAATCCCATTTGATATCGTACCGCGTGTAATTTCAGCACGAGAATGGCAGCGGCTGGAACGCGGTATTGAACAACGGGTTCGGGCAATCAACGCATTTCTCCACGATATCTATCACCGCCAAGAAATCGTGCGTGCCGGACGCGTGCCCGCTGTGATGATTGCCGGGAACGAAGCGTTCCTGCCGCAGATTCTTGGCGTCTCGCCCCCTGGTCAGGTCTATACACACATTGTTGGAGTCGATCTGGTGCGAACCGGACCGGACGAGTTTTTCGTTCTGGAGGACAACGCCCGTACGCCATCCGGGGTTAGCTATATGCTGGAGAACCGGGAAACGATGCTAAAGATGTTCCCCGAGCTCTTCAGCGCGACTAATGTTCGGAATGTTTCGGATTACCCTCGCAATCTGAGACGATCTCTTGCTGCCTGCGCGCCGGCTTGCGCCGACGGGGAACCAAGCGTCGCGGTATTAACCCCGGGCATCTATAATTCAGCCTATTACGAACATGCGTTTCTTGCTGATCAGATGGCTGTGGAATTGGTCGAAGGCCACGACCTACGCGTTGTCGATGGGCGCGTCTGCATGCGCACCACCAGGGGCTATAAGCCCATCGACGTACTTTACCGCCGGGTAGATGACGAATTTCTGGACCCCCTGAATTTCAACCCCGATAGCGCCTTGGGCGTTCCGGGCATCCTGGACGTTTACCGCGCAGGAGGCATCACGATCGCCAACGCGCCAGGGACCGGTATTGCCGACGATAAGGCGATCTATTCCTACATGCCTGAAATCGTTGAATTCTACACGGGTGAGAAGCCCTTGCTGCAAAACGTCCCGACCTGGCGCTGCAGTGATCCCGTCTCTCTCTCCTACGTGCTGGACAACTTGTCCGATCTTGTCGTGAAAGAAGTACACGGGTCTGGCGGCTACGGAATGTTGATCGGACCGACCGCCAGCAAGAAAGAGATTTCGGTGTTCCGCGACAAGCTCAAATCGCGGCCCGGGAACTACATTGCTCAGCCGACTCTTTCGCTTTCGACGGTTCCGATCTTTGCTCGCTCGGGACTTGCGCCCAGACATGTTGACCTAAGGCCGTTCGTCTTGGTATCGCCCGAAGGGATCAAGATCACACCCGGCGGTTTGACCCGTGTGGCGCTTAAGAAGGGATCTCTCGTCGTGAACTCAAGCCAAGGTGGCGGGACCAAAGACACCTGGGTTCTGGAGGACTGACCATGCTGGGAAAAACTGCTGGCGGGTTGTTCTGGATGTCCCGGTATCTTGAGCGAGCGGAAAATACGGCGAGGCTGCTTGAAACAGGTCAGAGAATGGCGTTGACCCGTACGAAGAATTCTGCCGAGGAATGGGGTTCGGTTCTGAAAACGGCCGGGGTTCTGGATGGATACCACGCCAAATACGATGAGATTTCAAAAGACAATGCGGTCGATTGGGTGCTACGCGACGCTGATAACCCATCCTCGATCAAGTCGGTCATCAAGCAAGCCCGAGACAACGCGCGCCTTGTTCGGACCGCGCTGACCCACGATGTTTGGAGTGCGGTGAACTCCACCTGGATGCAGATCGATGAGGCGATGAAGCGGCGCGTGAATGAGAGGGATTTGCCAGCGACGTTGGAACTCATTCGCCAACAGGCGGCTCTGGTCCGTGGTGCCACATTGGGGACTATGCTGCGCAACGACATTTTCGATTTCACCCGCATCGGGACGTTTGTCGAAAGGGCCGACAATACCGGGCGCATTTTGGACGTGAAGTACTACGTTCTTCTGCCCACAGCCTTCTCGGTCGGCTCGTCGCTAGACAACATCCAATGGGAAAGCATCCTGCGTTCCGTCGGCGCTGGTGGTGGGTATCGAATGACCCATGGTGAGAAAACCCGGCCGTCTGATATTGCCCAATTTTTGATCCTGGATCAGCGAATGCCGCGCAGCCTTCACTTTTGCTGCAGAAAAATTCAAGAGAACCTGTCCTACCTACAGAAAGACTACGGCTTTGCCGGGCCTTCGTGCGAGGCATCAAATGCTCTCTACGAGAAATACCTGGATCAGAAAATTTCCGATATCTTTGAATTCGGTCTGCATGAGTACATTCAGGATTTTCTGACCGATCTCGGCAACTTAAGCCGTCAGATCGAGATTGATTATAGGTTCTACGAGTAGCCAATGAAACTGCACATTCGACACGAGACACGATACGATTTCGACGCGCCGGTTCCTTTCGGACTGCAACAGCTGCGAAAAACACCAAAGTCATTTCGAAATCAGAGCATTGTAAGTTGGAGTACCCAGATCACCGGCGGGCGCAAAGAGCTTACATTTGAAGACTATCACCGCAACACGGTGGAATTGATCAGTTTCGAAGCAAACACTCAAAGCATCTCGTTGATCTCCGAAGGCGTTGTTGAAGTGAAAGACACGCACGGTGTTCTGGGGCGTCACGAAGGGTCGACGCCCTTGTGGCTGTTCAAAAGAAGCACTCCGCAGACATCGCCAGGGAAAGGAGTTGCAGAGCTGATAATCGCGTTGCCCAACAGCGATCCGCTGAAGCAGATGCATGCTCTGTCCGAAAAAATTCGAGCTCAGGTCTCGTACGAAATTGGAAGTTCGCACCCGGGCTGGAGCGCAGAAGATGCCCTCAAGGCCGAGCGCGGTGTGTGTCAGGACCACGCGCACATCTTCATTACCTGCGCGCGACAGCTCGGAGTGCCAGCACGCTACGTTTCGGGCTACTTGATGATGAACGAAACAGAGCTGCAGGACGCGACCCATGCCTGGGCCGAAGTGCATTTGGACGGGCTTGGCTGGGTGGGGTTTGACGTTTCAAATGGGATTTCACCCGACGATCGATACGTACGCGTCGCAACCGGGCTGGACTATGCCCAAGCCGCACCGGTAATAGGGAATAGAATTGGGACAGCGGGCGAGCAATTGACAGTGCAGTTGCAAGTCGCACAGCAGTAACGGAGAATTTGATGACCTATGCTGTGGGCATGCGGCTGAATCGCGGGCTGGTGTTCATGTCTGATACGCGCACGAATGCAGGCGTGGACAATGTTTCGATCTTCAACAAGATGTTCAACTGGACAGTCGAAGGGGACCGGTCGATCACTATCCTAACGGCCGGAAACTTGGCCACTACGCAGGCCACGATAAGCCTTCTGGAAGAACGAACAAAAGCGCCGGCAGATCGTTCACCATCGATCTTAGAAGTACCGACAATGTTTCAAGTTGCGCAACTGGTCGCGTCTACGCTGAACGACGTCATCGAAGAGCATGCCCGGTCTGGTCAGCAAGCTGACAGCGCTTTTCACGCGACACTCATTGTTGGAGGCCAGATCAAGGGCGGCCCGTCTCGTCTGTTTTTGATCTACCCTGAAGGAAATTTTATCGAGGCCGGCGACGACACCCCGTTCTTTCAGATCGGTGAGACAAAGTATGGTCGCCCTATTCTTGTGCGAGCCTATGATCCGGTAATGAGTTTTCCGGAAACCGTAAAACTCTTGCTGGTCAGTTTTGACTCCACGATTAAGGCCAATCTGTCTGTCGGGGCTCCGCTTGACCTGCTTCTCTACGATGAAGACAGCCTTGATGGCGGTACGCGGTCAAGATTCGAATCCGACGACCAGTACTTTCGCATTGTTTCCGATGGATGGGGTGACGCGTTGAAATCGGCCTTGGCCAAACTTCCAGAATACAGATCCGGGCGAAAATCAAACGAGTGAGCGACCGCTTTGTCCGCAAAGCAGTCGTTCAGGCCGATTGCAGCGAATAGCTGCTCAGAGCCCACTTTGGCCGATGCCGCGCGTTGCCCGAACTACAGAAATACGTAGTAAGCAGACTTTGTGTCTGGATCTGCCAACTCTTGCATTCTGCGATGGCTTCCAACGCTGCAAAGCGCTGCGACTGAAACTAGAAAATTTTGCATCGGCAACGATGCGATGCGTTTCATCAGTATCTGATCAGAGTATCCAGTATCGCTTGCCGTGTTGCGTCATCATTGTGGAAAATCCTGCCGGTGAGAAACTCAGATGGAAACTCCGGCCACGTTTTACGCATTTCAGTGACTAGTCGTTGAGCTTCTTCGGTATGTCCCAACTGATCGTGAGCAACGGCTTGGAATAGGAGAGAAGGAGCACTTACAGGCGCACCGGCAGCGGGCGCTCCTTTAAAAGCTTCGACAACCTTTTCGTAATTCCCGAGCATCAGTTGCGATACACCCCAAATATTTCGTGCGCCAAAGCGACCCGATCCTGACCTTAGTCTTTCTGGATCGCTAGCCTCGGCCGCAAGATCCGGGGCGTTGGCCATGATGGCGGTGATACCGACAAGATCCAAAATATGACCATCATTCGGCGCAAGCTCGACCGACATTCTTGCGTATTTCATAGCTTCGACTGGTTTGTTTTGGGTGGCCAATACCCAACCATTTGCACCGTTTGCCCATGCATCAGTGGGAGATAGATCAATTGCTCTTCCCGACATTTCGGAAGCTTGGTTGAAGAGATCGTCTCTTTGCGCCTTATTAGGGGACAGCATGGCCAAAGTCGCCAGAACCTGCGCCGATCCGGCATAACCGTCGGAGAGTGCGGGGTCGAGTTCCACGGCATGCTGAAACATTCCCAGCGCTATTTGCTGGCGCTTGATATCAAAAACAGGAAAAAACATCCCTCGGGCTTGATCCGCAAGGTTAGCCGCCTGAAGCCTTGTCAAAGATTGCTCACCAAGAGCAGTTCGCTCAGCCTGTTCGATAGATTGAGCTGTGGGCAAAACCACCTTGTTATCCCGAGTGAGCCAAAAGCCAGTCACCGCAATCAACACTAGGCAACCCAGCCCAATTGGCAGCAGTTGCCTTAGACGTCGATGCCCACCAAGCAGATCGCTGCCCTGAACCCTTGGGTTATCGCCTCCTGTCGTTTTTGCTTGCGAAAACCGTGGCTTGTATCCGCCGGAATCAACAAAAATTCGAACTCCCTCACCGTCCCATTGATCTTCGTAAAACTCATGTAGCAGTCGACGCAGCCGTCTGGCTTCGACGCGGACAAGATTCCGACCACCGGTGCCATCAATGCTCCGACCGTAGACTTCGACAGCGATTGCTTTGCCGCGAATCTGGGCGCCACGACCCGCGAGAGTCTCTTCGACCACGTAAGTAAGAAATTGCTGGAGTCGAGGCGAAGCCTGGAACACGACGCTTGAAACAACGCTTTGAAGTGCTTGTCGGACAAGCTCCGGAGAAGGCGGTGCAACATCTTGATCTATCGGCAATTCATTAGCTTGGTTCAAAGCAAACTCACCCCCCAACTCACGGTGACTCACTTGGCGTATGTCGTCAACCACACTCATCTTGATGTCAGAATAGATAGTGGGAACCGGGAATTATCCAGTGACTTGGGAACTGAGTGATGAGCTTGCAGAGCTTTCCGGTGCGCTTTCCGGGCGTATCGAAACTGACGCGTTACTCAGCGAGGTAATCGAAGACCTGAAGAAAGTTACTGCGCTGTTGGATGACACATCGATCACAGCCACAGAGCGCGCGGAATGGGCCCACATCAGATCCGAACTCGTGAACGAGCTTCGCCGGATGGTGAAGCGCAACCTTCGTAGCATTTCCAACTAAGGGCACAGCCATGACAAAAGAAGACAACGGCAAAGAACTTAAGAACGAACAAATCCAGAAATCTGACGACATCGAAAACCCTTCCCGGCGACACGTTATGCAGGGACTGGCAGCAGGTGCGGTCGCAACCGGTACCGTCAGCTATGGTACAGGAGCTGCACAGGCGCACCCCGGTGATGGGCCACTGGGCGAAAGCCTAAAGAACCCTTACGGCGGTCGGCCTGCCGGGGGCATCACTCTGCCGGAGTACTTCCGTCCTACCAAATACATGACAGGTTCGAATGCGAACTATTTCCCGCTGTCCGAGGACCTCGGGCCCGACGAAATGCGGATATCGTTCTGTGGCTCGACGCCATTTCCGCCCCGCGAAGATCAGGCTGGAACCTGCATTATGGTCGAGTTGGGGAACGGAAAGAGGTTCTTCTTCGACTTCGGCTCGGGCTGCGTCCGCAACATTATTGGGATGCAGGTTCCGGGGCAGTTGATCAACGACATCTTCATCACACACCTGCATGTCGATCACTATGCAGACATCCCTTACATTTACCCGTTCCGGGCTTGGTCTGGTGGATACACGCCGCTGCGCATTCACGGCCCCTCTGGTCGGACACCAGAGCTTGGTACAGCCGGAATGGTCAAGGGCATGCAGCAGATGCTCAAATGGCATCTTGAGGCCTTCGATGTTTTCCCGATTGGGGACGGCTACGAGATCGACGTCAATGAATTCGATTTCCGCCAAGAAGGTGGCATCGTTTATGACGAGGACGGTGTCACGGTGCGCTCGTGGCCGCGCAGTCATGCCAAGGACGGCGCAGTCGGATATCGGCTGGATTGGAACGGATTGAGCTTTGTTTGGACAGGCGATGGCCGCCCTGATGAACTGAGCCTTGAATACGGAAAAGGCGTCGATGTGTTTGTGACCGAAATGTCCGGACAGGATATCGGTCAGTTGATGACCTACAAATACGGTCTGCCGCAAGAGCTGTTTAACTACACAATCGATACGCATCATACATCGCACTATGCGGTCGGTAAGATGATGGCTGAGGCGCGCCCACGGCTTGCAATGGTAACCCACTATACGCAAGACGAGGACATCGATGCCGAAATGCTGGCGGGAATCCGTGCCCACTATGATGGGCTGTTCGCTTGGGGTTTGGATGTCGCCGTCGTCAACGTCACCAAAGATGCAATCTGGTATCGCAAGGCGACACTTCCCGGAAAATCTGGTTCAGTCGCACCATTCCGCGAATTGGGCAAGATGGAAGCAGAAGGCAAGATCACGTTGCCGGATGAAATCAAGCCGCCAGCACCGCGGTCATCACGTGCCGAACAGCAGGACCAGAAATACCGCGATATGGAGATTGATCCGAAAGAATACTATCCAGCTGACGTATTCCGTGCTCCCGATCCCGAGTGGCCCAGCGATTTCGTAGTCAAGGTCGATGACGTCATCCCGAACCGCAAGAAGAAGGCAGAGTAACGACATGATCGAATTCGGTTCGACTTCTGCAATCCCCGTAACGATCCTTACCGGCTTTCTCGGAGCCGGTAAGACAACACTTTTGAACCGCATCCTTACCGGCAATCACGGGTTGCGGGTTGCGGTTCTGGTGAATGACTTTGGATCAATAAACGTAGACGCCGACTTGGTCGTCGGTCTCGAAGATGATGTGATGAGTTTGGCTAATGGCTGCGTTTGCTGCTCGATCCGAGATGACCTGATCGAAACGGTAGAGGCCGTTCTCGCCCGACCTGAGAAACCGGAATACATCGTCCTTGAAGCAAGTGGTGTGTCGGACCCGTCGTCAATCGCGATGACATTTACCGATCAGAAGTTTAGGGACATGATCCGCTTGGACAGCCTTATGTGCCTGGTCGATGCGGAACAGCTATTTTCAGCGCCGGAACAAATGGAACTGAAGCTCCGTCAAATCGCGTTCTCGGACATGGTTATTTTGAACAAGGTCGACCTCGTCGACAGGGCGGCTGTTCAAAGGGTGCACGATTGGCTCGGGTCTCGCTTCCGTCGGTATCGTCTGGTCGAAGCCGTCAACGCGGATGTCCCACTGGATATTCTTCTTTCTGTTGGCCGCTTTGCCGCCGAACAGCTCGAAACAGAAATACCCGATCATCACGAACATGGACCGGATTGTGGTTGCCACCACTCTGATCACTCGGACAGCTTCTCAACAACTATGATGAAAGCTGAACGCCCGATAAGCTTGTCTTCTCTTCGGAGTGCAATTCGAAAGCTTCCGGGCGACGTTTATCGCCTCAAGGGATTTGTTTTTAGCGAAGAGGATCCGGATCATCGCATTCTTGTACAGGTAGTCGGAAAGCGCATGGACATCGCAAGGGATGGCGCATGGGGCCACCGAAAACCTGAAACAAGGCTTGTTGCAATAGGTGCACCTGGGGCACTTTCGGAATACGAGCTTTCCGATGCGTTGTTGGCGACCGCATAGCGGCAAGTTAGACAAAACTTGCTTGCCTGTTTTTCTTAAGTTCCAGCACGTAAAAGCTCGAAAGCCCGCAGCACCGCGGACCAAATACGGAGAAAAACCTAATTGCTGAAGCAGCTTAGGAAATGGAGCCAAGCGATCAGATTGCTCGCACCTGCCACTGCGTTTGCCTTGTCGGGGACGGCTTTGTGCGCGCAGGACGTTTCAAGTCGAGAACTTGAAGATACAACCCCAAACCTCGGATTGCCGAGTTCAGCTGAAGGACAAGATGCCGAGTTGCTTTCCGCTTTCCACGGGCTCGAGGCGTTGCCCCGCGTAGCAAATCTCATTTGCAGAGGTTCCAGGGGCAAAGACGGGATGCCTGTTATTTTTTCAACCGAGGTAGATCTGGAAACTTTGCAGGCAGGTGACTTCAGAGTCGTAACAAAATCAGGCCAGATCGGAACAATGCACTGCGCGTCAGTGTTGCCTGCTACCGATCCCGGTGAATTGCGCACTGTGCTTCTGATCGGGGATTTTGGGAACGTTTCCGTGGATCCACCGGTTGCAGTCGAGGTTATTGGACACCTTCATTCCATCGATGGAACACTTGATTTTCGCGGTGCCACGGTAGCCGTGATTCCGCTGGAAGACGGGCCGTCATTGATCTTGGCCGAAGTTGTTGAGGATTGGACTTTGGTCGGAAACTTGGGGCCACGCCGAACCAGAGGAAGCCTTTGTCCAAGTGACAACATCGTACAGGCCATCCGGGTAACTTGGGCGGGTGGCGTTACGCTGGCGAACGGCAAGGAACCTGGCGATGTGGAACGCGATCTGTACAGGATCATCGTAGAGGCCGAAGATGGATCTCAACGCACAGTTACGCCCGCCGCGCTTGCCGATCTGGGTGACGGGGACAATAACCACATGCTCTGCCTTGATACAAAGGATCTACCCATCTCGGTTTCCTTTCCAGCTGGCATTTTGACGGATCCGAATGATGATCTGAACCCAGAAACCGGCGTAATTGTCTCAAAACCCAATTAAGAAACTGCTTTAAGCTTGTTCGACTGGACTCTTAGCCTAAGATGCCGGGCCGGTTGCGGGTATTGCAGCGGTAAATGAGAATGAACGGACTTGTTCGCCTCTCGGACATTGCAAACTCGGTGTTGAAGGTCCGCTTTGGGCTGACTGCGGTCCTTTTGGAGCAATACTGCGGATGTCTGCAAAGTCCGCAGAGCAGTCATTAGTGAAAACTCTGCGAACGTCTGCACCGAGCCCAAAGACGACATAGATGACGAACGTAGCAATCGTCGCTCAGGGTCGGAAGCAGACTATCGCTGCACTCGGGGTGAACGGCAGCTTTGCTGAGGATGTGGAAATCGGTAATTCTTCCACCCACTAAAATGGTTGGCAGCAATGTGCTCTTAACGTAGGACTTAGGCTAGGCATCAAGCACGTACAAGATGGCCGCCGTCCACATCCAGTACCGAGCCGGTCACGAACCCGTTTGTCATCGCCACGATCACTGCTTGCGCGATGTCCTCGGCCTCTCCGACTCGGCCTACGGGCAGGGTGCGACCAACCTTCGCATACATGTCTTCACGTGCTTTGTCCGACATTTCGGCATAGGCTTCAGTCGCGACCATGCCAGGGCTGATGCAATTCACCCGCGCCCGACCGGCCAACTCCAGCGCCAACCCTTTCGCCAGTGCCTCGACTGCGGCATTTACCGCGCCAAGGCCAGTGGCTCCGGCGGATGGGCGACGGCTGAGCGCACCGGAAAAGAACGTGATCGAGCCGCCTTCAACCAACACAGGTAACACTTCGCGCGCAGCCAAATAGGGCCCGATAAACTTGGCCTCGAACATGGCGCGTAGATCGTCTGTGGGCAGATCGGTGAACGCACCATGCGCAGCACTTGAAGCTGAGATCACCAAGTGATCCACCGCGCTCAGGGACCCGACCCATGATCTCACGCCGGCCTCATCAGTTGTATCGACCGGTGCGATCTGCACTCCGCCGTCGATTTCGTCTGCCGCCGCATGCAACTTGGCAGCGCTTCGGCTGGCGATGGTGATCTTTGCCCCGAGGGCGGTGGCCATCTCTGCCGTTGCCTTCCCCATACCACTGCTACCGCCGACAATGACAATATGCTTGCCTTTCAGGGCGGTCTCGAAAACCGTACTCATTGCTATTGCTCCTCTTTTTTTGTTGGATTGATCAGTCGATGCTCAGCACCAGTTTGCCGGTGGTTTCACCGGCTTCCAGACGACGGTGTGCCTCGGCGGCTTGAGCGATGGGCAAAGCGGCGACTTGCGGACGCAGAACGCCCGTCTCAAGCAAATCAAACACTATGGCCATATCCGCGCTAAACTGATCGGGTCGGTTACCAAAATATGTGTATATGTCGCTGACTCGGATCGAGATGGATTTCTGGAAGTGCTTCGCCAAGTCTTCGGCAAAACTGCCTGCTGGCAGACCGGCAAGGAACCCGAACAGAACTGCAGTGCCCAGAGGTGCCAGCATTTCGAGATCTGATTTCAGAGACTCGCCCGAGATTGGGTTCAGCGTCAGATCCACGCCGCATCCATTGGTGATTTCCATCACCCGTGCGGTTACATCCTCGGTGCGATAATCGATGACATGATCGGCACCTTGATCTTTGGCATACCTAACCTTGTCGGTGCTGGTCGAAGCGATCACGGTCATGCCCAGATGCTTTGCGATGTGCAGTGCCATGGTCCCTACGCCCCCGGCTGCCGCGTGAACCAGCACGGATTTGCCCACCGCAGCGCCGCCCTGATTGACCAGCATGTGATGCGCGGTCGTCCCGTTGACGGGGATTGCGGCCGCGGTTTCGAATTCCACGGTATCGGCCAGCCGGGTGACATAGGGCGCAGCGATCACCGAATGGGTACCGTATCCACCGGCTCCAATCGGCCCCATCCACGCCACGCGGTCCCCAACAGAGAAGCCTTCGACCCCCGCACCCAGCGCCTCGACAACTCCGGCTCCTTCAACTCCGGGTATATGAGGCAGATCGGGCATCATCCCCTCAGGCATCTCACCGCGACGGATGATCGTGTCGATAAAGTTGACCGCTCCGGCTTTGTTGCGGATCAGGATTTCCCCGGCGCCGGGGGTCGGCGTCGCCCTTTTGGTTTTGCATAAATCGTCCGGTTTGCCGGTCTGGGTGATTTCAATGGCGAAAGGCATGAGCTGTCTCCTTCTGTCGCGCAGAAGGTAGAAGTCACGGCATCGAATGATAATAGTTGATATTGAGAGATATAATCCCAAAAATAGGATAATGATCTATAACGACCTTGCCCTGTTTACTGTCGTCGCCAACCATCTCAGCTTTTCCAAGGCTGCGGACCGTTTGGGCATACCGCTCAGCCGGGTCAGCAGAAGGATTGCAGAGTTGGAAGACCACCTGGGCACCAAACTGTTCGAGCGGACAACCCGCCAGGTTCGCCTGACGGAGGAGGGCCGTCGCGTTCTGGACCGATGCCAGAACCCGATTGAGGCGCTGCAAGGTGTTGCGGGATTTACCGACGATACCAGGCGCCAGAGCATCCGCATCACGGCACCACCGTTGGCCGCGCGCACGACCATTGGCCCTCGGCTGTTGGATTTTGCGGAACAGAATCCGGATGTGGCGCTGGAGATGACAACGACCAACATCATGCTGGACTTCTTTCGCGACAATATCGACCTGGCCTTTAGGGTCGGCCCGCTGACGGATTCCAGCCTTGTCGCGAAACGGCTTTGGTCGGTACCCTACTGCTTTTGCGCAGGAAAGGGCTTCATTCAGAAGTGCTGGTTGGATGGACCGATATCCAGGTTGGACTTCCTAACCTTGCCCGCCCTGACAGCTGGTCAGCCATGGGTGCTTGAGAGCGGGGAGACACTACACCCTAAACATACCGCGCACAGTTTAACCGACCTTGATGTCATTGCGCAGGCGGCCCGTCGAAACCTGGGTGTCGCCATGCTGCCTTTGGATATGATGGACGGTGATTTGCAACGGCTGCAGGTCACAGACGCTACACCGATGACGCGGGACATGTTCGCCGTCTATCCCAGTCGCCGCCTTTTGCCCACGCGGGTCAGGAAGCTGATTGATTTCATGACACCCGGCTAAACTTACCAATCAATTGCGACGCCATCGCGAAAGAACCCTCCGGTCGGGCCGCCTTTCGGCAAGGTCGCTGCCCAGACAACGCCCTTGGCGCCCTCGGAAATCGGACGTCCCCCGCCGCCCATATCCGTGGCAACCCAGCCGGGACACACGGCATTGACGAGAATACCCTGAGGTTTCAACGCGGCAGCGGTCTTGAGGGTGAGCGCGTTCAAAGCCGCTTTGGACACGCCATAGCCGGGTGTGCCGGCGGACATGCTGGTCAGCGACCCCGCGCCAGATGAGACGTTGACGATCCGGGCATCCGTGCCTCGTTGTAACAGTGGCACCGCCGCGATTGTGGTATCCCAAGGGCCAAAGAGGTTCGTATCAAACGCCCGGCGCACCCGATCCAGATCGGCGAGGTGGACCTGTTGGTCGGTGTCGTAATCCAAGCCCGCGTTGTTCACCAAAACATCAAGGCGACCAAAGGCGGCTTCAATCTGCTCGAAAGCCGCAGCGACTGAGATGGGATCGGAGACGTCCAAACGCAACGCTTCCGCCCCATTTCCGATCTCATCCGCAGCAGCCTGCCCTTTGACCAGATCGCGCGCACCCATCAAAACCTTCATCCCGTGGTCTCGGGCCAATTGCCGGGATACTTCTTTACCAATACCGCGATTGGCTCCGGTCACGAGTGCGATGCGCTGACTGGTCATGGTTCCTTCCTTCAATTCGCCTCGGCCGCGCGCTGGCCGGCAAGAGCCACTAGCCCACGGTCACCAGATTCCCAGATTCCCGTCATGGTCATCGATGTGACAACCCAGCGGCCGTCTGATTTCGCAAGCTCATAGTCGTAGCGGCCACCCAGCACCCACAGGTCGTCATCAAGACGATGGGTTGCTGTGAAATCAGCCTGTGCCGTGGCGGATGTGTCGGACAGAGAGGTGATCGTATGATTGGTCACCATATGGTGCGTCGCGTCGAAACCGGGCAAGAAAGCGGACCAACCCGCCACAAGCTCATCTGCGGGTTGTGTAACCGGTCCTCCGCCCCAGAGGCTGGTGTAATCCGTCGTGACGGTATCGGCAAACGCGTCGCGTACGCGGGTCCAGTCGTGGCGGTCAGCACCTGCTGCGATGTCGGTAATGGCGGTCGAGATATCCACCTGTTGTTCAGCAAGAGCCGCGGTTCCGATCATGGAGACGGCAGCAAGAGTCGATGTGAGTTTTCTACGCATGAGGATGCTCCGAATAGATGAGGGTGGACGCCGATCGATTACTCGGCGTCCGGACAGGGCTTAGTTGCTCGAACCGGCGCGGAAGTGGTCAGCGACGGTATCTGCCGCACGGGTGACATCCTCGGGGTTGTCGTAGAAATCGAACTGCGTGACATCTTCCAGCCATTGCGCTGTCGCCTCGCCTGCGAAACCAGCAAGGAAGGTCTGTACGCCTTGCGGGATCGCCGCGCTTTCCGAGTGCACAATGGCCAATGGCTTGTCTAAACGCTGCGGATTGTCGGCGGGGTGATAGTTCAGCCAGCCTTCCCAGCCCGCATTGTTCCACTTGTCGTCATATTCCGGGATCGCGCCACGGTCGGCCTCATAGTAGTATCCGCCGATTGGCATCAGAACGCCCTCGGCACCCTCGGGGCCTGCTGCAGGAATGATTTGACCCCCTGCGGCCTCGGCGGCGTGGGACACCTCAATCAGCCCGGCGACACCTTCTGCGCCGCCATAGACTGCCTCGACGATCTCTTCATTCTGCAACCATGGTGCAACCAAGCCCAGCCGCTGAACCAGCGGATTGCCGGAGGCCGCATCGACCATGTACCCGGCCGAAGCGCAGATCCCCAGACCATTGATGTGATCTGCGTCCACTTCGGGTAGGGTCGCGACGAATGCGATGGCAGCCTTGATGTCCGATGTCTTGGCCTCGGGGCTTTCAATGAAGCGCACGTTCTTCGGCAGATCGCCCGATTTGCCCCAACCGCGGAAATCAAAGGTAAAGGCCGCAAAACCACGCTCGGCCATCTCGCGGGCATAATTGGCGGGCATCTGTTCCTGAACCGATGTCCATGCACCGGTCACGACGACCGTCGGCAGCGGTTCAACTCCGCGCTCTTCCGGCAGGTACAGCGTGCCTGACAGGATAGCGCCTTCGTTCTCGAAGGTGACGGTGCGGGTTTCAACCTGCGCGACGGCTGCTGTTGACGCCATCAACGCTGCGGCGGTGTTCAGGGCGAGGGTGTTCATAGCGATATCTCCCAAAATCTGTCTGGATGGGCGCAAGCCCGATGGCAGTTGAGATACGCTGATGAAGGCAGCGATACTTGCACCGGACTGCCGCGTTTTTGAAAGATCCTGCTTTAGACGGCATTTGCCGCGCGGAACGCGCGCGGGGTCTGTCCCACCACCTGTTTGAAACTGCGCGTAAAATGCGCCTGGTCCGAGAATCCACAGGCCAAAGCGATGTCACCCAAAGCGCGCAGGGTTCTCCATCATTTTCATCGCCTGCTCGACCCGATAAGCCATGACATATTGCATAGGGGTCGAGCCGAGCGTCTCCTTGAAGACTCGCGCAAAGTGCGAGGGACTCATGCCCGCCTCGTGGGCCAGTTGATCGACGGTGATTGTCTGATCCAAACGGTCCTGCACATAGGCCAGCACCCGTTGATAGTGCTGAGATGAAAAACGCGCGGACAGTTCGACCTCTTCAGCACAGCGTTTGCCGTATTTCTGCAGCAGTTTGACCAGAAATACCCGGCTCATTGCCTCGAACATCACCGCCGAGGACATATCGTCTGTTGCAAGCGCGTCGCGCAGAATGACGCCAGCAGCACACAAGTCGGGATCGGAAAACTGCGGCTGATCGTGAAACTGTTCCGGCGCCAACAACGTGCCAAGCTCAGTTTGGGCAAAGCGCTGAACCTTGTCTGGATGCAAGGTGACCACAATAACGTCGGACTGACCGTACCACCGCCACCCCGACCTCATGCCTGCTGGGGTCACGATTACCTCGTCCTTGCAAAAGGTGAAATCCCGTAGCGTGCCGTCCCGCCAGTTTTGCACGCGATGCCCCTTTTCCTGCAGGTTCAAAAGGACATGGTGTTCCGCAAACACCTCCTCTGGCATCCGATCAGGTTCGGCCCGAAAATAACGCACTGACATCAAACCAGCCGCCGAAGGGCGCTGCATCGCATCGCTGTTCAGCAAAGGTTCTGACGGGTAGATATCAGCGTATCTTAGGGGCAAAAAGCGGCTCCGGCTTGCAATACTCGATATGTGAGGTCTGAGCGTGCAGGGTCAAACAGGTTGCTGGTGCTTTATGTGGTCGATGAATAACCTCAAGGGCATCATAGATTTATACTCGCGCGGGAAATACATGAAAATTCCTGGGGTGGGGGCCAAATGGTCATCCAGAACCGGCTGCAACTCTCCTGCTGCGATCTGCGTGTCGACATAGGCCTTGAAGGTATAGGCCAGTCCCAGTCCTCGCTTGGCCAGATCGACAGAAGCTGGAAGAGCGTTCGCGATCAGATTGCCTTGCACATCGACAGAGTACTCCCCTTCGCTCGATTGAAAACTCCATGGCGCAATCTGACCTGAAGACTGAAATCTATAGCGGATGCAGTTGTGCCCAAGCAAATCACGCGGCGTTTCCGGGATACCCTGTGCCGCAAAGTAGTCCGGGCTGGCGACAACGGTCACCGGAAGCGGCGGCGTCAACCGCACCGCCACCATGTCTTGCGCCACACGATCCCCCAGACGGAATCCAGCATGCAACTCCTCGCCGAGTATGTCTGACAGCGCATCGGTCAGCGACAGTTCCAGTTCGATTTCTGAATATGCGCCGCAAAAACTCTTGAGCGCCGGACCAACATACAGGTGGTAGGCGAATTCCGGCATCGCCAGTTTCAACGTGCCCCGCGCGGCGTGACCGGTGCTTCGGGCACTTTCGACTGCTTCGGACAATTGGTCGAAGGCAGGGCCTGCGCCACGGATCAGGGCCCGTCCGGATTCTGTTAAGCTGATTGAGCGGGTCGTCCGGACAAAAAGCGCGGTGCCCAGCTGTTCTTCCAGCGCTTTCAGCTGATGGCTGACGGTCGACGGTTTGATGCCCAGCACCTCTGCCGCAGCACGCAACGACCCATGGCGCGCGATGGCGGTAAAGATCTCAAGGGTGGAAAGTGGCAGGCGCATCGTGTCCCCGAATTACTCCATTATTAGACTGTATACATGAAAGAGGTGAATGAAGAGTGAATTATCACGTGCGACCGGAGTTATTATCTTTGTGTCATCGCAGCCCAGAAGGCTGTCACCAAGTATTCAGGAGGACACAAGATGAACAGTCTGACCAAAGTTGCTGCCCTCACCGCTGCTTTGATCGCAGGAGATACCGCCATGGCCGCATCCCCCGAAGACAATATCAAAGTCGTACAGGACTTCTTTGCCGCCTATGGCACCAGTGATCTGGACGGCATCGCAGCCGTGATGGACGAAAACGTCAAATGGCACATCCCGGGCCGCCACCCCTTGTCCGGAACTAAGATTGGTCGTGATGAGGTGCTGGCCTTCTTCGAACAACTGGGCAAAGCCGGATTTCAGACTGAACCCATCTATTTCGGAGCGGACGAGACCCATGTGGTTGATATCCACCGTGGCTGGTCGAACGCAGACGGCAAACCGAATGTCGATACCACATGGGCCCTCGTCTATCGGATTGAGAATGGCAAGATCGTCGAAGCAACCAACTTGTCCGCCGATCAGGATGCGGCAAACACGTTTTTCTGGTCCCAATACTCGCTGGCTCCGGTCCCTGAGTGACTGGCCAAATAAACGATTAACAGGTGTTTCAAGTGCCCGATTACCCCGAAATCCGCAGTTTCATCGCAGACTGGTTTGCCCGGTTTGACAAGCTGGATCCGATCGGAGAATTCCTGCCTGATCTCCACCCAGACGTGCACTGGGACATGCCTGACGTCGACACCACACTCAGCGGGCATGACCGCGTGCGGGCCTGGTATCGTGGCGTGCTTGAGACTTTGCAGCGCCCAACCGAGCATCACGTTAGCAAGGTTGCAATCAAGTCCGGTGCCGCACATTTCGAAGTTCTGTTTCGTGCCACGACCGTTTCAGGAGACCACATTGAAGCCCGCGTTCAGGAACACTGGCGCTTCGAAACCCGCACAGATGGCCGCCAGCTGATCACTCATTATTCCGCTAAGTTCCTGCAAGAGGCAGACACATGAAAACTCTCGTACTCACCGCTCACCCGGACCTGGGCAAATCGCGCATCAACCGCGCCTGGTTTGACGCACTTTCAGAGGCCGCCGACGTGACAACCCGCGATCTGGCCGCCATTGGCCGCGGCGATATGCGTTTTGACGTCGAAGCCGAACAGGCCCTCTTGCTGGCCCATGACCGGATCGTGTTCCAGTTTCCATTCTACTGGTATTCAGCACCCCCGGTGATGAAAGCTTGGATGGATCAGGTGCTGAACTATCGCTTTGCCTATGGGCCGGGCGGCGACCAACTAAAAGGTCGTGAGTTCCTCATCCTTGTCTCGACCGGAGGTCCCGAGCACAGCTATCACGCAGGCGGATACAACAACTTTACGATGGCCGAGTTTCTGAAACCGTTCCAACAGACAGCGAACCTGGCCGGAATGACGTATCTAAGGCCGTTCGTGGCTCATGGCATGGCTGTGGCCACTCAGGAGCAGATTGACGCGAACGTCCCCCATATGTTGGCGTATTTGAGCGACCCCGAACTGGACCCCAAGGTGAGACAGGCCCGTTTGCTCAAACAATTGGAAGGCGACCCCTCACTGGCAGCGGCAGTAAGCTGAGGCCGACCTATCCTGCGCCCGGCATAAAAGCACAGGTTTTTCCAGCCGGCGCGGGTTTTCTAACTACCAATGACGGGTAAACTATCAGCGCGGAACAAGAGTGTGAGAGCCCAGTGACCGAGATTGATCGCCTGAACTACTGGTTGATTTCCGATGGTCGCCTGCTGGGCGACGAGAGGCTCATCGTCAAAGGGTATTGCGAAGGATTGACCGCGCTTGGCGTACCTTTGGCCCGCGCAAGGATTGCACAGAATTACTCTAACCCTTTGCTCAGCGCGTGGGGGATCATCTGGACACCCGAGGAAACCCGCCGTTACACCGTACCGACCACGGTTTTGTCGACCAGTGCGTGGCAAGGCAGTCCGTTCGAATATGTCGTCACCCAGCGGCGCCCATTGCGCAAGCGTCTGACCGATCTCAATGTCCAGGCAGAACATCCGGTCTATGCCGAGCTGGCCGAAGCAGGCGCCACCGATTTTCTGGCCATCCCGCTAGAACATGGAAACGGCTCGGTTCAGGGCACCAGTTTTACCTCTAACGCAGATGCTGGGTTTTCGGACTCGCATATCCGATACATCGAAGACACGCGATACGCACTTGCCGCTGCTTTGGAACCCATTGCGATACGCCAGTCGCAAAAGAGCCTTCTTCAAACCTATCTGGGGCACGGCCCCGCAGAAGAAATCGATCAGGGGCACATAAAGCGCAACGAACACAGAACAGTTTCTGCCGCAATCCTGTTTGCGGATCTGCGCGGTTTCACTGAGAAAGCTTCATCCTGGTCCGAAAGCGACTTGCTTTGCATGATGGGTGAGTATTTCGAGATGGCGGTGTCACCCATCCAGGACAATGGGGGTGATGTTCTTAAATTCATGGGGGATGGCATACTCGCTATTTTCAACGTTGATGACGATGCGGCAGCCTCGTGCAGATCTGCGGTACAGGCGGCAGAACAAGCCCTGGCCAATCTGCGCGACTACAACGATGCAGCAGTCGAAAAGAAAAAAGAGCCAATCAAATTCGTAGTCGGCATTGATTTCGGTCGCGTCACCTTTGGCAACATCGGCAGTCCGGACCGTTTGGATTTCACGGTCGTCGGTCAGGCTGTGAACGTGGCTAGTCGGGTTCAGGACCTGTGTAAGAAACTGGACGAAAAGATATTGGTGGCACAGAGCGTCGCCGAGCACATGACGCGAAAAATCCAGTCAGCCGGCTATCATTCTGTTCGCGGCTTGCCTGAGGAAATCGAGGTGTTTAAGACCCGAGAGAAACGCTCCTGAAATCAACTAGTCGGCGAACTCAATTGTTATTTTCGTACCGATCGCAAGAATATATCTTTTCGCCGGGAAGGTAGCTATTTCTGCACTTTGATACCAGTCGGCGAAAGGTAGGAAAGAGCACAGGTTGGCCACGTGCCTCTGGATTTGGTTGAAATACCAATTTCTGTTTTGGGTGAAGTTAAACCACTGAATCGGGTCAATAGAGAATGACCGCAGCCTACCCTTGGTGTGATTTCGCTGATGGTGCTGACTCCAAGGCAGACGTAGAGGGGAACGGCAGCTTCGTTCCCCGGTGTTGGCCTACTTCAACTTCCTCATGATGCGCTTAATGAGAATGCTCGCAACGTCGGTGATACTGGAATGCAGCGACTTCAATCAATGTCTGCTTTGAGGAAGCTTCAACGCAGCGGATACGGTTAGGATGAAAAACCACAATCGGTTGGTTTTTCGACGTTGAAGCTTGCGGCCCGACTGTCTGGTTCGTCCGCAAAAGGGTCATTCTCGGTGCAGTGCATTAATGACGACTCTGCGGACAAACTTGCCGTTCGTTTCCTGAGCCACGAGGCCCGCTTTGGAATGAATACGGCCCCTCGGCAGCGTCTAGCGAAACAACGCTCCATATACCACTCTTTCCGGTCTCAAGAACGGCACTTCCCCTGGCTATTCAGTCTCTTACCGGCAACCATATCAGTTTCGATATGTTGGCTATATTGGCAGACCTAAGGAGCCTCACAATGGTGGCGGAACTGAGCCTCCCGGAACAGATTTCCAGTTCGTTGAGTGCAATCTTAGCCAGGACCGGAATCAAACCACTCACACCTGTTTCCGCAGTTATCTGTCTTTGAATATTGGTTGAGTTGTCTTGGACGGTTTGCGATTGGTGCCATATTAGTATTCGAAACCAAGGGTGGGCCAACTTCCGCGTGTTGGAAACGCCAATGCGGCGCTGGGTCGTGCGGAAATTGGCAGATTAGGACGTTGCTTGAAGATCTGTATTTCGGCAGTGAAGCTCAAAGCGCTCAAATGAATCCTGTCGCTTCCTCGGACATAACCCACAGTTTTGTCATGACTGTCTTTTCATTAGCGTAGGAATGCATCATGCCTGCGCAAGTGCCCCAACGAACTCCAATATTCCGGTAGGACCATATAGCGCTCGCGCTCGTGATCTATTTTGTCGTCGGCTTCACTCTGATCGATACGTCTCAGGTTTCGTTAGAGCTTATTCACGCAATCACGACCGCGCTGGATGATGCGTTCCGGCTGTTCTGGTCATTATACTGGCCGTCATGAAACAACCTCCAATCTCGTCGCTGTTTGCTGGACTGTTGCGGGCGGCTCCATGGCCATTTTTTTCAGGCGGCCGGACTGCTTGAAGCGTTCACTTTCGGCAAGAACGGCTATTTTATCAATGCCGGGTTTCCTGAGATTGATCTCGTTTTGAACCGCAGCGGCATTCAGTCGATGATGTGGACAATCTCATTGGTGCTGGTGGCCCTGGGTTTCGGCAGAGCGCTTGAACGCGTGAGTTGCCTTAAAGCCATCATCAAAGTGGTCCTTTCAAAGGAAAAGACCTTCGCCGGTGTTCCGACCTCGGCGGTCCTGAGATCCGTTGCCACCAATACCGTTACGGGTGATCCATATTTGTCAATCGCACTGCCGGGGCGAATGTATGCGCCGGTCTGTCGCGCCATGGGCTGTTCCCCGTTGAACTTGTAACGTGGCCTTGAGAAAGGTGGACATTGGTTTCTCCGCTGATCCCTTTGAATGCGGGCGGTGCGTTCGTTAGCGCGGCGCTTGGCTTGGGTATCGCAGACGGCAATTTCGTAAACCTGCTGTATATTCCGCTCGCATTTGCTTGCTTGCTGGCCGTCGCCAGTCATTGGTATCATTTACGCCATGACGGGCTCTTCTCACCCAGAGCGAGCAACGATGGGATACGGTCCAGGGAGGAAGGCGGTTAACCTGTTGCGCAGACGAGCACCTGACCGTCCTGCACCAAAACTCAATGGGTGTTGGTGCCCTTCATCCGTCCTGATCCAAGCTAGGAGCAGCCAAAATGAACCCAAGAAACTTTGTCCCAAAGGGTGCCGCCAGCTATCGTATAGAGTATGATGGGTCGGCCAGAGAAATCTATTTCCTGCTGCTGCCAAAGCTGACCATGCTGGCCTTTAGCGCTGCGGTGGAACCCCTGAGGATCGCCAATCAGGTTACAAACAAGGAACTGTATAGGTGGTTTCTGATCACGGAGGACGGAAGACCGGTTTCTTGTTCGAACGGGATAGAGATTACGCCGGACTCTGCGTTGCACAATTTACCGAGATCCTCGCGACTGCTTGTTTGTTCAGGAATTGAACCGGCGGAAAGTACGAACCCGAAAGTTCTGGCGTGGATCAGGCGTCAGAGAACCTTTGGGTGTAATCTGGGTGGTGTTTGCACAGGAGCATTTGCCCTTGCAAAGGCCGGAGTTCTCACAGGCAGACGGTTCACATTGCATTGGGAGAACCATCCTGCATTTGCCGAACATTTTCATGATTTGGAACCGTCGGCAAACCTGTACGAGATCGACGATGAGCTTATGACAAGTGGTGGTGGCCATGCCGCTACCGACATGATGCTGGACATGATCGAATCCGATTTTGGAAACGAACTGGCGGTAATCGTGTCAGACATGTGCATCCACTTTCGCTCCAACAATAGTAAAACGCTTCAGAAATCAGCCTTCTCGGTGGCATTGGGCAGTCGCAACCAGCACCTGATCAACGCCATGCAGATCATGCAGGCAAACCTGGAAGATCCGTTGGATATCTCTGAAATAGCCGAAGCCGTGCAGATATCTCGTCGCCAGTTGGAGCGTCTTTTCCAAAAATATGTCGAAACTTCACCTGTTCAGTTTTACATCGAACTGCGCGTTTCGCGGGCTTACGCATTGCTCAGCGAAACTGAGATGACGGTTGCCGAAATCGCGGCCGCGACAGGTTTTGGCAGCGCGACACAGCTTACGGTGCGGTTCAAAAAACGCTACGGCGAGGCGCCAACGTCATTCAGAAGGGGGTGGTCGGACAGGCGTGCATGATTGGCGTCTGGCCGGGGTTTGAATTCTTGGCTTCTGGATTTTGACACAGATTCGGTACGGCCAGCCAGGGTCCGCTTTGGGTCCGCGCATTGAAACAACGGACGCATAGCCTTGGTTTACAGTGTCTAAAGTCGATCGTTGAGGCATTGTTGAACAGCCCTGGCCTCAGCTTGGTTCACCGGCCAGTTTCTGGGCGAAGGGCTGGACATCCCCGATATGTGCTTTGACCCAATCTGGATCGTAATACGTATCCAGATACCGATCTCCGCTGTCGCACAGCAGGGTGACGATCGAGCCGTTCCGGCCGGCGTCCATCATCTCGTTTGCAATCTGCAACGCACCCCAAAGGTTGGTTCCCGTCGACGCGCCGGCACGTCGTCCGATCCGCTTTTCCAGCCAGAGCATCGTGGCGACACTTGCTGCGTCCGGCACTTTGATCATGCGGTCGATGATATCTGGTTGAAATGAACGCTCGACTTTGGGTCGACCAATGCCCTCGATCCGGCTGGAGGTTTCAGACGTCAGGCTTCGGTCTCCCGTCAGGTAGCTGTCGTAGAACACAGAGTTCTCCGGATCGACGACGGTCAGGGCGGTATCATACCCTTTATAGCGAATGAAACGACCGAGCGTGGCCGACGTCCCGCCGGTGCCCGCGCTCATCACCAGCATCGCAGGCACTGGATGAGGTTCACATTCCATCTGACGGTAGATGCTTTCCGCTATGTTGTTGTTGCCGCGCCAATCGGTGGCCCGTTCTGCATAAGTGAACTGATCCATGAAGTAGCCGCCAATGGAGTTGGCAAGTTCAACCGATGCGCCGTGCATTTCCGGTGCAGAGTCTACGAAATGCGTTTGGCCCCCAAAAAACTCGATCATTCTGATCTTGCTATGCGCGGTGCTTCTCGGGATTACAGCGATGAAGGGAACGCCGATCATACGCGCGAAGTAGGCCTCGGACACCGCCGTGCTGCCGGATGACGCCTCGACGATGGTTGTGCCTTCTTTGATTTTGCCGTTGCACAAGGCGTAGAGGAACAGGGATCGGGCCAGCCGATGTTTGAGACTGCCCGTCGGATGTGTGCTTTCGTCCTTCAGGTAGATGTCCACGCCTTCCAGATGCGGAACCGGCAGTTTGAACAGGTGTGTATCCGCCGACCTGTGTGCATCTGCATTGATCTTTGCGATAGCGCCCGCGACCCAACAGTTCATTTCACCCTCATGTCCGCTGTTTTTTCTGTCCAATTATGCGTCTGCCCATTGCAGATGGCAAATGGGCAGGATCCGACGCGTCATGTTATCCGCAGCACGCACCCGATTTGGTTTGTGCGGGTTCGCAAGGGACATCGTTCGGATTGGTCCCACGCCCCAGCCACGTCCGCTCGGCCAGATAGAAGTCAGAAAACTTCTGGTGAAAGTCGTCAGGCACGGATTTCGAAGGAATTCCACTTCTCAAAAGCGCTTGCTGCCAGGCCTTCACCTTCGGGAAATCCGAGAGCATGTCGTAGCCGCTGTGATCCTCAACAATAGCCGCGCGATGCAGCAGAGGGAGCCAGGCGATATCCACGTTCCCAATCGTATCGCCCGAGAAATACTGTCTTTGACCCAACTGGCGCTCGGCCTTTTGGAAGGATTTTCTGAGTTTGGCCATGCGTTCGTCCAAAACCTCTTTGTTGGCGCTTTGCATCGTGCTGCATTGAACCAGATAGTGTTTGGTTGCCTGATAGCTCCAGGCCCGACTGGTCGCTCGCTGCTCAGGCGTCAAGTTCTCCTGGAGTGGCGGCGTGATTTCGTCGATGTATTCGATGATTGCATCGGATTCGAACAGCGACTGGCCGTTTTCGGTAATCAATACAGGAACCTGGCCGGTGGGTGAGCTATCGAGAAACCACGCGGGCTTGTTCTTCAGGTCGATGTACTCAATATCATAGGGAACCTGCTTCGCTTCGAGCATCGCGGTGACGCGCTGAACGAACGGGCAGATCTTGAAACTGACGATCTTGATCTTGGGTGAAGTCCTTTCTGGTTGATCCGACCTGTAAGACGACCAGCGATGCAAAAAGACGAACCTATTGGGAAAAAACCTTCCAACAAGTTGATCTTGAGGGATATGTTTTGCCAGTGATGGGGTGGCCGCGAATGGCGCAAGCGAAACCAGATATCGAACGTGTTTGGTCGGAATACCGGGCCAGCCTGTTTGCCTTCCTTCGCTCAAAAGTATCGAACGAGGCAGATGCAGAGGATTTGCTTCAAGTGATCCTGCTGAAAGCCCACCAGGGCATGAGCGGTCCAAATGAGGTCAAAAGCCTGAAATCGTGGCTGTTTCAGATTGCGAGCAACACGATCACTGACTTTTATCGAAGCAGAGGGCGGCACAAATCTGTTCATCCGGATGACCTTTGGTACGGCGATCTGGATGAAAATGACCAGCATGTGCTGGAGAATTGTGTTGCACCATTCATAGATGCTCTGCCGCCTGAAATGGGCGAACTGCTACGCAGGATAGACCTGCAAGGCGTATCGCAAAAAGATCAAGCGGCCGAACACGGTGTCAGCTACTCAACATTGAAGTCCCAGGTGCAGGCCAGCCGTCGTCAACTGCGCAAACTTTTCGAGAATTGCTGTGATTTCTCTCTGGATCAAAAGGGCAACATTGTTGGCTATGAACGCAAAGTGGGAAACTGTGGCCCGTGTTGAACCATCACCGCGAAGCGTCCTTGAAGAGGAATAAGTGCACGAAATGCTGCGCATGTTTCGAAGTCTGGCAGGAGCCCAAATAGATCAGACCCTTAAGATCGACCAATGTTCGGACACAGGAAAAACTGACCACCGCCAAGCGATCTTATTTATGTATCAGCGCATTTTCCCATTCTGAAAGAAACTTGTTTCGCTTCAGGGTATCCAGAAATGTCATCAAGGCTGGTTCAAGCGCAATGGTTGCGTGTTCCGTGCCGTTCTTTCTTTCCTGAAGCGGCGGCAGAGTATGCGCTCCGTCCGTGGGGTTGGATTGATACTTCAGAACAAACTCGATGAACCGCCGGGCTGTTGCCGGTTCACCGGATGCCCTTGAAACCAACGCTGTCCGCATCATTGTTGTCGGGTAGTCAGAGGGCAGCACAATTTCAAGGATGTCCTGGCTTTCGGCACGCGCTTCGGCGTAGCTGCCAAGCACATTGTAGGCGACCGCAATTTTTCCGTTGGTAAGGTCGTCGATCATCTCGCCCGAACAACAATAAAGCCGGGCATCAAGCCAGCCCATCACTTCCATCAACCTCCAGAACGTTTCGGACGCCCGCGCGTCCTGCGTCGCAAAAAGATAGCCCAAACCGGATTGGCGAACGTCGTAGGTTCCAATGCGGCCTCTGAATATGTCTGGGTGCGCACGCAGCGTCTCGATCAGCTCCTGCCGGGATTGCGGGATTGGGAGCCCTTTGAAGGCGGCGCGGTTGATGACAATGGCCGCTGGTTCAGAGGTGAAGGCAAACAGGCTTTGCCGCCATTGCGCCCAGGCCGGATGTGAAAGGTCCTCCAGAGCTAGGGCGTAGCCATCGTTTGTGAGTTTCAACTGCAAATCCATGGCGCTGGAAATGGCAATATCGAAAGCCTCGGGCTCCTCACGAAAACGCCGGTCGATATCGGCTGTTCCGGTGACCAGGTATTCGATGGCCACGTCCGGATTGCTGGCGACGAAGGCTTCGATCAGTGGCGCGAACAAGTCCGTGTCTGTGCTTGAGACTACACGCAGGGACGTGGTCGCCTGGGTTTCGTTGAAGATCTGCCGATCTTCCCAGTCCTGCGCCCATCCGACTTGGCACAGCCAGATCAAACCTAGAGCGATAAGGTTACGCACGCGCCACCCTCCGGTCGGTTTTTCAGAATTAGCTGGCCGCCATGGACCGATGCGACATCCCGCGCGATCGTCAGTCCTAGTCCTGAGCCGATGGTATTCGAGGCATTTGCTCCACGCTGAAAACGGGTGGTCAGAGTTTCGATTTCATGAGATGGAAAACCGGGCCCGTGGTCGCACACCGTGATCCGGGGGGTCGGTTTGCTCGAAACCGTGATCTCGATCTCACTTTCGACAGGTCCGTATTTCATCGCATTGTCAATTAAGTTTCGCACAGCGCTTTGGATCAAAATCGCGTCCCCGGCATAACGAACGTGCGCGTCCCCTGCCAAAGAAAGAGAAAGATCTTTCATTTCCACGATGGGCGTCAGGCGCAAAACCAGATCGCGCACAAGTTCGACAAGGTCGATCTCGTGCCGTTCCAGATGATCGGCCCGGAATGTGATCATCGCATGATCCAGAAGCTGACCTGCCGCACGAGAACTTTCGTCGATGGCCTTCACCATCGACCGCATGGCTTCGCGATTTTCCTCTTTTTCAACACGCTGCAACGTGGCTTCCGCGTAGGAACGGACGGTTGCAAGTGGCGTGCGGACTCGGTGCGCAGCCTCTGCGATGAAGTCCTCGGACTGGCTTAGGGACTGGTCCAGCCGTCCCATCAGCGAGTTGAGCGACTTGACCAGTGGCGCCATTTCCCGTGGCACTGGTTTGGCGAACGGGCTCAGGTCCTGCGGCCCCCGTCGCGCGACGGATGTCGTCAGCTTGCCAAGCTGGCCAATTGTGGTCGACGTCGCCCAAAATGAAAGTCCAGCAGCTAGCGCAAAAAAGCCGATACCGAGAAGGGCAGCATTTCGTGAAATCTGGTCGAGTGTTTCGGAAAGAGCGTCTTGCGTTTGCGCAAGGACAATCTGGATTTCTGTTCGTCGGTTCGCCCCGATCAAGGTGCGGCTTGCGCTGATTTTCCGGACGTCTGAACCGCGAATATTGTCGGATTGAAATGTCTGATCATCGGCAAATGTCAGGTCCTCGTAGCCCGACAGGAATTGGCCGTCCTGCAGGATTGCATAAAACACGCGGTCGTCGGCCGGGGTGCTTAGCATCGAAAACGCCGAGTAGGGCAGGTCAAGCTCAACCGTGCCATCCCGAATTGTGGCGGCGTCCAGCATCGACGTGACCGAAGCGTCAAGGATGTTGTCCTGACCCTGTTGCGCCACCTGCACCGCAAAGTTTCGGACGGCGAAGAACAAGACCAGTGCGAGAACCGCGGCGCCTCCGATCAGGATCAGTACCAACCGATTTCTGAGCGATCCTGATACCGCAACGCTATCCATCTTGGTCCAATCGGTAGCCAAGGCCACGCAATGTCGTGATCCTCAACTTCGAGGCTGACAAATGTTTGCGAAGGCGTCCAATGTAAACCTCGATCGCGTTTTCCGAAACGTCCTCATCGTAGGAAAACAACCGATCGGACAGCTTGTTCTTGGAAAAGATCTGGCCGGGTGCGTTGAGAAACAGTTCAAGAAGGCGCAGTTCGCGATTGCGCATTGTAACGGCCTCACCCCCGACAGTCAGGTGGCCTGCGACCGGGTCGAAAACGACGCCACCGATCTCGATCTTGGTTCTTGCATTGCCGGACCTGCGACGCAGGACGGCGCGGATACGGGCCTCCAGTTCGGCGTGATCAAAGGGTTTGGTGACATAATCATCAGCACCCAGATCAAGCGAACCGATTCGATCCGACACCTGGCTTCGGGCGGTCAGGACGATCACCGGAGTGTCCAAATCACTGGCGCGATGCTTCTCAAGGAACGTGCGGCCATCGCCATCCGGCAACATGATATCGAGCAGGATAAGATCGTATTCCCCGGTCGCAACAAAGGCCGAGGCGTCTTCAAGTTTCTCTGCATGATCAATGACATGACCATCTATTCGCATGCGTGATGCGATGGCATTGGCAAGGTCAAGATTGTCTTCGACAAGAAGGAACTTCATTGCGCTCTGGAACGATTTTTTCTGCGTGACAGGTCTGTGTCAGGTTGGTGTGCATTCTCCAACATCAACTGATCCGTAGTGCGGACGGTTGTCAATTGGGAGGACATTATGTCGAATTTCGAACTGGGCCGTCGGGCCCTTCTTGCGGCTGTTGCGGCGTTTGGTCTTGTCGGCTCGGCGGCTGCTGATGGTCACCAGGTCGTGGACAGCATCCACTTTCTGATCCCTGGCGGTGCCGGCGGCGGCTGGGATGGCACGGCGCGCGGAACTGGTGAAGCGCTGACCAAGTCGGGTCTTGTTGGAACTGCCAGCTACGAGAACATGTCAGGTGGCGGTGGTGGCAAAGCCATCGGTTATCTGATCGAAAACGCGGCCAGCAATCACGGCACGCTGATGGTGAACTCAACGCCTATCGTGATCCGTTCATTGACTGGTGTCTTCCCGCAAAGCTTCCGCGATCTGACACTGGTTGCCGGAACTATCGGTGACTACGCGGCGCTGGTTGTTCCTGCGGACAGCGACATTCAAGACGTCAATGGCTTGATTGAGGCGTTCAACGCCGATCCCGCGGGCGTTGCCGTAGGTGGTGGTTCGGTCCCGGGCGGGATGGATCATCTGGTTGCCGCGATGGTGTTCCAGGCGGCGGGCGCCGACCCGGTCGCGATGAAGTATGTCCCATATGACGGCGGCGGTGCGACGATGGCGGGTTTGCTGTCTGGCGAAGTACAGGCGGTTTCAACCGGCTTTTCCGAAGCCGTGGAACTGGCCAAGGCCGGAGAGGTCCGTATCATCGGAGTGACGTCCTCGGATCGCGTGGATGCGTACCCGGATGCACCGACCATGGTCGAGCAAGGCAACGACACAACCTTTGTCAACTGGCGTGGGTTCTTCGCGGCACCGGGTCTGCCCGCCGAACAGTTGGCGGCCTATCAGGAGGCCATCGCCAAAATGTACGACACGCCCGAATGGGAAGAAGTTCGTTCGCGCAACGGTTGGGTGAACATTCACAACCCCGGCGACGATTTCCAAACCTTCCTGGAAAATCAAGAGAAGGTTATCGGCGATCTGATGCGGCAGCTTGGCTTCCTCTGATCACGCTAATTCGCTTCCAAACACAAATGCGCCCGGGACTGCCCGGGCGTGGTACCGATAAAAGAGGGAGAGGTCGATGGTGATTGATCGCTGGATAGCGCTTGTCATCCTGATGCTATGTCTTGCCTATGGCTACGCGGCTTATTTCACAATGGACGATCTGCTGCCGCCGATCATGAAACAGCGGCCGCTCTGGCCGTCGACATTTCCCAAGGTTCTTGCCGCAGGTGGAATATTGCTGTCACTGGCTATTCTGCTCGGCTTCGAGAAAGCCCCGGCGAAAGAGGAAGCCGCGGATATCAACCTGTCCCGATTGGGCGAGTACAAGGTTGGGCAAGCGCTGTCTCTATTAGGCCTCATGGTTGCATATGCTTTTTTGCTCCGCCCGCTTGGGTTCCTGGCGGCCACGTTCCTGTTTCTTACTTGCGGTAACTTCATTTTGGGGGAACGCCGCTATGTCCTGATGGCTGTGGTAGCGGCCATCGCGGCCGGCAGTATCTGGTATCTGGTTGATGTGGTCCTGGGCATTTTCCTCAGCCCGATGCCATCACTTCTGAACGGAGTTTGAGATGCTCGAAGGATTAATGACGGGCCTTTCAACGGCTTTTACATTCACCAACATTCTAATGGTTGTCGGCGGTTGCCTGATCGGAACATTCATCGGCATGTTGCCGGGCCTGGGCCCGATGTCGATCATCGCAATCATGATCCCGGTCGCAATCACCATCGGTGATCCCTCGGCGGCACTGATCCTGCTGGCCGGTGTCTATTATGGCGCGGTATTCGGGGGCTCGACCTCATCGATACTGATCAATGCGCCCGGGGTTGCCTCAACCGTGGCCACGAGCTTTGACGGCTACCCCATGACGCGCCAGGGCAAAGCTGGCAAAGCGTTAACGGTCGCCGCAATTTCAAGCTTTGCGGGCGGTACGATTGGCGCGGTCCTGTTGATGATCTTCGCCCCTGCGCTGGCTTCAGTCGCGCTTCTGTTCCACTCATCCGAATACTTCGCCCTGATGGTTGTGGGGCTTTCGGCCATCGCGGCTTTTGCCGGAACCGGGCAGGTCAGCAAGGCGCTGTTGATGACGTTTCTCGGCCTGATCATGGCCACTGTCGGAGAGGGCGTCTTGTTCAATTCGCCGCGTTTCACGATGGGCATCATGGATTTGCAGTCGGGCTTTGGCTTCATAACTCTGGCCATGGCGATGTTCGCGTTGCCTGAGGCGATCTATCTGGTGCTTGATCCGAACCGATCCAAGACGGGTGATGGCGAAAAGGCCGGCGAGATCAAGGACCTTAGGATCACACGCGACGAGGCGCGCAGGATTACCCCGGTCATCGGACGTCAATCCCTTCAGGGGTTCTTCATCGGAGTACTACCCGGAGCCGGGGCGACGATCGCCTCTTTCCTGGGTTACGCCGTCGAGCGCAATATCGCGTCCAAAGAAGAGCAGGAGCAATTTGGCAAAGGTTCCGTCAAGGGGATCGCCGCACCCGAAAGTGCCAACAACGCCGCGTGTACGGGGTCGTTTGTTCCGCTCCTGACGCTCGGCATTCCCGGGTCTGGTACGACGGCGATCCTTCTCGGTGCGTTGATTGCCCTGAACGTGTCGCCCGGTCCGCGCCTCATGGTTGACGAACCGCAGATCTTTTGGGCGGTCATTATCTCAATGTATCTGGGCAATCTGGTTCTGTTGATCCTGAACCTTCCGCTTATTCCCTACATCGCCAAGATTCTGGCCGTACCGCGCAACTTCCTTATACCGTTCATTCTGTTCTTCACCCTCATGGGTGCCTATATCGGGCAGAACAACGCGACCGAACTGCTTATTCTGGTCGGTTTTGGTGTTTGCGCCACGTTGCTGAGGTTTGCCGACTACCCGCTTGCACCCCTGCTGATCGGGTTCATCCTTGGCCCGCTGCTGGAGAACAACTTCTCGCGCGCGATGCAACTGTATGACGGAGTAAGCTTTATCTGGGAACGTCCAATGACTTTGGGACTGCTGGTGCTGGCCGTCGTATTGGTCGTCCTTCCCAGCTATCGCCAGCGCCGAGCGCTTGCACGGGCAGAAGGCGTCGCCGATGGTGACTGATTGTTTTTGTCGATGAAGGTTCAAGAGACTGGATGAACAGACCGTTGTGCTTTCAGTTGCCAAACAGCGAAAGCTGATGTTCCTGGGGTTCGGTGAAAAGGTCGCAAAGTCCATATGTCAGTCCCTGAGGGGCTGCTGGCAAGCGTCCGCGTGTCCGAAGCGGCCATTCATTTTCACGCTTCAAACATTTGGAAAGCGCTGATGGCAGAAGTTTGCTGCGCGCGCGTTGCTGGCCTCACTTATACATAGACTTTCGCTCAATTCTTGCAAAAGCCTTTGGAATTGCTGCGCTGTTCAAAGCCAGCCTTGAGAACGGGTCGACCGCTCATCTGAATACATGAGCGAAGCAACTTTGCTGTTTCCTGTACCTGCGTTTTCAGGCACGCATCCCCAAGAAAAAAATTTGGTATACCAAATTCCAAATACCTGATACGAAATCCGGGCGAGATTGCGAATCGGATCTGAGGAGGCCCGGTTCGAGAACTTAGGAGGATCGATAAATGATGAATTTTCTTGCCACCGTTTCGGTTGCAGCCATGACCCTGACCGGGACCATCGCCGCCGCTGATGAGTACCCATCCAAAACCATCGAGGTCGTGACCCATGCCGGAAACGGTGGTGGTACGGACGTCACCACTCGCATGATGATGCTGCGTGCCCGTCGCGAATTGGGCACCGACATGGTTGTCGTAAACAAGAAAGGTGGCGGCGGTGCAGTCGCCATGGACCACTACCTGACCGTCCCGGCGGATGGTTACACGATCCTGACCTTCACCATCGGTCACGCGGCGACAGTTGCAAAAGGCAAGACCAAGATGTCTCTGGACGATATCCGCCCGATCGCCCGCGGTACCGATGACCCGCAGATCCTGATGGTGCGTTGCGGTGCATATGAGGATGCCGAAGCCTTTGTTGCAGCTCAGAAAGAAGCACCAATCAGTTATGGCACCACCCACCTGGGCAACATCGACGACGTATCGGCGTTCATGTTCACCAAGAAAGGCGGCATGCAGACCCCGAAAATTGTTCCCTTCGAAGGCGGTGGTGAACTGGCGACCCAACTGGTTGCAGGTGCGGTTGACGCGGCTGTTCTGAACCTGGCCGAAGCCGGATCTCAGATCGACGCAGGCGACGTTTGCCCCATCGTTGTTTTGGCCAACGAGCGTATGGCAGGTCTGCCAGATGTGAAAACCGCCAAGGAGATGGGCATTGATGTCAGTTTCTCGACGGTTCGCGGCTTTGTTGTTCACGCCGACACGCCCGATGATGTTGCTGTCAAGATCGAGGATTCCCTGCTGAAGTCCATGAACCATGGCGTATACCAAGGCTTCCTGGAATCCGTCGGGTTGGACAGCACTTCGGTCGTGGGTTCCGATGAGTGGGGCAACCAGATCACCACTATGGTCACCGATATGGAATCCGCTCTGAAAGAATTGGGCTTTATCGAGTAATCTGAACCATTTAGCGCGGCCGGTCAGGTGCTTGCCGCGCTAACTTTTCCAGCGGGCGGGTAAAAGAATGCAAAAGTCCAATGACAATACCGGACATGGTCCAAAGGGTGGCTTCGCGCAGTTTGCTGTCCCGCTGGGGATCTTGGTGTTTTGCGCCTGGGCCTTCTGGCTTTCGACGCAATTCGAACGCGTTCCGCCGATCCTGAAACGCGGCATGCAGCCCTCTGATTTCCCTCAGTTGGTTATCGGCCTGATCGTTCTACTGTCAGTCTGGTTGCTTTTTAAGGACCGTGATGAGGCACCTGCCAGGCTCTCGCGACTTGTGCAGTCCACAATCGGGTTGCTGATCGGTTTCCTGCTGATCGCCGAGATTGATCTCTTTCTGGGGTTGGGCCTGTTTGCCGTGTCGCTCGCGGCCCTGTGGGGTGAGCGGCGTGTCTGGGCACTTGTACTGGTCGGCATCATCGCGCCGCTGGCGGTGTTCTTCCTGTTCAACGGCATATTTGAGGTCCGCTTCCCGCGCGGGATCCTCACCAACCTCTGGTACGGGTAAAGACAATGGATGCTGCTCTGAACGGCCTTTTGGCTCTTGCTGATCCCAACCTGCTGGCGTTGATATTTGCAGCGACTCTGGGCGGGGTGTTGGTCGGCGCTCTCCCGGGATTGAATGCGACAACAGGTGTTGCGCTGCTTCTTCCCTTTACGATCACGATGGAGCCCATTCCGGCCATCGCGATCCTGACGACAATTTATTGCGCGGCGACTTTTGCCGGAGCGATCACCGCAATTCTCATCAATACGCCCGGGACGTCGGCCAGTGCCACCACTTGCTTGGACGGCTATCCCTTGGCGCAAAGGGGAGAGGCAGGCCGCGCGCTGGGGATGGCCGCTGTCTCCTCGACCATTGGTGGAATTATCTCGGTCGTGTGCCTGATGGCCGCTGCCCCATTGATGGCGCGGGCTGCGTATAACTTTGCACCGCCTGAATACTTTGCGCTGACAGTTTTCGGTCTGTCGATGCTGGCAACTATCGGAGATGGATCGCCGGTCAAGAACATCCTGTCGGGCGCGTTTGGCGTGCTGATCGCAACTGTCGGCATCGATCTGCTGACCTCGATCGAGCGTTTCACCTTCGGCCTGAACGAGCTGAGCGAAGGTATTCCATTTGTGCCCGTCATGATCGGTGTGTTCGGCATCTCAGAACTGCTGGTCCAGGCCGATAACCTGCATGTGGAGCGCAAGCGCGTCATAATGAAAGCCATCCGCTTGCCATCGCGCGAAGACTATTCGCGGGTTTGGAAAACCATTTTGCGGTCGTCCGGTATTGGCACGTTCATCGGCGTTCTGCCAGCTGAAGGTGCGACGGTAGCCTCGATGATCGGCTATAACGAGGCCAAGCGCTGGTCGAAGAGGCCTGAAGAGTTTGGCAACGGCTCTCTCGAAGGTATCGCTGGGTCCGAGGCCGCAAACAACTCGGCCACGGGTGGGGCGATGGTTCCGACTCTTGCGCTGGGGATTCCAGGCAGCCCGACGGCTGCTGTGATCCTCGCCGGTCTGATGGTGCATGGTCTGCGACCCGGCCCGACGATGTTTACAGAACAGGCCGACTTTGCCTTCGCAATCTTCTGGTCGATGATGCTGGTGAACATCTTGTTCTTCTTCATCGGACTGTGGGGTGCCAAGATCTTTGCCCGCGTCACGCTGATCCCGATCCAGATCTTGTGGCCTTGTGTCTTCATCTTCTCGATCGTGGGTGCCTATGCGCTGGAACAATCCATGCTGGATGTCTGGATCGCCATCGGCTCGGGGATACTGGGCTTCTTCATGCGCCGTTATGGTTTTTCCGTGGTGCCCATGGCCATCGGCCTGATCCTGGGCGGTATGCTGGAAACACGCCTCGGTCAGTCGATGGTGATGCTGGACGAAAAATGGTGGCTCATGCTGACCCGTCCACTGACGCTCTTGTTCTTTGTTCTTACGGTCCTGGCTCTGTTTGGCCCGCTGCTGTGGGGACGCCTTTTCAAACAACGCTCGCCGCTTAAGTCGACCGGAGAATAACAATGACCAAGATCAAATCCGTCCGCACCCGTGTCTGGAACTGGAAAGGCAAGACCGTTCCACCGCAGGGCAATTTCTGCACCAACGCCAGCGACTTGTTGTGGGAAAAGGGCGATGCGATGTCCTCTTTCCGTTTTCACCAGTGGCTGACCTGCGAGATTGAAACCGAAGACGGCACAGTCGGCATCGGCAACGCGGCACTTGCCCCGGGTGTAGTGAAAAAGGCCATCGACGAATGGTTCGCACCTATGGTGATCGGCGAAGACCCGTTCGACTATGCCTACCTTTGGGAAAAGATGTACCGCCGGTCGCATGCTTGGGGCCGCAAAGGTATCGGAATGACCGCGATTTCTGCTGTCGACATTGCCATCTGGGACCTGATGGGCAAACTGGCGGGCAAGCCTGTGTTCAAGTTGCTGGGCGGTCGCACCAAGGAAAAGATACCGGTCTATTATTCTAAGCTCTATTCGGGGCCCATCGAAGCGATGCAGGCCGAGGCGGAAGAGGCCAGGAAGAACAACTATCAAGGCTACAAGATGCGGTTTGGCTGGGGCCCGAAGGACGGCATGACCGGCATGCGGGAAAACCTCAAACGCGTGGAAGCGGTTCGTGAAGTTATTGGCCATGATGTAGATCTGATGCTGGAATGCTATCAGGGCTGGAACGTCGATTACACCAAGCGGATGCTGCCCAAGCTTGCGAAGTTCGAACCGCGCTGGCTGGAAGAACCGGTAATTGCCGACGATGTGGAAGGATACCGTGAACTGAATGCCATGAATATCGTGCCCATCTCGGGCGGGGAGCATGAATTTTCGCTCATCGGCTGCAAGGATCTGATCCAAAAGAAAGCCGTCAGTGTGCTGCAATATGACACGAACCGCGTGGGTGGCATCACGGCCGCGCAAAAGATCAACGCGGTCGCCGAAGCTTTCCAGGTTCCGGTCATCCCGCATGCAGGTCAGATGCACAATTATCACCTGACTATGGCCAATGCGAATTGCATGATCAGCGAATACTTCCCGGTCTTCGACGTCGAGGTCGGAAACGAGCTGTTCTATTACATCTTCGAAGGCGACCCGGATGCCGTGGATGGCTATCTGGATCTGGACGACAACAAGCCCGGCCTCGGGATCGAGATCTCGGACAAGCATCTGCATGACTTCGAGGTGACGGAATGAACCGGAAATACGCAGGTATCTGGCCGGTTGCGCCAACACCGTTCAATGATGACGGGACGCTTGATCTCGAAGGTATGAAACGGGTGCTCGACTGCCTGATTGATCAAGGAGCGGATGGAATCTGCATTCTGGCCAACTTTTCGGAGCAGTTTCTGATTTCGGATGCCGAACGCGAAGTGCTGGCGCGGCTTTCGGTCGAACATATCGCGGGACGGGTTCCGGTCATCGTAACGATCAGCCACTATGCCACGCAGATTGCCGTTGAGCGCGCGCAATTCGCCAAGGATTTGGGGGCTGACATCGTAATGATGATGCCGCCATATCATGGTGCACTTCTGAAAGGCACACCCGAACAGAGCTTCGAGCAGTTCGCATCTGTTGGCGAGGTCGGAATTCCGATCATGGTGCAGGATGCACCACTTTCCGGCGTGGATCTGCCTGTGCCACTGCTGGTGCGCATGGCACAAGAGATTGAGGAAGTGAAGCTGTTCAAGATCGAATGTCCCCGTGCCGCCAACAAAATCCGTTCGCTGATAGAACAGGGTGGCGACGCAATCGAAGCGCCTTTTGATGGCGAAGAGGCCATCACCCTTCTGGCGGATTTGGATGCCGGCGCAACAGGTTCGATGACCTCGGGCATGATCGTGGATCAGATCAAACCGGTGCTGACCCACCACCATGCCGGACGCATCGACGAAGCGACCGCCGCCTATGGTCGGGTAGCCATGGCAATTAATCACGAAAACCGTCAATGCGGCTGGCAATCGTGCAAGGCCGCGATGGTCGAAGGCGGCGTAATCAAATCAGAATTTTGCCGCCACCCAATTCCGCCGTTGCATCCCGCCATCCGCTCGCGTCTGATCGACCTGCTGCGGCCGTTGGATCCTATGGTTTTGAGCTGGGGGAAGTGATTTGAGCGAGAGCTGGATTGATAGCCTGAAAGAAGAAGGTGGTGTAAAGCCACGCAAGACACTTGCCGAAGAAGCCGCCGACAACCTGCGCGAATTTATTCTGCTGGGTAAGCTTGCCCCCGGTACGGCAATTCCCGAACGTGATCTGGCCGAGGCGCTCGGCGTATCCCGTACGCCTTTGCGCGAAGCCTTGCGGTTGCTCGAAGTTGAAGGGTTGGTGGAGTACTCGGCCACACGGCGCCCGCACGTTGCCGACCCTTCTCTGCACGAGTTGACGCAGTATATTTCGGTCCTGGGCGCTCTCGAAGCGTTGGCGGGTGAAATCGCCTGCGTCGAAGCAACGATGGCTGAAATAGCCGAAATTGTTCGCCTAGGTGCTCGTATGTCCAAAGGTTCCGGAAAGCTCGAACCGCTGGAGTTCTTTCAACTCGACATGCAGTTTCACGCGGCCATCGTTGAAGCCAGCCGGAATGAGCCCCTTATCGAAACGCACCGGCAATATAACGCCCGCCTTTGGCGTGCACGTTTCTTGTCGTCGCAACAGGTTGATCGCCGTGACAATACTCTGTTCGAACACTCGCGGATCACTGACGCCCTGCAAAAGCGTGACGCAGCCGCGACGCGGCGGGCGCTGCGCGATCACCTGAATAGTACAATCGAGAATATTGAACGCCTTCACGCCCAAAGCAGTGGAGCAAAGTCCGAGGACTGAAAGATGAAGCCCAGAATTGGTATTATCCCCGGTGATCCAAGCGGCATCGGGCCGGAACTGATCGCACGGTTGCTGACTTCGGAGGGCGTTTCCGAGGCGGCGGACATTCTGCTGATCGGCGACAGGCATGTGTTTGAAACGGGACAGACCGTCGCCGGTGAAACTTATGACCTGACCCCCGTTGACGCGTTGGGCGACTGGACCCAAGCCCCTGCGTTCGCCTTGCACGAGATGGAGACGATTGCGCCTAACGAAGTGAGGGTTGCCGAAGTGACCGAAGCTGGCGGAGCATCGGTTCTGCGAACGCTGGATTCCGCTCTGGAACTGACGCGCTCCGGTGTGATTGACGCCATCGTATTTGGACCGTTCAACAAGGCCGCGATGCACTTGGCGGGGCTGGGTCATGATGACGAGCTTCACTACATGGCCGAAAAGCTGGGCGTGACGAACTACATCTCGGAACTCAACACGCTTGACGGCATGTGGACCAGCCGCGTGACCAGTCATGTCGCCCTGCGTGACGTGGCCGACATGATCAGCGAAGAACGCGTTGCCGAAGCGGTGCATCTGATCCACAACACACTGCGCCGTTCTGGTTTAAATCGCCCTCGGATTTCAGTGGCCGCGATCAATCCGCATGCCGGTGACGGTGGAAATTTCGGCACCGAGGAGATCGACATCCTCGAACCGGCAGTCCGCAAACTGGCGCGGGGGCAGATGTCAGTTGATGGTCCGTGGCCGTCCGACACCGTGTTCCTCAAGGCGGTTGCCAAGGAAATAGACGCGGTTGTGACCATGTATCACGATCAGGGTCAGATAGCGCTGAAACTGCTTGGCTTTGACCGTGGTGTGACGGTGCAAGGTGGGCTGCCATTCCCCGTGTCCACTCCGGCCCACGGAACGGCGTTTGATATCGCAGGCCAGGGCTGTGCGGATGTCGGCGCAACCCGCGCTGCTTTTGACATCGCATGTGACATGGTCACGCATTGGGGCAACTGAAACATGACTTTCAAGCCGCACGGAAAACACCTGATTGCAGGTGAATGGATCGCTGGAGACGTGAAATTTTCATCCTCCCCGGCGCGTGGGGACGCACATGAATTTTCATCCGGAACCGCCGCCCATATCGACGCATCGGTCCAAGCCGCCGAAGAAGCATTCTGGAGCTTTGGGTATTCCACCCGCGAAGACCGCGCGGCCCTGCTGAATGCGATTGCTGATGAGATCGACGCGCGCGGCGATCTCATTACCCAAATTGGCACGCAGGAAACCGGCCTTCCCGAAGCTCGGATTCAGGGAGAGCGGGGTCGTACCGTAGGCCAGTTGCGCCTGTTCGCCTCTCATATCCTGTCAGGTGACTATCTGGACCGCCGCCATGACAAAGCGTTGCCGGATCGAGCCCCTTTGCCGCGTCCTGATCTGAAAATGGTACAGCGCCCTATCGGGCCGGTTGCCGTTTTCGGGGCATCAAACTTCCCGCTTGCGTTCTCAACCGCTGGCGGCGACACTGCTTCGGCGCTGGCCGCCGGTTGCCCTGTTGTGGTCAAAGGCCATCCCGCTCATCCGGCGACCGGAGAGGTTGTTGCAGACGCCATCAAGGGCGCAATCGACAAGGCGGGCACGCATCCTGGCGCTTTCTCATTAGTACACGGTGACACGATGGCGGCAGGGCAGGCACTGGTAACACACCCGCTGATCCGAGCGGTAGGGTTTACCGGCTCGTTGACCGGTGGCCGGGCACTGTTCGATCTTTGTGCGCAGCGTCCTGAGCCCATTCCGTTCTTTGGTGAGCTAGGCTCAATCAACCCGATGTTCATCCTGCCGGCAGCCGCGGCGACACGGGGTGCTGAGATTGGCGCCGGTTGGGCAGGTTCGCTTACGATGGGTGCGGGCCAGTTCTGCACCAACCCCGGCATTGCAGTCGTCTTGAAGGACCACGCCGAAGCAATTGCCAAGGCAGCAGTCGAAGGCTTGAAGAACACCGCCCCACAAACCATGCTGACAGACGGCATTGCGGCGGCATACCGTAGCGGTCAGTCGATGATTGCTGCAGAACCGTCTGTTACCGAATTGCTGGCAACCGCGTGCGACGGGCGCACGGCAACCCCTTTCCTTTATCAGGTCTCGGCAAAGGGTTGGCTGGGCAATGAAACACTGGAACACGAGGTTTTCGGGCCATTGGGGCTCCTGGTAGTCGCAGAAAACATCGGCCAGATGCGGGAAGTGTCAATGTCCCTGCAGGGGCAGCTCACATGTACGCTGCACATGGATTCAGATGACGCGGAAATTGCGCAAACGTTGTTGCCAGTTCTTGAACGCAAAGCTGGCCGGATCCTTGTAAACGGCTTCCCGACTGGTGTGGAAGTCAGCGACACAATGGTACATGGAGGTCCATACCCGGCTTCCACGAACTTTGGGGCAACATCCGTCGGTACACTGGCCATTCGCCGTTTCTTGCGGCCTGTATGCTTCCAGAACGTACCGGACGTAATGTTGCCAGAGCAGTTCTAGCCTCGTCTGTCGTTTCCGGGAGAGGCAAATGAAATCGGAATCGGCCGGGTTCGTCACAGTTCATCATCAGCCTTCAGATGTGTCGATCCGGAAGGGCCGGTTGCGCTGACTTTGCTGGAGCAACTGTGCGGCGGCGCGGGCCGTAAAACAAACCATCGTCGGCCGATGACATTGCTCTTGTCGGGAAAGGTTAGCTCGGCGAGCCGCTCCACAGTGATTGGTGCGAGTGTTCAAGGTCGACACCGAGCCCATGACTGACGTGTGCTGTTCCATTTCGGAATAGCATTACTGGCGTGCTTCCTGATCGCCGAGCAACGCTCGCATGATGGCGCGAATACGGCGTTGATTGTCCGCGTCTAACGCAAAGTACAGTGCATTTGCCTGGGGGTCGCTTTGCTGGGGGCTAATGAGGTCTCCCGGATCAGCGTGAAGCACATTCGCTATTCGAACCAGAGTTGCGACGTTCGGCGTACGCGCCCTGCCGCTCAGCAGGTCTCTGACCGACGTCACGCCAAGCCCCGCCGCTTTCGCTACAGCACCAGGGTTGGTGCCTTGTTCTTCGATGAGGTCCGCGATTTTTTTTGCAATTCGCTTTCCGAGTTCGACGTCGCTCTCAACCTGCATGATTTTCCATCGGTAAATAATGTTCTGTCATTCCTTGGGTTAATGGCGATCTACACATCAGTCAACGGTACCGGCAAAGGTGGCATTGCAAAAACAGCATACCGGAAATGTGCGCAAAATCATTGCACATAGATGATTCAACGTCTATATCGGCCTCACAAAGATGATCAATCACACTAGATAGACGGAGAAACGACAATGACCCTCTTTTCAAAAGTAATGATGGCAACCCTCATGGCCTCGACCGCATTGGCGTCATCAGCGGACGCCTGCTCGCGGCTTGCCAAGCAATCAGACCACGGTGTCGCCTATGTTCGCTCAGTAGATTGGGGCACAAAAACCGGAATGGATCTTGTGACTTTCGGCGTTGGCGATGACGTCACATCTTACGAAGCCGATGGATACTCGCGCCAATCAGACGAACCGGCGAAGAACTTCACTGTAGCTTGGGTAGAGAACGAGTCTTTCCACGGTGTTCAGGCACAGGCCTTCAACGACAAGGGAATGGTTGCGGATACGCTCTATATGTCCCCCAGTGCAGACTACATTGGTGATTACAAGGACAATGGCGCCCCGGCCGTGAACTTGGCCGACGCGCCGGGTTATCTGGTCGCAATGTACGACACCGCCCCCGAAATCGCCGAGGCGTATAACTCGGGTGAGTTCCAGTTCGCCTGGTCAGCAGATTTGGGTCATGCGGGTCAGCACGGAGTGCATGTTTCGGCCGTGGACGCAAATGGTGATGTCGTTCTGTTCCAAGTGAACGAGGGCGGTGAGGTTCTGGTTTACTCCGGCAATGTTGAAGGTTCGGACCTTGGGGTAAAAGCGAACGCGCCATTGTTGCAGTACCACCGCGAGAACATTGCAGCGTTCAATGCGGAAGATGGAAAGACTGCAGAGAACGTTCCGGCGGACATTTCCTCGGCAAGCCGACACCTGCGTCTGACCTGGCTTAACCAGAACATTTCTCTGGGTGGTATGTCCAAGCCGGAAGCTTTGGGAACGGTACAGAACATGTATGACAGCGGTGCCAGTGTCCCGCAGCAGGTGATCGACCCAACCATCGGAGCGACTTATACCACCAGACAGACCAGCAGAACGATCCTGGGAGACGACGTCATCACAGTGCGGGATTTCGCGACCGCTGCGGAAATTTCGTTCTCGATCACAGATGCCAAAATCGCCCACGATCTTAACGGTGGTCAGGTCTGTGCGGATGCCATGGATCAAGCCAACGAAGGTGGGCGGATGATCGAGTTCCGCCCGTGCCCGAAACCCGAAGCAGGCTCCTGATGCAACTCTTATGAAACTCAAAAACAGCCCCCGTTACCCGACGGGGGCTTTTCTTATATTGAAATGCCCAGCTGCCAATATCCCCGTCAACTTTGTTGCGCACTGCCAATCTCTGGCGGCGACAGGATATTGCCTTTGAACCGAAGTACGGTCTGACAGGTCGCCACGCAGCTGTGCGACAATCCGACGGACGGTAAGAAAGGGGCGAGTGCAATAGCCTTCGGCAACCTGTTGAAAGGATGCTGGAACCTCTCCGTTGGCGATAGAGTGCTCCGAGCAGATTTTAAAGTGCGGAGGCCGGCCAGGACCGCGATCCGGTGAGGCGCCGAAAACACTCAGAACCCAACTACCGAAATATGAAATTCAACCGACTTATTGCCGCCGTGCCATTACGTGATCCATAACCAAATTGAGCACCTCGATATCATCCTGGTTAAACGTCAGATAGCGGAACCGTACCGTTCCCCGGTCCGGCTTCGAGCGTGACAGTGTGAGCATCTCAACCGTAACACGAGCACGAAGTGTGTCTCCCGGGAACACCGGAGCGAGCCATCGTACCTCGTCCATGCCATGGCCGCCCAGGTTGGTGCCAGTAAGTACGCCGGTATCACGAAACAGCCGGAAGGTGAGCGCTATGGTTTGAAAGCCGCTGGCAATGATCCCGCCGAAAATCGACTCCTTCGCCGCCACTTTATTCACGTGGAAGGGCTGCGGATCGTGCGTAAGTGCAAAATCAATTATTGCGCCTTCGGTGAGCGTAATCCCACCAGTCTCGAAGGTGTCTCCGACTGACAGATCGTCAAAAAACTTGCCGCTGATCATTCCAAGAGCATAGAAAAACGCGCAGTTGTCCGTCAACGACAACCCAACGCCTGCCGATCAGACGTAAGTGGCAAACGCGACGTATACATGTTTGAACCTGAAACTGACCTCAGTAAAGGTGAATGCCGCCTTCAATAATCACTTTTCGTCGCGAGACCGATGGACTGCTGCAATAAGTCAGAACCTCTTGGACGATGTGATCGATGGATGTCGTTGCACCTACTACGTGGCGCACCTGAATGACCGGGACGCTCTGGCGGGGATCCCTGATCATTCGTCAGGCCGGCGGTCTTGTACATGCAAGCTCAATCCCGGACATGCTGGAACATGGCAGCGCCATTCTGGCCATTACGCCGAAATTGGAACACTTGACGCTGAGCGACATCGTCCCTCAGGTCCGCCGGACGGATTCAGTGGCCCCGAGAACGAGCTAGTGGGAAAGCCAAATCTTCATCACTGGCAGCATACGTACCGGCCTCTGATTAGATCACCGGCTTCCAGAGTCCACCAAGCTCGCGACGTGCCACGTGTGTTGCAATGAGAACGGCAATCATCCACCCGGTTATGACCGCTGCGGCCGTTCCGATCCACACGCCGATTTCGTTGAAACTCAGCAGGCCGACAAATATCCAGACGAAGAAAGCAACCCCAAAACCCTGCCGATACAGGCTGATCCAGACGGTCCAGATCGGCCTTTTCAGTGCCTGCAAAAGCGAGTTGATCGAAAACAGCATCATGTAGAACGGCAGGATCAGGCTGTCGACGCGTAGGTAGCTTAGTCCCACGCGGATCACTTCGGGATCGTCGGTAAACAGGCCCAGAACCGGACCGCCGAAAATCCACAGGACAGGTGCGGCGATGGCGGTCATGATGAACCCAACCTTCCAGCAATAGAACAAGGCTTCGCGCACCCTCGCGCCGTCGCGGGCTCCGAAATTCTGGGAGGCTATGGGCAGAAGGGCGCCGGTGACGCCCAACACGGGCAACAGCAGGATTTGCTCCAGACGAATGGCCACGCCGTACCCTGCGATTGCGTGTTCGCCAAAAATCTTAAGCGCAAACTGCATCACGAACCCGGACAGCAACATCACCATGAACGACGTGGCTGTGGGCAACACCTGTACCGAGATTTCAGTGAATTTTTCCAGGCGCGGAACAAAATTCCGCGCCCGCATCCGTTGCATCCTGCGCCGTCTGAGCACCTGACGTATCAGGAAGAGCATGACCCCTGTCTGACTGATCACGGTTGAAACTGCCAAACCATCAAACCCGATGCCGGGAACCAGGCCCGGAACCCCGAAGATCAGCAATGGATTCAGTCCGATATTGGCGAAAAATGCGACAATCAGCGCCCGCTGCATGGAAACGGCATCGCCATGTGCCTGAAGGATACCGTTACAGCCAAAGGTCAACAGAAAACCTGGAAGAGCAAGGAGCAACCAAAAGAAATACCGCAGACCTGCATCGCGATAATCCCCGGGCTCGGACACCAAACGGATCAGTGCAGGACCATACCACAGACCAGCCAGCGCAAGAACGCACGCGGCCAGGAAGCCATAGCTCATGCCTTGTGCAGCTAGTCTGCGTGCATTTCGATGATCACCCGCGCCCAGTGCGTTGCCGACGAGTGCACTCATTGCTGCGCCAAGCCCAACGCCTATTGAGATCGCAACAAAAAACGCCTGAAACCCAAGTGCGAGCCCGGCCTGAGCACTTGTGGACAAGAGCCCTGCGAAGAACATGTCGACAACATTGTAGAGCGTGTTGAACAGCATCCCGATGGCGCCGGGAATGGCCAAGGTGCGAAAATGCACCGAGATCGGCCCTCGCGTCAGATCAAGATCGGCAGGAATGGCCATTTCAGCATTTCTTTACGGGCGCTCGGCCTGAACGGTCAGAAAAACGAACTCTGGCGTCAAAACCTCTTCGAACCCATGGTTCAGTTCGGCGTCGACGCTGATGCTGTCCCCGGCTGACAGGGTGAATCGCGCCTCGCCGTAACGATAGACAGCCTGACCCTCCAGCGCCTGAACAAAGACGACACCGTGGCCGACATAAGTCGGCGGGCGCCCTTCATCGCGCAGAAGAGTGACCCGCCGCGCCTGAAATCGCAGGTCCTTGCGGGAATGCAGGGCCAGATTGACGTATTCATGGGAATGCCCGCCAGCAAGACGGGTAGACTTCAGCCCTTGTCCGTGGCGAACCAGGGTATAGTCGGTGTGATCTGTCCGCGCTTCGCGAAACAGCGAGACGATAGGCACTTCAAGTGCCTCGGCCAATGCGGCCAATGTATCGATCGAAGGTGACACAAGCCCGTTTTCAATGCGGCTGACCATCGCCGCTGAAATGCCCGATTGCTCGGCCAGACGACGGGCCGATTGTTTCCGGCTTTGGCGCAGCTCCTTCAGCGATGCACCGATCGCGCGGTCAATTTGTCTTCCCGGAGTGTCATCCTGCATGGTACATCCCGTCACTCGTCGGCGTAATAACCCACGACATCTCCCTCTGTGGTCACGCCGAGACCGTTCAGCAACCTGTTCACGTAGTTGAAGTACCCAACAATCTGGTTGATTTCGAGGATCTCTCCGTCGTCCCATCCGGCTTCTTTCAAGGCCGAGACGTCAGACTCGGCCATCGCGGCGGGCGATTGGGTAAGTTTCCCGGCATAGATCATCGCTGCCAGCTGTGCGCCGTCAAATGCGTCCTCGGGGCGGTTGGCCTTCAACGCCGCTTCAATCCTGTCGGCGCGTGCATCATCCCCGATTAGATGCCGGGCATTGGCCCAGTGATTGGCATAGGAATAGGGGCAGCCGTTCAGGGTGGACACATAGGAACTTATGACTTCCTGAAACCACATGGGCACTGTGTTGACGTCATCGTGCAGACAGGCCCGGTACAAAATAACGTGCCCATTCATCGTATTGGGCCGCAGCGAATGCACGCGCATGACATTGTCGACGGTTCCGTGCGGCGTACGGGCCAGGTCCAATGCGGCCTTTAGCTGATCGTCGGCATCCTCGTCAGAAATCATCCGAATCCAGGCAGACATTCATGCTCCTTCCGTTGGCCGTCAGCTCAAATTTCAGGCAGTCAGAAACTACCCGCTGAGTTTTTTATTGACGAATATTGCATATTAAGCAACCATATTAATCAGTGCGCAACAGAATTGAGGATTCCATGGCCTTACCAGATTGCCCCACTCAATCGTATCGCCAAGTCGATGGCACTGCTTGGGCCGATCCAGAATTGCGCCGAAACAAGTGTTCCGCGCGCAGGTTTTTCCGAAGGCGACCGCTCTTGCCACAGGCTTCCTGAACTCACAACGCCCTCAATATGCGATCCCGAATTAGAACAGGTCAGGCATGAACCAACCCACTCCGATGATCGAGGTAAGCAATCTGGACAAGTTCTATGGTGGCTTTCACGCGCTGAAGAACATCGATCTGACCGTTCACCAGGGTGAAAAGGTTGTCATCTGTGGTCCCTCAGGTTCCGGGAAGTCGACCCTGATCCGTTGTTTCAACGGGCTGGAGTGGCATAATTCTGGGCGCCTCGTGATTGATGGGATCGAGGTTTTTGAAGGGGCCAAGGAGATCCGGGAGTTGCGTCAGGAAGTTGGGATGGTCTTCCAGCAGTTCAATCTGTTTCCACATCTGACTGTGCTGGAAAACCTGATGATCGGCCCCATGAAGGTACGTAAGGTCCCGAAGGCAAAGGCCGAAGAAACCGCGCGCAACTATCTTGACCGTGTCCACATTCCGGAACAGGCCGACAAATACCCGGCGCAGTTGTCCGGCGGTCAACAGCAGCGCGTGGCTATTGCCCGGTCTCTTTGCATGGAGACCCGAATCATGCTGTTTGACGAACCGACTTCCGCACTTGACCCTGAAATGATCAATGAAGTGCTTGATGTGATGGTCGAGCTTGCCGACACAGGCATGACGATGGTTGTCGTCACGCATGAAATGGGTTTTGCCCGCAAAGTCGCTGACACGATGGTTTTCATGGAAGCCGGTCAGATCGTCGAAGTTTCGCCGCCGGAACAGTTCTTTACCAACCCATCCAGCGAACGGTGCCGGTTGTTCCTGAACCAGATACTGGAACACTGACATGAGCGATCTGGGCATATCTGCACCAAGGGGCCAGCCGCTGCCCAAGCCACCGCTCTACAAGCGCTTTTTCGGCTCGGTCCCCGTTTCCGTCGTCATGTATGCGATCATCGTGGGGCTGATTGCCTATGGCTCGTACGTTGGCGCGCAGGGCATGGGATATAACTGGCAATGGTACAGGGTGCCGCAATTTCTGTACCGCAACACCGAACTGGGGTTCGAATGGGGTGAAATCCCGATCGGGCTGGTGGCCACAATCAAGCTATCGGTCACCGCGTTTCTGCTGGCAACCGTTATTGGATTGTTCGTGGCGCTGCTGCGCCTGTCCGGTCTGGTCGTTGGGTCGGCCGTCGCCGTCGGTTATCTGGAGCTGATCCGAAACATACCGCTGCTGGTCCTGCTTTATCTGTTCTATTACGTTCTGGGGCCGATTTTCGGGTTTGATCGCTATACCGCCAGCATCCTGACGCTGGCCGTGTTCCATTCCGCTCTGATATCGGAAATCCTGCGCGCCGGAATCAACGCGGTTCCGACCGGGCAGTGGGAGGCCGCCAAGTCCATCGGGATGAGCCCTGCCCAGACGTATCGTTATATCATCCTGCCCCAATCCGTCCGTTTCATGCTGCCGCCGATGACCGGCGAGGTCGTGCACCTCATAAAATCCTCAGCGATTGTCAGCGTGATTGCGGTGGCCGAACTGACCACTTTCGGACGCAACATCATTTCAGACACGTATATGAGTTTCGAAATCTGGTTCACCATCGCACTGGTCTATCTGGTGGTGACCCTGATCCTGTCGATTGGCGTAAGCCATCTGGAGAAGAAATATGCCGTCGACCAATAAAACTGAAACAATTGTCGGACAACAAGGAGAACCAAGATGAAGCTTTCTCGCAGAATGCTCGGGGCAGCCCTGGGCGCGGTCGTGGCGACTGGTGTGGCGACGTCGGGCTGGGCGCAAAGCGCGACCCAGGAACTGTCCAGCGAAAGTGTTATTGAAACCATCAAACAGGACGGGGTGATCCGGATCGGCCTGTCGCTGTTTGTGCCATGGTCGATGCGCGACAAGAACGGCGATCTGATCGGCTTTGAACTGGATGTCGGCCGAAAACTGGCCGAGGACATGGGCGTCGAGGTTGAATTTGTGCCCACCGCCTGGGATGGCATCATTCCGGCGCTGGTATCGGGCAATTTCGACGTGATCATCTCGGGCATGTCCGTGACGGCACAGCGTAACCTGACAATCAATTTCACAGACCCATATGCATTTTCGGGCCTTGCAATCCTGGCGAACAAGGATTTGACGGCAGGCATGGCGCGCGAAGATCTGAATTCGTCGGAGGTAACTTTCGCGGCCCGTCGCGGCGCGACCCCGGCGACCGTGATCGCCAAGGCATTTCCCGAAGCCAACCTGTTGCTTTTTGATGAAGACGGCGCGTCCACTCAGGAGGTTCTGAACGGGAATGCCCATGCCACGATGGCGTCGCAACCGACCCCCAACCGTGAGGCAGGCCGCAACCCCGAGACATTGGTTGTTCTCGAGGGCGAACTTTTCGACCCGCGTGGTGAAGCATTTGGCATGCGCAAGGGCGACCCTGACGCCATGAACTTCTTCAACAACTGGATTGCCCAGCAATGGCGGTCCGGCTGGCTGGAAGAGCGTCACAACTACTGGTTCGCCACCGAAGAGTGGGCCGATCAGGTTGCACAGTAACAAATCCGACCGGGGGCGGGCACACCGCCCCCGGAACTAAAGCGGAGCGGACCCCGGTGCAGAACTTCCTCAAGAAACTCAGATGGCCTGACTACCTGATCATGGCGATTTTGCTCGCTTTTTTCGGGTATATCTGGGTGTCGATCGAAGGCACGCTGAACTACAAGTGGCGCTGGGAACTGATCCCGGGATATATCGTTGGCTGGCATACAGGTCGTGAGGAGTATTTTGCCAACCTGCTGTTGCAGGGCCTGGCGGCCACCATTCGCATCAGCATTTATTCGGGCATTCTGGCTTTGCTGCTGGGCACGATACTGGGTGTCGCGCGCTGTTCGGCCAACCTGACGATCCGGATGCTGGCGCGCACCTATCTGGAATTCCTGCGTAATGTCCCGCCCGTTGTTGTTGTTTTTATCTTCTTCTTTTTCCTGTCCCAGCAATTGATCGATGCGTTGAACCTGGAACGCTGGGCCCGCGGGATCGCACGACAGGAAGACAACCAGATCTGGACGTTTTTCTTCGGCGAAATGCGGCGTTTCCCATCGTTGGTTTCCGGCGTCATCGTTCTGGCCCTATTCGAAAGCGCGTTCGTGGGGGAAATTGTCCGGGCCGGGATTCAGTCCATCCCAAAAGGCCAGCGCGAAGCTGCCCGTTCGATCGGGATGAGCCGTTTTCAGGAGCTGCGCTACATCGTGCTGCCTCAGGCGATGAAAAAAGTGGTCCCGCCACTGGCAAACCAGTTCATATCCCTGATCAAGGACAGCTCGATCCTGTCACTGATTTCAGTTCAGGAACTTACTTACAAGACCGTTGAACTCGTCGCTTCATCAAGGATGATATTCGAGGCGTGGATCACGACCGCAGCGTTTTACTTCGTCGTATGTTTCGGCCTCAGCCGTCTTTTTGCACGCCTCGAAAAACGATCAGACAAAAGATAAGTTGGTTATCCGTCTGAACGTTCAGTGCGGTTGTCAGAAACGGGCCTGAACCATCCCGTTTTCAACCCGCGTCTCGAACACCCGCATAGAACGCATGGCCGGCGCAGACACAGGCTTGCCGTCCCGCACGTCGAACGCACCCTGATGCAGCGGACATTCGATCACATGGCCATCAAAATAGCCGTCGCAAAGATCGGCCCCGCCATGGTTGCACAACGCCAGCGATGCGTAGATGCCGGTTGGCGTATCGTAGACCGCAATCATGCGTGGGCCGATTTCGACCCGCGTAACCCAGTTTTTCTCAAGTTTGGACACCGCGATCACATCGCGCCAGGTTTTTTCGGCCGTCATCGTTCAAACCTCTGCCGCATGTTCGCGTTTGCGCTGCAAGATCTGACGCAGAATGTCGCGATGGGCGGCCAGATACCCGCCATTTTCAACGAAAATATGGTCTTTCAGCTTTTCATGCAGACTGGGCAATGCATGAAACGGCACAGAGGCGACATAGTGATGTTCTGCGTGATAGTTCATGTTCCAGCACAAAAATGCCATCGGTGCGGAAACCAGATTGGTCCGGGTGTTTTCCGACATTCGGGCAACAGTGGGCCGCCCGACATGTTCGGTCATGCGCACAAACCGCATGACCGGTTCGCCCAGAAACAACGGAATGATCCAGTACCAGATCAAACCCCACCACCCGGACAGCGCCATGGCCAAGACCAGTGCGGCATAGATACCAAGCATCATTCGTGCGTCCCTAAATACGGCCTGGTGTTCGACCTTCGGGATAAATCGAAGCTCTGCCTCGCTCAGGCGGCCGGATGCATGGCGAAACACCTCTGTGAACTTGCCACGCCAGTAGGGCAGAGCGGAAAGGTATAGAAAATACTGCCCCAGGGACTTGGGCAGCGGAATCAGTTCAGGGTCTTCTCCGGTCAGCTGAGTGTACGTGTGATGATCGCAATGCTCGTACCTGAAAAAGCGGTGCGGCAATATGATGATCAGCCCGCAGATCTGTCCCACCAGATCATTCAGCCAGCGCGTTCGAAATACCGTGTAGTGCACACATTCGTGCTGCAGCGAGAAATGGTGCACCAGAACGACGCCTTGCAGGAACATGGCAGGCCAAATCAGCCAGCTGTCCCAAGCAAGAGTGATGAGTGTTGATGTAAAGGCAAGTAACAGGACCCAAAGCGCCAGGTGGCGTAATCCCGGTCCGTTCGAACGTTGCATGAAGCTTCTGAGCTCTTCGCGCGTGAGTTTTCCTTCGGCCAGGGCCTGAGTCAGCGGCGTGACGATTGGTTTTGGCATGTGATTTCCACAATATTTGCCGGTGTGGGGGTCGCGCCCTCTGCACATGATCCGGCACCGGAGACGGGAGTGCTCCGCACCATAAGGCCAACTCGGTCAGGCCTTATTAACAACGGATTATCCAACCAGAGCGTGATTCGATCAAGCCGGGATGGGTCAGACAGCCACGCGCAGCCCGATATCCGGATCGGGATTTGCAAACAAATCAGCGGCGCAGGAATGCCGGGCGAGTATCGACGGACCGTTGGGCAGCCTTTCCGCGTGGAAAACACCGTGATCCCAATACGTCGCCCCATCAATCACGATTGTCGGATCAATCACGTTCCAACTGATCTCGCCCGGGGCATATGCTCCGCATGTGTGGAAATGCAGGATGCGAGGATTGCCGAAAGCGGCACCTCCCCAGCGCTCGAAATTTTCCCGCATGTCCCAGGGGTATCCGCAGCCGGGGTGAATGCCCGCGTGCCAGGAATGTACAAAATTCCGGTCGATGCCGAACTGTTCGGCGACCCGATCATAGTGTGCCTCGGCCCTGGCGGCATTTTCGGGGTCACCGTCAAACCGCGTCAGGCGACCGTTCTCCATCATGGCGAAGACCGGTCTGTCAAATTCCAGTGTATAGTCGTCATAATATTTCGATCCTGTGCCCGTCAGGAAGCTGATGGCCACACGACCGGAAAAACTGTACGCGGGAACTGGTGTGAATACGGACATCGGAAACCGCAAAATGGATGTATCGCCGGTAGGTTTCAAATCCATAATTGGTCGCCCACGCACATCCGATCCCAGAGGGCAGGTGATCCGTACGTCATCCGCCCTGTCCAGAACCGCGTTGACGTCGGCCTTGAGTTCCATGAAGGCATCGTGGTGTCCGTTGGAAAACCCTGAACCCAGAAGCTCCTGATTCACGGCAAAGCTGACGATGATCTTCTTGCCTTGCGGCATGTCCGAAAACCGCAACTGATCCCCTAGACGCGCCAGAAACAATATGATGTCCGCAGCCTGAAAACGGGCCAGAAGATCAGGCGAAAGATGCGGGTTGTCAGGGTTGAAACCGACATCGACCGCGTCAACGACCAACCCCAGATGCTGGGCGGCATTTCTGACCACCTTGACGCAGTCGGCATCAAAATACCCAAACTCCGGGGGTTCATACGCGATCAGCAGCCGGTCGCCTGCGGATGCACGCGCACAGTTCACCAGCAGATTTCGCGCTCCTCGCTCGGGCGTCGTGTTGGACATCAATAACCCCTAATACCTGACTTTAATGAATTTAATGGACGCACACGGTTCTAATCCATTTGAAAGAAATAATGGCTGACATTAGGGTGACTAATATGATCCTGAACCTACCATACTCGGCGCTTCGCGCATTTGAAGCCGTGGTGCGCCATTCGGGTTTTTCGCCCGCAGCAGAAGAACTGGGCGTCAGTCAAAGCGCCGTAAGTCAGCACGTCAGGTCTCTGGAAGAATGGCTTGGCAGAGAATTGCTGGTCCGTGGGGCGCGCCAGTCCCGCCCCACGCGCGAGGGTGAGCAACTTGCCCTGGCAATCTCCGATGGGTTAGGGCGCATTTCGGATGTTTGCACGCAATTGCGGGACAAAACCCGTAGTGACCGGACAATCGTTATTTCGTGCTTGCCGGGTTTCGCCTTTAACTGGTTGTTTCCAAGGCTTATTCACTTTGACCTGGCCCACCCGGATCTTTCGATTTCGATTGCCACCGACACCGGGCAACACCCTTTTTCACGCGTCGATGCAGATATCGGGATTCGATATGGACTGGGCGAATACCCTGGGTTTCAGGTCGATTTGTTGATGAGGGAACAGTTGTTTCCCGTATGTGCGCCCGGCCTTCTGCCAACGCTTCAGAGTATCGAGGATCTGTCCCTTCATACGCTTTTGGTGGATGAAAACCTGCACCATGGCACGGCCAGTCCGACATGGGATTTCTGGGCGCGGCGATGTGATTTAAGTTTGCCTGCCGCACTACGCACGCGCAGGTTGGGGCAGTCGAATATGGTTGTGCAGGCCGCAATCGAAGGGTTGGGTGTGGCGCTTGGTCGTGAGCCTCTGGTTATTGATGCGCTCTGCGATGGTCGCCTGGTGCGTCCTTTTCCCCAGCTGACGCAATCGCCCCTGTCTTACTGGCTTGTGCGCCGACCCGAAACCAAGGACAGCCAGAAGGTAAGCGAGTTCCTGAACTGGATTCAGGCAGAGGCTCGGGCGCAACCGGACATACCCGCTCCTGCGCCGGTTTCAAATTAGTCCACCTTATATGTCGCATTACCAATCCGGCATGGCGAAACGCGGGTAAACTGCCCCATACTGCCGCAAAGCCAACAAACCGAACGGAGATCCGGATCATGTATCTGAAGAACTGCTGGTATGTCGCCGCGTGGAGCAAGGATATCAGCCGCGACCTGAGGGCCGAGACGTTTCTGGGCGAGAATATCGTGCTGTACCGGCAGCAAGATGGAACTCCGGTCGCGTTGGAAGACGCGTGTCCCCATCGCAAGCTGCCGCTCTCGAAAGGCAACCTTAAGGGCGATCTGGTCGAGTGCGGTTATCACGGTTTGACCTTCGACTGTTCCGGCACATGTATCGACAGCCCCACACAACGTGGCATGACGCCCCGGCGCGCGGTTGTGAAATCCTATCCGGTGGTTGATCGGTATCGGCTGCTTTGGATCTGGATGGGCGATCCGGCGCTGGCCGATCCCGACACAATATTCCCGGTGGAGAACTTCGACGATCCAAGCTGGGGTCTGACCGATGGTGGCGTGATGGACATCGACTGCCACTACCTTTGGGTCTGCGACAACCTGCTGGATCCCAGCCATGTGGCCTGGGTGCACGTTACGTCCTTTGCAGGAGCGGGCACCGACGAAGAACCCCTGAATGTCGAGAAGACGGACCGTGGCGTGATCGTATCTCGGTGGATCGAGAAGAAGCCGCCGTCTCCGTACTATGCGAAATTGGTGTCCTTCGACGGCGATTGTGACCGGTTACAGCATTACGAGATGTGTATGCCGGCAATCGGACTGAACAAATCCATCTACACACCCGTTGGTACAGGTGGATATGACAAGGACCCGGTTGATGAGACATTCATTAATATCTCGTACAACTTCATGACCCCGATTGATGAGGACCGGACGCGGTATTTCTGGTTCCAGCACCGCAACTCCTATCCGGACAATGCCGAAGTTTCGAAATTCATGAATGATGGGGCTCGAATGGCGTTTCTTGAGGACAAAGACGTGCTGGAAGAAGTTCACAAGGGAATGAAATACGCCAAAACGCCCCACATAGATCTTGGCCTGGATGCCGGGGCAAAACAGTTCCGCCGTGTGCTTGACCGCGCGATCGAGGCGGAAAACGCTGCAACGGAAAACGTCGCGAAATCTGCCTGAGGTCGCAGTGAAGGGCCGGAACACCGGCCCTTGCCACATTCAGCTTATGCAGTTTCGTAGATAACCGGGAAACGTCCGCCTGCGAACGGAGCGCCGGGTTGCAGGCTTTCATCATGCAGCCATTCGGTCACCGCATCGCGCGGTTCATAGGTTGCCCCTTTGACTGCAAACCGTATTGCATATCCGCGTCTTCGGCGGGTCGTGGTTCTGTTGCCCATCGCCGAATGCACGGTCATCCCGTCAAAGGCCAAAGCGTCACCGGGCTCCATATGGTCATAGTGAAAGATGTCATAATCTGTGCGGTTGGCCTCAAAGTCCGGCATGTCGATGTATTCCGGGTTGTCCTGCTCAAGATAATGCAAGAAACCACCCAGTTGATCGGTTTTGAACGGTCGGTATTTGGCGCCCCAGGCATGTGACCCTCGCACAAATTCCAGTGCGCCATTGTCAGGGTCGACTGGGTCAAGCGCGATCCACATCGTCATGATCGGGCCGGACACCGGCCAATAGGGTTGATCCGTGTGCCACCCGGTCTGGGTCTGTGTGCCGGGCTCTTTCACGAAAATCTGGTCATATATCAACGATGTCCAGGGGCTGCCGGCCACCTCTGCCACACGTTGGCCTATGTCCGAGGTCAGGCAATAATCCTGAAACACGCCCGGCATTTCACGCATGTTTTTGTAGGCAAAATACCGGTCGCCTTTTTGGACTTCGGTGTCCACAGCGTGGCGCAGTTTGGCCAACCACTCCTCGGACAGGATATTCTTCAGCAACACGACACCGTCGCGTGCATAGGCTTCCTGAACGGCCTTTGTGTCAATTGTATATGTCATTGCATTTCCATCCACTAAATCCGCCCGAATTACAGGACGGTAGAAAATGGGCGCGACGCGCCCGGGCTCTCATGGATTCAGGATGCTGGTGAACTGCGGCAATTGATTATGAAACAGGGCCATTTCGACCGGGCCGACCACTTGCCGGCAAGGCTTCGATGAAACTGTTCAACGCGGCGTATCATGGCGACATCCTAGCCAAACTGGTGTGAATAGCCAGAAAATACGGAAGCAACCCGAATGGTCCGCCAAAACAACGGTTCGGTTCAGAGGTCCTAGGCGCGAAATTTTGGTTGCTTCCCGGTAAATTTGTTTATTGACGTGATTTGATTATTGATAAATATTGTTACCAACATGCAAAAGTATTCCATATTCTCGCTCGCTCGGAATGCGCTGTCCGGACACCGCAACTGGCCTCTGGCTTGGCGCAGCCCGCCCTTGAAAGACAGGTATGAGGTCGTGGTGATCGGGGCAGGGGGGCACGGTCTGGCTACGGCCTATTATATGGCGAAAGAATTCGGCATCACAAATGTCGCAGTTCTGGAACGCGGTTGGCTGGGCGGTGGAAATATCGCGCGCAACACGGTGACGATCCGGTCGAACTATATGCGTGACGAGTCGATCCCTTTCTATGTCAAATCTGTTGCGATGTACGAAGGCCTTACGCACGAGCTTAACTTCAACATGATGCATTCAAAACGCACCATGGTTGATGTTGTGCAGACCTGGCCCAAACTGCGGGAGCTGCGGCGGCGCCAACTGGTCATGGATATCTATGGCTCGACCTATGAACAGATCACGACGGAAGAGCTGCGTCGTCGCATTCCGGCGCTGACCGGCGGAGGGCCGGATGCGCGCCTGCCGGTCATTTGCGGCATGGTTCATACCGATGCGGGCGTGAACCGACATGATGCTGTGGCCTGGGGGTATGCACGTGCGGCTGACGCCATGGGTGTGGAAATCCATCAACAGACCGCCGTGCAGTCGTTGATCCGCGGCTCGGATGGTAAGATTGCCGGCGTCGAGACCAATCGGGGGACAATACACGCGGAAAAGGTTGTCGTGGCCGTGTCGGGCCATACAACGACGCTGACGGAAACCGCAGGGCTCAAACTGCCGTTGCGGACGATGAACCTGACGGCCTTTGTGTCGGAACCTGTCAAACCGCTGGTCGACGTCATAGTGAATTGCCCGGACAGCGGCTTCTATTTCAGCCAGTCCGACAAAGGCGAAATGGTGATCGGCGGCGCACCGGATATGGGGCAGAGTTTTCGTCGGGACATCAAGCAAAACGTCTTTGAAGACACGGTTGCTTCGATGCTTTCCCTGTTCCCGTCCTTCAAAAAACTCAAACTGATGCGCCAATGGGGCGGGCATCTGGACATTGCGCATGATGCATCCCCCATCATGGACCAGACCGAAGTGCCCGGACTGTTCGTCACGGCGGGTTGGTGGGGCGGTTACAAGGCGATCCCGGCGGGCGGTCTGACGTTGGCGCATCTGGTCGCCAAAGGAGAACCGCACCCGCTGATGGCATCCTTCACCCTCGACCGGTTCCGTCATCTTGAATTCGTGATGGAAGCCGGCACCACCACGGCGCGATGAAAAGGACAGGACCATGATGCTGATACCCTGCCCATATTGCGGCAAACGAAACGAAAGCGAATTCATCTTTGGCGGTCCGGTCGGGGCGGATCGGCCCGACCCGAATGCTGTCAGTGACGCGGAGTGGGTCGAATACTTGACTGTTGTGCCAAACCCATTGGGACCTGTGCAGGAAAAATGGTGGCACGCGCGCGGATGCGGTGAATGGCTGACAATCTGGCGCGATACCCGGACACACGAGATTGTGGAGGCGCCCCATGGCACAGCGTAACCGCCTCGCGTCCGGGGGGCGCATAGACCGCAATCGACCTTTGCAGTTTCAATTCAACGGCAAACGCTACGAAGGTTACGAGGGCGACACTCTGGCTTCGGCCTTGCTGGCCAATGGCGTTCGTGTGACAGCCCGCAGTTTCAAGTACCACCGCCCGCGCGGCATTGTCGGTCATGGCCCCGAGGAACCGTCGACTCTGGTAGAACTGGATGGCGAGGACGCATCGGGCAACCGCCCCGCTACAACCGTACCCCTTCGGGATGGGCTGAGCGCCCTTTCCGTCAATTGCTGGCCTTCGCCCGATTTCGATTTGGGCGGGGTGAACCAACTGCTTGGTCGCTTCATCCCGGCCGGGTTTTACTACAAGACCTTCAAATGGCCGGATTGGCACTTGTTTGAACCCACAATCCGCAAGGCTGCGGGGCTCGCCGCAGCACCCTCTCGGCCTCCCTGTGCGGGCCGGTTCGAGGCGCGGCACGCCCATGCTGATGTTCTGATCGCCGGAGCAGGCCCCGCCGGCCTGCAGGCCGCACTTGAGGCAGGTCGCGCAGGAAAGCGGGTGTTCATCGCGGATGAGGGACCCGAGGCAGGAGGAAGCCTGCTCAACCGGACGCTGACCATCAATGGGCGACCAGCAATGGAATGGGTGGCCGAAGCAGTTCGGGAATTGCGCAAGATGGACAATGTCACCCATCTGCAAAACGCAACTGTCTGGGCTTATCGCGAACACAATCTGCTGATCGTGAACGAACGGGAGCCGGAACAGAACAGCATCCTGGAGCGCAGCTGGCGGGTGCGCGCAGGTGAAGTGATCATTGCCACCGGCGCCACGGAGCGTGCAATGGTCTTTGCCGACAATGATCGTCCCGGTGTCATGCTGGCCTCATCGATACAGGCCTATGTGAACCGCTGGGGCGTGGTTCCCGGGCACCGCGTGGCCTTGTTCACCAACAACAACAGCGTCTACGCGGTCGCCGCTGATCTGTTGGCGGCGGGTTTGGCAGTTGTTGCAATTCTCGATAGCCGCAAAAAGGTGCCTCAGGCCGCGCTGGACAAGGTGCCGGGTATCTCGGTTCATCCGGGGACCGTCGCTGCGGGTGTACGCGGGCACAAACGTCTGCGCGCCGTCCGCGCGGTCGCCGTCAACAGCGGCGCTGATAAATGGATTGACTGCGATGTACTGGGTCATTCCGGGGGCTGGAACCCGACTGTGCATCTGTGGTCGCAATCCCGCAGCTCGCTGCGGTTCGATGACAATCTGGCCGCATTTGTTCCCGAAACAGCGGCCCAGGCTTGCCGCGCCACGGGTGCCGCGGCCGGGGAAATGAACCTGGGTCGGATCATCGACGGCGGCCAAGATCTGACATACGACATCGAACCGCTCTGGCGTGTCGATGTGCCGGGGCAACGCGGCAAGGCGTTTCTGGACATCCAGAATGATGTCTCGGTCAGCGATGTGCATCTGGCCTTGCGCGAAGGCTATGACAATGTCGAGCACGTCAAGCGCTACACGACTGGTGGCATGGGCATCGATCAGGGGAAAACCGGCAATATCAACATCATCGGCACCGTGGCAATGCAAAAGGGCGTACCATTGCAGGAGGTCGGTACGACAACGTTCCGGTCGCCGTACACTCCGGTCTCCTTCGGCGCGATCGGTGGGCTGCGAGAGGACAGCGTTCTGTTTCCCTATCGTCACACTCCGGTGACACAATGGAACAAAAACAACGGCGCGGTGATGTACGAGGCTGGCGCACGCTGGCGGCGTCCTGGCTATTTCCCAAAACCCGGTGAGGGATTGCAGGAGGCTGTCAACCGCGAATGCCGGGCAGTCAGGGAAGGCGTTGGTGTCTATGACGGCTCGCCGCTTGGAACGTTTGAACTGAAAGGCCGCGACGTACCACGCTTTCTCGATTTTCTGTACACGAACGCCATGTCCAGCCTGAAACCTGGCGAGGGGCGGTACGGGCTGATGCTGTCGGATGACGGGTTGATCCTGGATGACGGGGTGGCATTTCGGCTGGACGCGCATCGCTGGCTGATCTCGACCTCGACGGGCCATGCGGATGCGATCAACCAGCATATGGAGAAAATTCTGCAGACCGAGTTTCCGGACTGGCAGGTGATGATCACCACAGTCACGAGCCAGTGGAACAACGCCACGATCTGCGGGCCGCGCGCCCGGGATGTTCTGCAGGCACTGGGTACGGACATTGATCTGTCATCTGAAGCGTTCCCTTTCATGTCTTTCCGGGATGGCACCGTTGCCGGGTTTCCGGCCCGTGTCGTTCGTGTCAGTTTTACCGGAGAGCTGTCCTTTGAAGTCAATGTTGCCCCGCGTCATATGGCCGAACTGTGGGACAAAGTGATGGAGGCGGGTGCCCCATTTGGGATTCTGCCGGTCGGTTCGGAATCCAGCCATGTACTGCGGGTCGAAAAGGGGTTTCTTTCGCTGGGTCACGAAGTCGACGGCACCGTCGACGCATATGATCTGGGGATGGGCTGGGTCATGTCCAAAAAGAAGCCGGACTATCTTGGCAAACGCTCGGTCTTGCTGCGACGCGAAAGCGGGCGCGTTCGCCGCGAACTGGTTGGCATTCTGCCCGAAGACACCAACCAGCAGGTTCCGGAAGGCGCGCCACTGACCCCCGGCGGCCGAAAGGAGGCGACCGAAGGCTTGGTTACGGCCTGCGTCTGGAGCGTGGTAAACAACCGCTGGGTCGGGTTGGCTTTGCTGGAAAACGGACATGCCCGGCACGGTGAAACCGCGTATGTCCGTCTTCGGGACAAGGTCATCCCGGTCACAATTACCAGACCGGTGTTTCACGACCCCGACGGCAAACTTCTGAGGTCCTGAGATGAGCTATGACGTACAATTTGCACGCCAGAGCCTGAGCGTACTTTTCGATCTTAAGGGGCAACCCGAGGCAATCGAAAGCTGGGTCAAGGACCTGTTGCCGAGCTTGCCAAAACAACCCAATACCCGGATCGGGCAAGGGGGGGCCGAACTGTACCATGTCGGCCGAAATCACTGGATCGTTCGGACTGGGCCAAATCGTGAGCAGGAATATGAGGAAAGGCTCAAACCGGCGGATTGCCCGGAAGATATCAACATCGTACGAATTTCGGACACGCTGACGTTTTTCCGCGTTGCCGGACCCGAGGCGGCCGACGTGATGGCCATTGCCTGTCCGCTGGATCTGAACGAAACCATATTCGGCCCGGATGACGTGACCTATTCCGAGGTGTTTGGCCTGAAGGCGCTCGTGACAAGGTGTGATGGCGGTTTCGAATTCGCAGTCGAACAGAGTTTTGGCGATATGATTGAGGATTATCTGGCCTGGGCGACCGCCTGAAGAAACGGCGGTTCACAGCTTGGGCCTTTGTTCTTGCACCTTAGATAGGGCCACTTAGCGGACCAATTTCCGGAATTCACGAGAATAAAGATCCTGACTTGAAGTCAGAGCGAAACCATCGGTTGAATTGCAATTTCCGGCATGAAAAGGTCCGCTCAATAAGCGCCTTTCGAATTGCTGATTGCCATGCTGACAACGCTGACCTCTATTCTGCCGATCTTTCTGATTATTGCCCTTGGGCTGGCCCTTCGGAAAGGTGGCATTCCCAGCACGGACTTCTGGAACCTGAACGACAAACTTGTCTACTGGGTATTGATGCCATGCCTGCTATTCAGCAAGATCTCAATGTCGCCTTTGGACAAATCAGCGCTTGGGCTTTATTCGGCCACGATCCTGGGCGGGTTTGTTGCTGCACTGATCTTTGCGGTTGTCAGTACGCGCCTGATGGGTTTCGCACCGCCACAGGGGACATCTATTTTGCAGGGCAGTGCCCGGCACAATTCCTTCATAGGACTTGCTCTGGCGGCAAACCTTTTCGGTCCGGCAGGGTTTGACATCGCCATTCTGGCGACGGCGATCCTTGTTCCGATCACCAATATCGTCATGGTGATCATGCTGGTCGGTTCTTTGAAAAGCGACAGAACCACGAGTCTGCCGCTGGCCATTCTGCGGGAACTGGCCCGCAACCCCTATGTCATTTCAATCCTGTTGGCAGTGGGTGCCAACCAGCTGATCGGAGACCGGATTCCGGTGGTTCACGATGTGGCGGATGTTCTGGGTGCGGGGGCGCTGCCTATTACTCTGCTGGCCGTTGGCGCAAACCTGAGAGTCCGCGCAATGGCTGCCAGCACAATACCCCTGATCCTTGCGTTCACGGGCAAGATGGTGGTTTTCCCTGTCGCGGTTCTGGTAATCGGACTGGCCGTCGGACTGCCGCAGAACGTGCTGCAGATCGCCGTGGTTTATTCCGTTGTTCCGACGGGTGCGTCCTCTTACACGTTGTCAAAACAACTGGGCGGAGATGCGCCTTTGATGGCGGCGATCGTCACGCTACAGACCCTGATTGCTGCGGTCAGTATACCACTTTCGTTGGCGATACTGCTTCCGATGGCCGGGTAATACAGTTCCAAGCGACCCTCGCTGAAGAATCCCGAACAGCCGTTTGCCCTTTGGGCTGCCGTTTCATGCCTGTCAATTCCAACCCGATGCCGCAGGTATCCGGGCAAACAAGCGTCGCGCTGCTTTCATCCAAGCAGGCTCACTTAAATCATAATATTTTTGAAAGTAAGTTGCTAAATAGTGAGTATTGTATGATAAAAGTAAGCGCCACCTACCCGGCCAGTGACTGCTGGAGGACAAGAATGACAGTAGCCTTGGCGAAATCAGGAATTTCGCGCATCAAACCCCACATGGTCGCAGGGGCGATTGATGCATCACTTCCACCGTCTGTCCTGCTAAATTCCAATGAAAGCGCGTTTGGTCCCAGCCCTTTGGCCCGGGCCGCCGCGCAGGCAGCCACAAGTTCAATCGAACGGTATCTGGAAAACCCCGATCTAACTCTCGCCCCGGCCATCGCTGAACATTTCGGCCTCGATGCCGCGCGGATCACAACCGGGCAGGGATCGGACGACCTGCTTGCACGGCTTGCCCGTGCTTATCTGGGTCCGGCTACCGAACTGATCCGCAGCGCGAACGGGTACCTGAAAGTCCCGAACTATGCGCACGCCAACGATGCAGACGTCGTGTCGGTTGCGGACGATGGTTTCAAACCCTCGGTTGACCGCATGATCGAAGCCGTGACCGAACGGACACGTATCGTCTATCTGGCCAACCCGGAAAACCCTGCAGGCACGTATCTGAATGGCTCTGAAATTCGCCGCCTGCACGCCGCCCTGCCAGAAAGAGTATTGTTGATAATCGACGCGGCCTACGAAGAATACATCGATGCCGAAGATTACGAGCCCGCGCATATTCTGGTTGATGAGGCGCAAAATGTGGTCATGTGCCGTACATTCTCAAAAATCTACGGTCTGGCAGGCGCGCGCGTGGGCTGGTTGTATGGGCCTGACGACATCGTCGATGTCGTTCGCAGGATCGGGCTGACCTTTCCGGTTGCTTCGCCTTCGGCAATGGCTGCGATCGCCGCATTGGAGGACACAGCCCACACTCAGTATGTTCGCGATGCCAACCGCTTGGGCAGGAACTGGATCACCGCCGAGATGCAGGGGTTGGGACTGGACGTCATCCCCAGTCAGGCAAATTTCGTTCTTGTTCACTTCCCGGATGGCAACAAGTCAGCAGAAGCTGCGACACGCGCGCTTTTGCAGCACGGCATTGCCGTGCGGCGGTTCGCATCGCCAGCGTACACGGACTATCTGCGCATTACAGTCGGGCATATGCATGAATTGAAAATTGCACGGGACGGAATTGCCAAATTCCTGAACGGTGGCGTGTAATGGGTATGTCTTCCGGAATTACGGTGGACGCGCCAAAGGTTGCATACCCGTCGGGGCGCGCGATCATTGCGCAGCTCAAGGCCGCACAGGTTCAGGAAATCGTCGCCCTTCCGGATATCGTCACCAGCGACGGTCTGTTGTGGCCCATTTCCAAGGATCCTGATTTTCGACTGACGCGGATCTGCAAAGAGGATGAAGGTGTCAGTATTTGCGGCGCCATGTCCTACAATGGAACCCGGGCCGTACTGATGATGCAGCAGACAGGGTTGATGGACTCCCTGAATGCAATTCGTGCGATCGGGATGGATTATGAATTGCCCGTTGTGATGATGGTTGGTTTGCAGGGCAAGGAACCACATGTGCACCCGGATCAATCTTCCTCCTACGGTGTTCGGATAATCCGCCCTGTCCTTGACGCGATGGAGGTATCGCATTCGCTGATCGAAGAACCCGGCGACGAAACCCACATACCGCAGGCCATCGCAATGGCCTATGCATCCTCGCAGCCTCATATCTTTCTGATCGGCAGACCTCCGGAGGCGTCATGACGATGCGTCGCGACGAGGCGCTACGGGCGCTGATCCCCCACATTCATGACAGTGACATTGTAGTTGCAGTCTATCAAAGTTGTTTTGACTGGCTGGCCCTGAACCCGCGAGACCTGAACTATGTCGCCGTTGGCGCGATGGGTCAGGCATCGTCCCACGGGCTGGGATTGGCACTGGCCAATCCGGACCGGCGCGTAATTGTTCTTGATGGCGACGGCAGCCTGCTGATGAACCTTGGGTCGCTGGTGACGATCGCTGGCGCTGGCGTGTCGAACCTCTATCACTTTCTTTCGGCCAATCGGGTTTACGAGGTGAACGGAGCGCATCCGTTGCCCGGCGCTGAAAAGGTCGACTTTGCTGCAATGGCCTGGGCGGCTGGCTATGCCGGGGTTCAGCGATTCACCAATGTTGACAGGTTCGCCGAAGCCGCGCCGCAGATCCTGTCTCTGGCAGGCCCTCAGTTTGTTTCGATGGAGATCACGGCAGGAACCTCCTGTCCCAGAGACTACGCCTACATTCACAGCGCAGAGGCGCGTTCGACTTTTCGCGCAGCGCTCAATCGCCGATAGCTGCAAGGTTCGGCCTCACAGGCCGAAGCTTGGCAGCGCCCTATTGCGGGCGGGTTGAGACCGTAATGAACTCGACAGCATCAGACAGGATTTCACTGAATCCGTGCGGAAGCTTGGCATCGAAGCTCAATGTATCCCCCGCAGACATCTGGAAATTCTCCCCTCCGCAACGGTATGTGGCCTGCCCTTCGATCATGTAGATGAACACATGACCTTCGTGCTGATAGCTGGGCAAGTTGCCGGATTGCTCTTTTGAAATGCGAATTCGCGCAGACTGAAAAATCCCCCCGGGTGCCGAGTGCTTGCCCAATAGGAGATAATCATGCGCATGCCCCTGCGTGATGCGCCGCGCGGGCAGGCCATCGCCAACGCGCGCGTGATGAACATCTGCAGCGATATCCGACCGGGCAAACAGCGCCATCAGCGGCACATCCAGAGCATCCGCCAAAGATTGCAGTGTCGACAGCGAAGGCGAGACGTTGGCGTTTTCGATCCGGCTGATCATCGCAGTGGATACTTGTGCCCGAGCCGCAAGATCGCCCAGCGTCAGTTCCCGTTCATGCCGCAACCGCTGAAGCGTCTGACCGACTTCACTTTCAGTGTCGTTTTTCTTTTCCACTTTCAACGCTGCCGATCAGGTTATCCGGGGCACGAGATTGGCACAGCATCGACATCCTTACCAGTGCAGGATTCACAAAAAAGCATTGTCGCGAGGCTTATTGGTCATCCGTTGCTCCGATTGGATTTTTGCAATCACATCACGGTGATTCTTTTCACTTTCGGCGGAACAAAACCGGTCTCTCGCAGGTTTGAGCATCCACAAATGAAGCTTAATGATGTTATCAATCTTTATCACTCGCCCGCGTATCGGACATGATGGTTTTCGGATGCTCAATTCGTTTACCGGAAAACCCGGCACCACCCCCATCTGCCGATGACAATAGAATTACGTTCACACGGCAGACCTTTGTTCTGTAATGCAATCTTGAACGTAGGTCGTCGTCTTGGGACGTGGCCCACGGCAATCGTTTTTGTCGACGGAAAACTGGCTGACAGTCTATTGGGTCGGTTTCCGGCGCCTCATAGCAGCGCAACTCAAAGCCAAAAATCCACCCCCAGCCAAGCGCGGCTCATTCGGACGTCAGAAGATTTTTCTTTTTGATTTGGCGTATTTGTTGCAAATTAGTGAACAAATCGTTTCCCATTTCTCTCTTTTTTCAGTTTTTGACCCCGCATGGATTGGACGGAAACATGGCCGAGAAAGACTTTATCGCAAATGCAGCACCAACCTATCTGATTAACCAGGCCAACAGCGGCGACACTTACAGCCTGTGGCGGCTGAACATGGATCTGCCTGAGCTGTTCGAACAGATCCTGTTGTCGCCCGGATCAAACTTTCCATCCAGCACAAAGCTGTGTCCGATCGGCGGGTACATGCTCTCCTATGATCTGTCGCAGCTTCAGGATCAAAAAGATCCTCATGTTCCTTATGATCTGTTCGAATTTGACCCGACCAACCCCGACCCGCTGAGCGTTCAGCCTTTGCAATCGGGGAAATGGAAGCAGCACAAATTCTGGCAGTATTTCGATCACTACACCTGGGATGCAACCGAAACGGATATCGTGCAGCTTGTGCCCATGACGGGATATGTCATGGCCTATATGCCGACTGCTGCACGCGGGACATACATGCTGTGGAATTTCGATCCCGCACCCAGCCCGATGTCGCCGCCCGACCCGCTGCCTACCTCGATGGGGCCGCAGGATGCCTTTGCCGAGATCACCGGCGGTAGCGCGTTGCTGCCCATGGGCAACTATGTGCTCGAATGGATCGCCGAGCATTCGAAATACCGCGTGTGGAACTTTGATCCGCAAAACTGGCATCCGTTGTCGATGCCGACGATATCTGAGGGCACGCGCCCGGACATTGATACCTCGCACCACCTAATCGCCATGGGTGAGAACATTCTGGACATTGCGCCCGGAGATGGGAGTTACCGGCTTTGGGGGTTTGATCCGTTCCTTCCCGACCCGTTTGTCGGCCCCCTGAAACAGGGCGCCTTGCCTCAGGGGTTTGATGTGTCCGGTCAGCTGACTCCGGTACAGATGCCGATTCCCATTGATGCCGCCAAAGCCCTTGTTCCCGGCACTATGGATTTCATGCGCACCAATATCGAACATGTGGTCGTCTACATGCTTGAAAGTCGGACAATGGACAGTGTTCTGGGCTGGCTATACGAGGCGGACGCACCCCACCTGAACTATGTGAACGCGGAACCGCCGTTCAAGGCAAACTCAAAATCCTATACGAACACTTACAAAGGCACCCCGTATCCGGTGCACCAGTATGAGGATGGCAAGCTGAGCGATCAGTTCGTACTTTCCTCGCCCAAGATCGATCCGTTTCATTCGACAGCCGACAGCATTCAGCAGCAATACAGCGGCGGTTTTCCTGCCTATCAAAGCGGTGCAGTGCCGGACATGGGCGGGTTTGTGTCCAACAACCTCAGCCCCGAAGCAATGAGTTCGTTCAGCCCGACACAATTACCGGTGCTGAACGGCCTGGCCGAGAATTACGCGGTGAGCGATTATTGGTTTTCACCCATGCCGGGCGGCACAATTGCCAACCGGGGCTTTGCCCTGTCGGGATCGAACTACAACATTACGGTAAACTGCGAAGGTGAGCCGCAATACACGCAATACGCAGAGCGGCCCTTGCGGCAGCCGATCTGGAAAGTGCTTCAAAACAATGGCCATCAGGACTGGAAGATTTATTACTCGGTAGAATGGGAGAACCAAGTGTTCACCTATCACCTGTATATGCGCAATCAGTTGCCCAGCGTGGACAAAAGCAAGTTTCAGTACGTGCAGCCGCTCAGCACATTCATTGCAGATGCGAAGGCGGGGATGCTGCCGAAATTCTCGTTCCTCGAACCCGCCTGGATCGCGCCAAGTGGCGCGACCTCGTATCATCCCGGTGCTTCCGGCGACATGGTTCCGGGCGAGCGCAAACTGAAAGAGATCTACGAGGCGCTGAGGGCCAGCCCGCAATGGGACAAAACCGCATTGGTGATCACGTTCAGCAAGGGCGGAGGAATGTACGACCATGAGGCGCCACCGATGGCACAACCGGCCTGGCCGAGGGATGTGAACGACGGGTTCAAGTATGATGTTTTGGGCCCGCGTGTTCCGACAATAGTGGTGTCGCCGCGAGTGAAATCCAACACGGTGTTTCGCAGTGGCCAACCGCAGCCGTATGAAGGCACCTCTCTGCTGTCGACGGTTTTGGACTGGTACGGCATCCCGCGTGCGCGCTGGGGCTTGGGCGATCGGGTACAGGCGGCACCGACTTTTGAATCCGTGTTTGAACTGAGCGATCCGCGCACCGATCACCCTAAGCTCTCGGTGCCGTACGACAAGGACTATCCGCCTATCGGTTCGGATGGCTGATCCGATGGCTGAGTTTTCCTATTCTCTGGGGGCGGTGGAGCTGTTGAACGAACTGTTCCCACCTGCCGAACTTGCCAATTCCGATCTCGGGTTGACCGACCGCGAAAGCGTGATTGCGCATTACACAAGGAACTCGCTTGAGGCTGACGGGTTTTCCTCGGGCAACGTGCAGGTCACAAAGTCAGGCGGGCAATACCGGGTTTCGATCTCGACTGATCAGCCGGAAGCGGCGTTGTCTGTCTTTGCCGAACACCATCAGAAACTGTTCGCGCCGGATGCCGCGGGCAAGGCGGTCGCGGGAAAAAACCTGTTGCAGGACCTTGGGGTCTGGAACCCGATGGCCGGTTATCCGGTCAACAGCGACAAGGACGACGGCCTGTGCAAGTGGCATCTCTTCCCGCCCTTGGGGCTGAACGTCATGGGTCAGAGGGGTTTGTTGCTGATGCATTACCCGCCGTGGCAGGTGTTGCAGCAGGGTACTTTTCTGGAGTGTATGACCATGCATCGCTGGGATACCGTGTTGCGGGCCAGCGGAATTCCCGCGGATGACGTGAGTTTTTACCGAACTATTGTGGATGTAAATCCAATCGCCGCGCCCGGTGCAGGTCAAAGCGAATACCCCAATGACTATTTTCCCATCATGATGGCCTCGGGTTTTTTCGACGGCCCGCCCGAGCGCAGCTACATCCGATCGATGCTTAACCTCTATCTGAATGGGCCCAACGCAACAGGTGAGCGTCACACGCTGCCGCTGCTGGTCTGCGGATCACCTCTTTATGATCCGCAGGCTCCCGGCTGGTTCAGGGTCGCGTTCAAGGATGATATGCCGAAAGACGAAAACGGCACGCCGGAAACGCCGGTCTTGCAGGTCGGGAAAGTACGGATTTCCCCCGACGACCCGCGCGAGACACCGTATATGGTTGCCAATCACATGATCGCGGCAGGGGTAACCGGAAAGTGCACGGACTGCGCGAAAAAGATACCGGATATTCGGATGTACGAGGCGCAGGATCTGGTGGCTGCGTCCTTTTTGTTTGAATACACCAAGAACCCCGATATCGAGCCAGAGCAGGCAAAGGAGAACGCCTGCCAACGCTGGTTCGGCAACACCAAAGGGCTCGGGCCGCCCAATCCCGGTGACCCACACGACGCGCAGGTCATGTGCGCGCTGGCCCAGATGGACTTGTACTATTGTCCGGGACCGCCGCCGCACCCGAAATACACGTTCGACGAAGCGATGGCGCGGTGCGCCGGGGCTGGGAACGAAACCTGCGGGTGCAAGATTGCGCCTCCGTCCGGACCGAAGAACAGCATGACACACAGCTAGCGAGGCGTCCAAGAACGGGACAATTGATGTCTTTCATGTACCTCAGGTGTTTTCGTCCTGTTTCAGACCAGTGATTTCGTATGTTCTGACGGGCGCCCCGATGCCGCGCAGTTCAACCGTTCCATGTTCGACGCAGGCGATCTCGGGTTTGATCCGGTCATACGTGTCCTGCGAAATCAGAATGCTACCGGTGCGCGCAGCGTTTTCAAGGCGCGAGGCCTGGTTCACAGCGCGGCCAATCAGGGTGTAATCCATCCGGGACTCGCTGCCAAAATTGCCAACGGTGCAGTATCCGGTATGAATGCCCATGCGGCATTCCAGAGGTTTTCGGATTCCTTCTTTCAGCCACTCCTCGCGCAGCGCTCCAAGTCTGTCACGCATGGCAATCGCCATTTTGGCGCATGCAATGGCATCATTTTCAGGTCCGCGGGTTTCCGGATCGCCAAAAAAGATGACAATTCCGTCGCCGACAAACTTGTCGATGGTCGCGCCAAAAGACAAAGCAACTTCGGACATCTCTGACAGGTAATGGTTAAGCAATGTCTTCAAATCTTCGGAACTCATCTGTTCGGCAAGCTCGGTGAACCCGACCAGATCCGAAAAGAAGATCGTCAAAAGCTTGCGCTCCGAGGTCAGTCTGACCTCTTTCCTGCGATCGAAAATCGATCGATAAACCTGCGGTGACAGGTATTTGGACAGCTGGTTTGCAACGGCTTCCAGCGCATTTGTTTTCTGACTTAGTTCAGCGGTGCGCTGTTCGACCTTCTGCTCAAGGTCGACATAAAGCTTGGCGTTCTCGATCGATATTGAGGCTTGCGCCGTCAGCAATTCGGCAATTGCAACCCGCTCCTCCGGGAATGCTCCGGCGGCCAGGTTGTTCTCCAGATAGGCAATCCCGGAAAAGCGGTCGGAACGGATCACCGGAACACACATGACCGAGCGGATCTGATTCCTGACGACATAAGGATCAATGCCATACCGGGGATGGCCGGCTGCATCGTCGAGAACCAGAGGTTTCTGGGTTCGGGCCACATAATTGACAACGGACATTGCTAGGGTATCGGGGTCGGGTTCAAACTGAATATTGCGTGTTTCCAGGTCGCCCTCTTCGACGAGGCATTCAACTTCGGCCAGTAGTTGATCGTCATTCATTGACAGGAAAACGCCACGCTGCGCGCCCGTGCTTTCCAGCAGAATGCGCATTGTGCGTGACAGCAGATTGCTCAACACGATTTCGCCCGAAATCGCGCGGGCCGCATTCATGACCGCCTGCAAGTCAAGAGCGCTGTGCGAGATCGAATATCCGCTGTTTTCTGCATCCCTGTCCCCCGATGAACGGGTTGGTGCGATGAGTTGAAGGGTGGGGTTCTCGGCATCCATCAAATCGACTTTCCGCCTTGCACCCCATCGGTGATACAGGCGGCGAGCAGCGTCCAGATGCGCATTGGCCGCAAAACTCTGGCCGATCTTCTCAAAGGCCGACGACGCGAGTTCGTGAATCATGGCCCGGTCGCGGGTAAACCCGTTCTCTTCGGCACATGCGACGGCCCGGGTATAACACGACAGCGCATTCAACATATCGCCCTGCAAGCGCGCAAACTCTCCGCGCATGGCAAGGTCGAGATGGCTGAAATTCTCGGGGCAGTGCTGGGCCCAGTCGGCCATATGATTAGCGTGATCCTCCATCTTCTGCCAAAGATGCGATTGCTCGTCCGCAGGGGATGTCTCGTACGTCGCGGAATAGGTCAGAAAGGCCAGAAACCGGAACCGAACGGATTGCGGCAGCGACATGACACTGTCCATCAACCTTTCCTGCGCGGCTACGTGCGGAACGGCCCCCTTGAAGTTGCGGTACAGGCAGTGAAGTTCGGCCTTATAGATGTGATAGTTCGCGACACCTGTCATGAAACCGCGCTCGGTCATTCCCTTCAGGCAGGAAACTTCATCGAACGTGTCATCGCTAAGTGAATACAAATCCCGGGTGTTGCCTGCGAAATTCTGCAACATCTGCAGAAAAAGACTGCCTGAATCGTAGCTGTCCGCATAGTTGCAGTCCTTGACGATCACCATGTATCGCGACTGTTCGGCAATTGCGGTTTCAAGATCCAGACGCGGGTCCCAGATGATGCAATCCTGAGCGTTATAGGCCAGATACAACAGATCGCCCGACTGGTATCCCGCCTCCAAGCCACGGGTGAACCATTCTGTCATCGTGCTCCAGTGGTGGCCCCAGTGGTGGATGAACATCGTGTAGACGTAAATAATGCGGGATTTCAGGGCAATGTCGTCATATGCCTCGTTCATAGCAAGCGAGAGCTTGCCGAACTCGATCGCTTCAGCAGGGCGGTTCATGCCCCCGCACAGCAACATCCCGTACGTCGAGTAGGCAAAGGCGGTTTCGGCCGAGTTTCCGAAACGCAGTGACAGGTTGACGGATTTCAGGATCAAAAGACGGAACAGGTTTCCGGCACCTGACAGAAAGGCCGCAGGAAAGATCTCCATCAACAGCCCGACCGCCGTTTCCATATTGGCGTCCGTCATACGGCCCGCGTTGATCAGATCGGCAATCTCCCGGCCTGCCAGGTTGACAGAAATCTCTGCGACTTCTGCTTCAACCTCTGCATCCGAGACATCCGCCGTGAACCTGACCCCAAGAAGGGAAAGCCCTTCGAGGGCTGAATCGATGGAGTCTTTCATCCGGCCCAAGGTCGAGTAATGCCTTGTTCTCATCGACAAAACGCGCGCCTTGTCCAGCGAGGTCCGAAGGTTTTCCAGCGCGCGTGACAACTCGGCATCGGCCTCGTCATGCAAGCCGTTCAGATAGGCGGTTTGTGCATAGAGCGATGATAGCGATCTGGTCAGCCCATAGGCCTCTTGCCACGGGTTCGAAGGAAGGAGGGACCGGGCAATACGCAAATAGTTCAAAGCCACCTGATACGAGGACGCATTGTGCGCAATGCGAGCAGCCGCCAGGTTCAGCTCCGCAAGTTCGCGTTTGTCATCTTTCCGGGTGATCAGATCGCGGGCCACGTTCAGATGGCGAACGATCTTGATCAGGCGTTCGTTTTGCGGCTCATCCGTGTCTTCGCTCTGCAAAAGTCGTCCGATCGACAGATGAACAGGCTGTTTTTCGGCGTCATCAATCAACTCGTAAGCGGCCTGATGCAGACGATCATGCTGGAACCGGTAGCGCGGGTTGACTGCCGCATCTGCCCTGGCGTCCGTCAGAGCTGCGGCCTGATCAAAAAGCTGGTAGCTGTCGTCCAAGGGCAGGATGATGTTGCGGGCCAGGGCGCTCATCAGGGATATGCCCAGCTGCTCTTTAGAGCGCTGATGAATCAGCGACAGCTTGGCCATGTCGAACTCGTGTCCGATACAGGCGGCCATGCGCAACGTTTCCTTGGTGTCATCCGGAAGTTTGTTCAGGTTTCCAATCAGGAACTCGACAATGTTATCGCCAATTTCGGCCTTCCTGATCGCAGCCAGATCCCATGTCCAGCGGCCATGTGTGCGGTCAAAATTAATCATCCCATCGTCGAACAGGGATTGAAGCAGTTCCTTTACAAACAGGGGGTTGCCTTCGGTTCGTTGAAAAAGAACAGCGCCAAGCTCTTGCGTGTCCGCCTCATCCGTTCGGAATGTCCGGGCAACTATCTGGTTCACGACCGCCTGATCGAGCGGCGGCAAGGTCAGATCATGTACCGTCCGTGTCTTGGCAACCTCCTTGCGCATCAGGCTCAGCAGGTGGCCGCTGTCCACTTCATTCTCGCGATAAGCGCCCAGAATAAGCAGATGACCGATGTCCCGGGCCGTTGCCATTTTCTGCAAAAGGTTAAGTGTCGGTGCATCGCTCCATTGCAGGTCGTCAAGATACAGTACCAGCGGGTGGTTTTCATCCGCCAGCAGCCTTACGAAGCTTAGAAATGTCAGTTGCAGCCGGTTCTGCGCCTCGGTCGGAGGAAGGGTCGGGACCGGCGGTTGCGGTCCGATGATCAGCCCCAGATCCGGCAGGACATCCAGCAGAACCTGCGCGTTTCGTCCCAACGCGCCAATAATGTTTGTTTTCCACGTCGCCAGTGACTCTGGCGGTTCTGCCAGCAGTTCCTGAACCAGCCCGGAAAATGCAGCAGCGATGCCGCTATAAGGTCTGACCCTTTCAAACTGGTCAAACTTGCCGCGCAGAAAAAAGCCGCGCGCCTCAAGAATTGGCCGGTTCAGTTCCGCGACCAGCGCGGTTTTCCCAACCCCTGAACTGCCGGAGATCAGGCATAGCTCGGATGCGCCGGCCTCTACCTTGGCAAGCAATTGGGTCAATTGTTCCAGCTCGGCATCGCGTCCGATCAGCACTTGCGGAACACGAAACGTTTCGGACGTGTCTCGCTGCGCGATATCAAAGGGCGCAATTTCACCTGTGCGCGAGAGGCTTCGGCGGCAGATCTCAAGATCGTGCAACAGACCAAACGAGCTTTGGTAGCGGTCTTCAGGGTTTTTGGCCAAAAGCCGCAGCACAATCTCGATCAGCGTCGCTGGAACATATGCCCCGGCATCATCCGGGACACGTGGCCGCTTGGCGATGTGCGCATGGACCCATTCAAGTTGCGTTTCGGCCCTGAATGGCAATTGCCCAAACAAAAGTTCAAAGAATACGACACCAAGAGAATAGAAATCTGATCGGTAGTCGACATCGTGCGAAATCCGTGCGGTGTGCTCGGGCGAGATATAAGGCAGATGGCCCTCGATCAGTTTCGAAGCGACTTTCCCCTGATGTTCCCGCGACAGGGCCGTCGCGATTTCGAAATTCATCAGCCGGACGCTCCAGTCCGTGTCATCCAGCAGAATATTCTGTGGTGCGATGTTTTTGTGAACCATACCGCGCGCATGGATGGCGTCCAGCGCAGTGGTAAGCCGGATTATGATGTCGACAACACGCTCAAGCGGCCATGTGGCGGTTCGTTTGGCGCGCAGGTAGTGCGACAAGGTCCATCCGGTCGCGGGGCTGATCATGACCGGGGCACCATTGCCAAGGAAGACCATATCCGTGACCGGGATAATCCCGTCCAGGCTGCCTAGCTCGTTTAACAGCCAATACTCACGTTCCAGCCGCTTGGCATCCCGAATGTCGGGGAACTCGGCAGACAAGGTTTTGACAATCGCCGGCTGTCCGCTTTTGCTGTTGCGGGCATGAAAAAGCGAACTTGCGTAAAACGCCTCGATCTGCTGTTCGATCTGGTATCCGGCGATCTCAAGATGCAAGGCAGAAACTACCTTCCTGAAAGACTACAAGGAACTGTTTAAAAAAACTGTGACACAGACGCGGGCTCCGGCATTATTACACAGGATGAAATTAAGATAGAGCATAACCTTGATTAACTATTTTGGATACGGCTCTAATATGAATTTTACTTCATTAAGAGCTAAAGGCGTCACACCTTCGGCGTCCCGTGCGGCGACGCTCAGGGGGTGGCGTTTAACGTTCAATGTCGAGCATTTCTTTCGCCACGAAGGGGGCGTTGGAAATATCGAACACACCGGAAACCCACAGGACCGGGTTCTGGGCGTTCTGCATTGCTGCAACGAGGCCGACCTTGCAGCGCTCGACCAGATGGAAGCCTATGGCGTGGGGTATGACCGGACTGTGGTCGACATCGAAACTGTTCAGGGGGCCGAGCAGGCGCTGGCCTATGTTGGCTTGCCGGATTTTGTCAACGACGCCTGCCTGCCAACACGCCGTTATCTGAACATTCTGGCGCGCGGGGCGTCCGAGGCCGGCATTGACCCGGAATACATTGCGGCGCTGAACCGGCATCCGGTTCTTCAGCCACCGGTCCTGCCCGCCTTTGACCCGGGACCTGTTCCCCGTGTCATTGACCACACCGGGCTTGCCCGGCACCTGACGGTGCTGGCGGGATCTGTCTTTGACATGACGAATGCGCGTCCGGCGCAATCTATCGGGAAGGACTGGTTCGGCGGCAGGGAAGTCACGGTGTTTTTGCTCAAGCGACTGGACACCAGCGACGGGACCGAATGTCTCGAAGATATCCTGAACGACCGGCTGCGACCGGACCAGAAAGACTGTCTGAACACCTATCTGCACGCCTTTGCGGATGAGTATCAGTATGCAGGTCAATTCGACTATACTTCCCTGCCAGCCGAAAAAAGGCTAGGATAGGGCTTTTTAAGGGGGGAATTATGGGCCATCTGGCAGCGTCTCCGCATGGAGTCATCTCGGAACCTTTGCCTGACATATTTTTCGTCACCGGCACACGAGAGATGCATTTCAATGACATTGACTGGCAGTTCAGCCGGAACATGACGATAGTTCGCGAAGGTGACAGGCTGATATTGTTCAATGCGGTCAGGCTTTCCGATGACGGGTTGAAGGCGCTGGAGCAGTTGGGCCGGATTACCGACGTCGTTCAGGTCGGTGGTTTGCACGGAGCCGACGATGCCTTTTACCGGGACACATTTGGCGCGACCTACTGGGCCCAGCCCGGTGCCGGTCAGGAAGGCGTTCCGGTGGATCGTGAACTGGTCGAAGGCGGCGAACTGCCGGTATCAGACGCGCAGCTTTTTACCTTCAAGACCACCAAAACCCCCGAATGCATTTTTAGGCTCGATCGGGACGGCGGTGTAATGATCGCGTGCGACGCATTGCAGAACTATCTGAACCCTGACGAATTCTTCAGTAAGGATTCTGCCGAAATGATGGAAGGCATGGGGTTTTTTACACCGGCCAATGTCGGCCCGGTCTGGATGCAGGTGTCTGAACCTCAGGCCGAAGATTTTCAGCGCTTGTCGGCTCTGGAATTCAGGCACGTTTTCTGTGGCCACGGCGCGCCGGTGTTGGGTGGCGCGTCTGACGCCTACAAGGCGACTTTCAAGCGGCTTTTTGAATTTTGACTGACCGGCGCGTGTGCAAACGGCACACGCGCATCCTTTTACTTTTGACCCGCCCCTCGGGAGCGTGCCCAAGACCTATTGTTTGTTCAAAGAGGAATTCGTCATGACGAGCGCAAATTGGAAAGCAAATCCCTCCTCAGATCAGTGGAACGATCCAAACAACTGGGACACAGATCAGATACCGATGGCAAACGCCCAGTTCGGAGGATCCTCTCATACCGCGATAACCTTCACTCCTGATTCAATGGCTCAGATCGAGTGTCTTGAATTTTCGGAACAGTCGGATGCCTATTCATTCACAATCCGGGATCTTGCCAAGCAGCCCGCGCTGACGATCACCGGGCGCGGCATCGTCAATCAATCGCTCAATACCCAAAGCTTCATCGTGGCGTCCTTTGGAACCTACAACCAACCTCAGCTGAAGTTCACCGGTTCTGCATCCGCTGGCGAGGGGCCGGTCAGTTTTTACGCAGGCCCTCCGTCGCTGGAAACGACCTACGGGGGCGGCACGATCGCCTTTCATGACGACGCCGATGCCGGGGCCGCGTACTTCACGCTCAGAACCGGGAAAGTGCCCCCTCCGGACAGAAACAGCAGTCTTGGTGGCACAGTGAAATTCAGCGAACGTGCCCGCGCGGGAACCGCAACCTTTTCGATTTTTGGAACACTGGGCAGTGACGGGGATACCTTTGCCAATGCCGTGTTTCATCAGGCGGCATCAGCGGATCGGGGCACTTTCATCAATCACGGTGGCACTGTCCCGGGCGGTGATGGCGGCAACACGCAGTTTTACGACTATTCGACAGCCGGACAGGCGACCTACCTGAATTTTGGCGGCACCGCAGTTGATGCGGACTGGCACGGGGCCAATGGCGGTGACGTTGCCTTTGACGGCTGCGCGACGGGTGGGCAGGGAAAGTTCAACAACTACCCGGCTACAATCGACGGTGCGCATGGCGGCGTGACCAGCTTCAACAACAACTCCAACTATCCGGCGATGGACAATCCCGGCGCATCGGCGGGCGACGGGACCTATATCAACTATGGTGCAACAAAAGACTGGCCCGGAGGCGGCGGGCATACCGAATTCACAGCGCGCTACGGTTATGCCACAGCCGCCAACGCAACCATTGTGAATTTCGGAAGTGCCGTAAACCGCAGCTCGGGCGCGGGGCATACGATCTTTTCAATCAAACCCCCGAACGAATTCTTTTCCAGTGCCGGCAGGGCGACTATCTGGAACCACCCCGGGCAGGCTGGCGGCTATACGATATTTGAATCTTCCTACGGCACCGGCGCGCCAAATCTTCCACCGACCGCAGAAACTGCGATCTTTCACAATCTGGGCGGCAATGAACCGGGTCAGGAGGGCGGATATACCTCGTTCACGGATGTGGGCACCGCAGCCAGTGCCACTTTGATTGCTTATGCCGGGGCGCGCGGCGGCGATGGTGGTCAGGTCCTGTTTTCCGACAAATCTACCGGAGGCTCGGCAACGGTTCAGTTGATCGGCAATGGCGTGCTCGACCTCAGCGGACATGATGGCGGTCTTGGTATCGGACAACTGGATTTGACCAATGGCATACTGAAGGTCCAGCTTGGTACGAACCCCACAACGCTCAGTGTTTCCGGGGCCGTAAACGTAAATCGTTCCCCGGTAACGTTGGTTTTTTCCTTCCCTCGCGGCCATGGTCTGAAAAACGGGGTTGAATACCCCGTTCTTCAGGCTCCGAACATGGCTGAACTGGATGTGGCGCAATTCGTTGGAAATGCCATAGATGGCAATTCACCGACATTTGTGATCACCGGTGACACCCTGAAGGTATCCTACTAGGCCGCGTCCGAGTTTAAGCGGGCTTGTGCCCGAAGGGTACCTTGCAGAAAACACTGGACAGAGCTGTCTATTGATGCTGTTCTCTAATGGACAGTTATGAACAGTACTGTGCCTGTCCGGATTAAAAGCACTCAGGGAAGGAAATGGACCGATGAAGTCACACTATCGTGCGGTCGTTATTGGTGGCGGCGTTGTCGGCGCGTCTGTTTTGTACCATCTGGCCAAATTCGGCTGGAAAGATGTCTGTCTGATCGAGCGGAACATTTTGACCGCGGGCTCAAGCTGGCACGCCGCAGGCGGCTTTCACGCCCTGAATGCGGACCCTAATATCGCTGCATTGCAGGCCTATACGATCGACCTGCTGTCCGAAATCGAAAAGGAATCCGGACAATCCGTCGGGATGCACATGACTGGTGGCCTCACCCTGGCCGGAACACCCGACCGATGGGAATGGTTGCAATCGGCGTATCGGACATTTCAGGCCATCGGCATCGACGACGTGCGTCTCGTGTCGCCCAAAGAGGCCAAAGAACTGTGCCCGATCATGTCCGATCACGGGATTCTGGGCGGCATGTGGGCCGAGCGCGAAGGATATATCGACACCACCGGCACGGTCCATGCCTATGCGGGCGCGGCCAGGAAGCACGGTGCAGAAGTCATAGAACACAACCGAGTTCTGGAATTGAACCAGACCCAGGGCGGATGGGAGGTTGTGACCGAAAAGGGGACGATCCACGCCGAACATGTTGTCAACGCCGCGGGCCTGTGGGCCAAGCAGGTGGGTCGCATGGCCGGTATCGAACTGCCGGTCTCGCCGCTGAACCATCATTACCTGATCTCCGACACGATCCCGGCCGTCGAGAAGCTGGAACGAGAACTGCCGTTGGTCGTGGATCTCGAGGGCTTTACTTACATGCGGCAGGATCAGAACGGCATCCTGCTGGGCATTTACGAGATCGATCACGAACACTGGATGATGGACGGCGCGCCCTGGGAATACGGATTCGAGTTGCAGCAGGAGGACCCGGATCGGATTGAAAAAGAACTGACGCTGGGTTTTGAGCGTTTCCCGGATCTTCAGCATGTGGGCGTCAAAACATGGGTGAACGGCGCCTTTACCTTTTCACCGGACGGCAACCCCCTGGTCGGTCCGGTGCGCGGCAAGCCCGGCTACTGGTGTGCCTGCGCGGTGATGGCAGGTTTTCTGCAAGGCGGCGGCGTCGGGAAGTCGCTGGCCGAATGGATGATCCATGGCGAGCCCGAGGCGGATGTCTTTGGCATGGATGTCGCGCGCTACGGGCCATTTGCCGAGAACAAACAATACATCAAGGAAACCACCGGTCAGTTTTACACCCGGCGGTTTGTGATGACCTATCCGAACGAACAATTGCCGGCCGGCCGGCCGCTGAAAATGGCGCCTGCCTATTCGGACATGACCGAAGCGGGCTGCCAGTGGGGCGCCAGTTGGGGACTTGAGGTTCCGCTGTACTTCGCCCCCGCCAAGGATTTTGCAGAAACACCAACCCTAAAACGATCCAACGCATTCGATCTCGTGGCCGAGGAGTGTAAAGCCGTTCGAGAAACCGTCGGGCTGCTGGACATCTCCGGATTCTCGCGTTTCGAAATCTCGGGTCCCAATGCAGAAGCCTGGCTGGACAATCTGATGGCCAGCAAGTTGCCTGGACCCGGACGGGCAAGACTGGCCCCAATGCTGTCCCCCGAAGGCAAGCTGAAAGGTGATTTGACAGTCTTCAACTGGGGCGACGGCACATGGTGGATCATGGGCAGCTACTACCTGCGCGAATGGCACATGCGCTGGTTCAATACCTACCTGACCGATGGTGTCACGATCCGCGACATTGCCGATGATATTGTTGGGTTCAGCCTGTCGGGGCCAAACAGCCGCAAGGTTCTGGAAAAACTGACGGTTGGCCCTATCGGCGACCTTCGGTTTATGGGGTGCGGTACGTTCGATATCGGACTGATCCGCGCCAAAGTCGGCCGACTTTCAGTAGCGGGAGAGCTGGGATACGAAATCCACTGTCGAGCGGCTGAACACATCGCTCTGCGAAAAACCCTTCTGAAGGCCGGAGCGGATCTGGGCATACGTGAAGTTGGTTTCAACGCGTTGCTGTCACTGCGGCTGGAAAAGAGTTTTGGCATCTGGTCGGCCGAGTTTACGCAGGCGTACACGCCCGCGCAAACGGGAATGGATCGCTGGATCGACTGGTCCAAATCGTTCATCGGAAAGTCCGCGGCCGAAGCGGAACGCACGGCCACACCGGATCAGGTCATCGTCACGGTTGAGATCGACAGTCAGGATGCGGATGCCAGCGGTTATGAACCTGTTTGGAAAGATGGCAGGCGCGTGGGCTTTGTCACATCGGGTGGATACGGGCACACAGTACGGAAATCGCTGGCAATGGCCATGGTGGATCGGGAATGTGCCGAGGAAGGGACCAAGTTGCAGATCCACGCGGTGGGCGTTGAAAAAACGGCGCGTGTGATTGCCGCATCGCCCTATGATCCCCAAGGTCTGGCGATGAGAGGGTGATGCGATGAACCCAGAAAACAACAGCCCGGGTGGCAGGCGCAGGGGACGCGGCGGCGAGACCGTCAGGACCCCGGCGCGCGATGTGAACTACCGCCAGCTCAAAAACCCGTTTCCGGCGATGGACGTGTTTTCGGCAGATGAGATTGCGAACATGCACGCAACTGCCCTGCGATTGCTGGAAGAGCTGGGCATAAAAGTTCTGTTGCCCGAGGCCCGGGCTATTTTCGCGAAAGGCGGTGCCCGCGTCGATGAGGACACCGAAATGGTGAATATCGGACGCGACATGGTCGACGCGGCGCTGGCAACGGCGCCAAAGTCCATCACCTGCCGCGCGGGGGCGCGACACCGGGATGTGACACTGGAGCTTGGCAGCCTTGTATTTCAAGCCGGGGCAGGGGCACCCAACGCGACCGACCTCGAACGGGGGCGGCGTGCGGGTTCGGCGCGGGACTACAGGGAATACACGCAGATCAACCATCACTTCGATGTGTTTCAGATGCTATCACCCTCGGTCGAACCTCAGGATGTGCCGACCCATCTGCGGCACTATTTCACGACCGAAGTTCAACTGACGCTGTCAGACAAGTTTCCGTTCCTGTTTTCCCGTGGCACACCGCAGGCAATGGACAATTTTGAGATGCTGAGGAACTTTCGGGGTCTGTCGGACGATGAATTCCTTGCCACGCCACATGCATACACGATCATTAACACCAATAGTCCCCGTACACTCGACATCCCGATGGCGCAGGGCCTGATCGATTTTGCCCGACACGGGCAACTTTCGATTGTCACGCCCTTCACGCTGATGGGGGCGATGGCTCCGATCACGGTGGCCGGGGCGATTACGCTCAGCCATGCCGAGGCGCTGGCGGCGATCACGCTGACCCAGCTGGCCCGTCCGGGTGCGCCGGTCTGCTACGGCACGTTCACGTCCAATGTCGACATGAAATCCGGGGCGCCCGCCTTTGGGACACCTGCGCATTTTCACGCCTCGCTCGCGGCCGGGCAGCTGGCGCGTTTCATAGGTTTGCCTTGGCGTTCCGCTGCCGGTTCAGCGTCCAATCTGAACGACGTGCAGGCGGCAAACGAAAACCAGTTTGGCCTGTGGGGATGCCTGATGGCCGGGGCAACGGTGATCATTCATTCCGCAGGATGGCTCGAAGGTGGGCTCAGTGTTTCCTACGAAAAACTCATCACCGACGCCGAGGTTCTGAACATGGTGGCCGAACTTTGCGCCGGGCGCGCGGCGGGGGCCGATGAAATCGGACTGGATTCGGCACTGTCGCAGGTAGAACCCTGTGGACACTTCTTTGCCGCGCCGCAGACAATGGAGCGTTACAACACCGAATTCTATGAACCGATTGTGCACGACTATGCCAATTTCGGGACTTGGAGCGAACGCGGCTCAGTTGACGCCTCGGTGCGGGCGACCAAGGTCTGGAAAGATATTCTTGCTGCAGACAAAAGACCGGATTTGGATGGTGCACGGGTCGAAAACCTGAAACAGTTCATCGCAAAGCGCACGGCGGAAGGCGGTGCACCGCCGGAGAGTTGAATGAACAAGCGTGCCCAACCCATTTTGAACCGGGATGACCCGGAAAAGGACCCGCTGGTCGGAAACATCAAGGTCACGCGTGAAGACTGGCTGAACCTGTCGCGTGACGTTCTGGTTCACGAAGGTGTTGCCGAGCTGAAGATACTGTCTCTGGCCCGTCGGCTTGGGGTCTCGCGGTCCAGCTTTTACTGGTACTTCGAGGACAGGGCCGATCTTCTGGCAAAGCTTCTGGAGGAGTGGGAGGCGCGGAACACGCAAACGATTGTAACCCACTGCGCAAAACCCGCGCCAGATATCTGTGCTGCGGTTTGCAATTTCTTCCGCTGCTTTGTGACCTCGGATCTGTTCGATCAGGGGCTGGATTTTGCGGTGCGGGAATGGGCGCGCCGGGACGATCAGGTCAATGCTCTGATCGACGCCGCCGATAAAACCCGACTGGACGCCATAACCGAAATGTACGCGCGCCACGGCTACGACGCAGGCGACGCAGATGCGCGGGCCCGCATCCTGTATTTCATGCAGATCGGATATCACGCGGCAGAAATGCGCGAAACTATGGAGGTGCGGGTCAGCCGGATCGAAGGGTTCCTGAAGGGTTTTACCGGAAAGGAACCTTCAGCTGAGTTGATTCAGAGTTTCGTGGCCTATTCACTGGCAATGGATAAGAAAGAATGACGCGGTATTCGGCATTTCAGGTTTTTCGCGAAGGTTTGCGCGGTCAGAAAGGCTGGGCCAAAGCCTGGCGGTCTGCCACGCTGAAACCAGCCTATGATGCGGTGATCATCGGCGGTGGCGGGCACGGGTTGGCAACCGCCTACTATCTTGCCAAAAACCACGGGATGACCAATGTCGCCGTACTTGAAAAAGGCTGGCTTGGCGGCGGCAATACCGGCCGAAACACCACCGCGATCCGCTCCAACTACTTTTATCCCGAAAGCGCCGCGCTTTATGATTTTTCGGTCCGGTTGTACGAAGGCCTGTCCAAAGAGCTGAACTACAATGTCATGTTCTCGCAACGCGGTATGCTTGTCACCGCCCATACCGAGCACGATATGGAAATGGCTGCGCGGCAGTACAACGCCATGCGTCTGAATGGCATAGATGCCGAGCTGCTGAGCCGGGAAGAGATCCGCAAGCGGGTTCCTGTTCTGAACTTCCGGGACGATGCGCGTTTTCCGATTCATGGTGGTGTCAATCAGCCGCGTGGCGGAACCGGTCGGCACGACGCGGTTGCCTGGGGATATGCGCGCGCGGCCGACCAATTGGGCGTGGACATCATTCAGAACTGCGAAGTGCAAGGCTTTGTGATGGAAGCCGGGCGCTGCGTCGGTGTGCAGACGTCATTGGGTGAAGTGCGCACGGGCGTGATTGGCGCTTCTGTGGCAGGGCATTCGTCTGTTCTGGGGCAACTTGCCGGGTACAAGTTGCCCATACATTCCTATGCGCTGCAGGCGTTTGTCTCCGAGCCGTTGAAACCGGTTCTGGATACCGTCGTGTTGTGCCCGGCACTGGGAACTTATGTCAGCCAATCCGACAAAGGCGGGCTGGTGGTCGGCGGCGGGCTGGACCGAGTGCCGTCCTACGGTCAACGCGGTAACCTGCCGATGCAGGAAGTCGTTTTGGGCGGGCTGGCCGAGATGATGCCGGCCTTGGCCAAGGTGAAGCTTCTGCGCCATTGGGCCGGGATCGTCGACGTGACGCCCGACAGTTCTCCGATAATCGGGCCGTCGGGCGTGGATGGCATCTATCTCAATTGCGGCTGGGGTACCGGCGGCTTCAAGGCGATCCCGGCGGGCGGATATCTGCTGGCACATCTGATGGCCACGGGCAGCCATCACGAGATCAGCCGCCCCTTTGACATCAGCCGTTTCGCGACAGGCGCGCTTGTGGATGAAAGCGCGGCCTCTGGCATTCCGCATTAGGAGGTTGAATTGCAGATTTTTCCCTGTCCCTTTTGCGGTCCTCGGGACGAGCGCGAATTTCACTTTGCAGCCGAGGCGGGAAAAACCCGCCCGGATACCAGCGGCGCGGTTTCCGATGCGGAATGGGCCGACTATCTGCACATGCACCGCAACGATAAGGGAGTGGTCCGGGAAATCTGGATGCACACAACCTGCGCCGAAGTGTTCCTGTTGGAGCGTGACAGTGTGACGATGGATGTCCTTGGCTCGACCCCTCTCAGAAAGGTCGCGCCATGACGTCATTTCGCACTACTTCGGGCGGGCTGATTGATCGGACCCGGCCGCTGAATTTCACATTCGATGGCAAACCCTATCAGGGATTTGCTGGCGACACCGTGGCTTCGGCGCTGATGGCCAGCGGCGTGCGTGTGATGGGGCGCAGTTTCAAGTACCATCGTCCGCGCGGTGTCTGGAGCGCCTGGGTGGATGAGCCCAACGCGATCATGACAGTTACCCTGAACGGCCGGGAACTGCCCAATTGCCTGGCCACAACCACGCCTCTTGAGGAGGGGATGCAGGTCCGCGCGGTCAATGCCTGGCCCACTGCACAGTTCGATATCAAGGGCGGCCTTGATTTCTTTCACCGTTGGCTGTCTGCCGGGTTCTACTACAAAACCTTCATCTGGCCCGACTGGCATCTGTTTGAACCATCGATCCGGAAAATGGCCGGATTGGGCGCAGTGTCGACGGACGTTTTCGACGGCTATTCCTCGGACAAAACTCATGCGCATTGCGACACGCTGGTTGTGGGCGCGGGCCCGGCAGGGCTGGTCGCTGCCCGCACTGCCGCTGAGGCCGGGCAGGACGTCGTTCTGGTAGATGATCATCCGGAAACCGGCGGCAGCGCCTATCAGTTCGAGGCGATTGAATCCGGGGCGCCGGCAGAATGGGTTACATCGCAAAGAATAGCCATCGAGTTGGCAGGCGGGCGCATCCTGACATCGACCACAGCTTTTGGGGTCTATGACCACGGTTTGGTTGGGCTGGTTGAAAACGGCCCTTTCGGCACCGCTCCGCGCCTATGGCGGATGAGGGCAGGGCGCGTCATTCTGGCCAGCGGGGCTTTGGACCGGCCGATAACGTTTGCCAACAATGACCGGCCGGGCGTGATGTCGCTGATGGGCGCGGCCGAGTATCTTGCGCGGTATGGTGTTCTGGCCGGGCGGGAGGTTGCGGTTCTCAGCAATCACTCATTGGCCGATCCGATCATTGCCAAGCTCAAGGACACCGGGGCGCGTGTCGTCCAAATCGACCCTTCGACGGGACCGGTCAAAGTTTCTGGCGGCAAGTCTCTGAAATCAATCTTTGCAGGTGACAGAACCTACCCGGTCGATACCGTGCTGAGCTCAGGCGGGTTGACGCCGCTGGTGCATCTGTGGCGGCACGCTGGGGGTAAACTGGATTGGTGCGCCACGCGGCAGACCTTCCTGCCTGGCGCCGCACCTGGCGGGATGATCGCGATCGGCGCGGCCAACGGCACCTACGATCTGAGCGCAGCGCTGGATGAGGCAAGTGCGGCCGGTCGGGGCGAAACTACAACACGTCCGGACACCACTATTATCCTTAACCCGTTGTGGCCAACACCCGGCTCGAAAGGGCGCCAGTGGATCGATTTTCAGCATGATGTCACGCTCAAAGACGTGGAACTTGCCGCCCGCGAAAACTTTGTCTCGGTCGAGCATCTGAAACGCTACACGACACTTGGGATGGCGTCCGATCAGGGCAAGACATCAAACATGGCCGGGCTTGCGGCCATGGCAGCCATTCAGGACCGGCCAATCCCCGAGGTTGGCACCACAACCTTCCGTCCCCCTTTTGTGCCTGTCCCGATAGAGACCTACCATGGGGCGCGAACCAACGAACTTTGCAATCCGCTGAAACGCTTGCCGCTGGAACCGCAGCACCGCGCGCTTGACGCGGCGCTTTGTGAATATGGCGGGTGGCTACGCCCGGGATGGTACGGCAACGGAACGCCGGAACAGTTGATCCGTGCCGAGGCAGTGCGCACACGCGAGAGCGCGGGCATTCTCGATGGCTCTCCCTTGGGTAAGATCGAGGTGATGGGCCCGGATGCCGAAGCCTTTGTGAATTTCATCTTTTATAACACCATCAAAACACTCAAACCCGGTGCAATCCGCTACGGATTCATGCTGACCGAAGGCGGCATCGTTTATGATGACGGGGTGATCTCGCGGTTGGATCAGAACCGGTTTGTGATTTCCTGCTCGTCCAGCCACGTGGACAGCGTGCGCATGCACCTGGAATCCTGGCGTCAGGATGGCAACGACCCCGATCGTATTTTTGTGCACGACATGACCCATCAATATGTCACGGTTACGGTCACCGGGCCCAAAGCCCGGGAAATCCTGACGGTTCTCGATCTGGGCATTGATCTGTCCGCTCAGGCGTTCCCTCACATGACATTTCGCGAAGGGAGCTTCAATGATGCCTCTGTTCGGGTGTCACGTGTCAGTTTTACCGGCGACCTCAGCTATGAAATCTCGGTCCCTGCATCGTCTGGGCGCAGCCTGTGGCAGGCCGCAGTTGAGGCGGCTGCGCCTTTCGGCGCCGCCCCTGTCGGCATCGAGGCAATCTCGGTCCTGCGAGCCGAAAAAGGCTATATCATGATCGGCAAGGACACGGATGGAGAGACCATGCCGCACGATCTGGGTTATTCCATCCCCCGGGAAAAGAAGAAAACCCCATTTGTCGGGGACCGCAGCCTTCACACCGCCACGGCCAACCGTTTGGACCGCAAGACACTGGTCGGCCTGACCGTTCCGGCGGGCGAACCGGCCATTCCGACCGGCGCGCATATGGTGACTGGTGACACACCACCCCGCTCGCTGGGTTACGTAACATCAAGCTATGACAGTCCAAGTGTCGGCGCGCCGATTGCATTGGGGTTGATGGAAAGCGGTGCAGAACGAACAGGCGAAATGATTGACATCTGGCACGACGGCCAGCGTCGCAAGGCGACGTTGTGTGCGCCTTGCTTCTACGACCCGGAAGGAGAGCGCCTGAATGCGTGACGACCGGAATAAATGGGCCCCCGCTGGGCAATACGGGCAAGAGATTGATTTGGGGTCAACCGCTATGTCCCGAGTGCATCTCGAACGCCAGACCCTGATGTCCGGCCTCGACCTTGCATCGCGGTCGGTGCCCCCGTGCACCGGCTGGCCTGATGTCGTGGCAGATGACGTCTACACCATCGCCTTGCGTCGCGACAGATTGCTTGAGGTCAACGGACCAGACCGACAGGAAGGCTGGCACGAAGAACAGAACATGGCTGTTTCTGACGTTTCGCACGCCTATTCGGTTTTTGACCTGAGTGGGCCGGGGGCGATGGAGTTGCTACAGCGCGGAACCGAAATCCGGTTTGATCAGCCATCAAAAAGCGCGGTCCGTCGATTTTTCGGGTTCGAGGTCACTCTTTACCGCGTTCAATCGGAAACCCGGTTTCGCCTGCATATCGCAAATGCACACGACCACGCTTTGTGTGAGTTTCTTACCAAAGCGGCCAATGCTTTCTGACAGTATCTGTGTCGCGAGCGAAGGCCCGTTTCGGGCAGATGAATGGTCGTTCGGTTGATCAGCGAGTGGGGCAAAAACCCACGTTTGGCTTGACTTGGCTTCCCCAAGCAGGAACCGTTAAGTCAGAGGGGTTTATCGGGCTCGGTGGGCATTCCGCTATCTGACCCGCCAGATTCCGCAGGAGGGCCAGGAACATGTATCGCCTTCGTCTATTTTCGGTCCGGCATTCGGGTACATTTGAAAAAATTTACAAATACGTGGAAAGGGCGATGGTTGCGCTTGACCCGCTGTTCGACCGGATCGGATATCACCGGGTGGAAAAACCTGTTGCGCTGGTTGAACGGGGTGTGAAATCGCTGCTGTTTGATTGCCGCATGTGCGGTCAATGCGTTTTGTCATCAACCGGTATGTCTTGCCCCATGAATTGCCCGAAACAGTTGCGCAACGGTCCCTGTGGCGGTGTTCGGCCCGGTGAATACTGCGAAGTGAAACCGGACATGAAATGCGTCTGGGCCTTGGCCTGGAACGGTGCGAGCCGGATGAGCAGCGGTGCGGCACAGATCAATGAGGTTTTGCCTCCGGTCGAGCACACCTTGCAGGGAACATCATCCTGGCTGCGTGTCAGTCGGGAAAAAGCAATGCGTGCGCGGGATCAACGTGACATGGCCAAACAAGCCCTGGCGCAGTCCTTCCCCGAGGCCCGGTCGATGGAGCCGGTTGCCGCACCTTTGGCGCAGGAACCCGAAAATATCGGGAGCGGTAAGAAATGACTGGTCATATCGAAGCGCTGGACACTCATTCATCCCGTTCCGCACTTCCGGAAGGATTTGTCTCACACAGTCGTCTGGAAAAAGTCCTGCGGTCTGGCCGGTTTGCCGTCACGGCCGAATTGAACCCTCCTGACAGCGCCGATCCGTCCGATGTCTACGATGCCGCCCAGCCGCTCAGCGAGGTTGCCGACGCCATCAACGCAACGGATGCTTCGGGTGCCAACTGCCACATGTCCTCGATCGGCATATCCGCGTTGCTGACACGGGCCGGGTACTCGCCCGTCTATCAGATCTCCTGCCGTGATCGTAACCGTATCGCAATTCAAGGCGATGTGCTGGGCGCTGCCGCGCTTGGTGTCAGCAACGTCCTTTGCCTGACGGGCGACGGGGTCGGTGCAGGGGATCAGCCCGGCGCGAAACCGGTTTTTGACTTTGATTCGCTGACGTTGCTGCGCACCATCCGCTCGATGCGGGACAACGGAACATTTCTGTCGGGGCGCAAAATAACCGCGCCGCCGCAGATGTTTCTGGGCGCAGCCGAGAACCCATGTATTCCCCCGTATGAATGGCGTCCAAACCGATTGGCCAAAAAGATCACTGCCGGGGCGGATTTCATCCAGACCAACTACATTTTCGACATGCCGTTGTTCGAATCTTTCATGTCTCGTGTCCGGGACGAAGGATTGGACAAGAAAGTGTTCATTCTGGCGGGGGTCGGCCCGCTGGCATCGGCACGAGCGGCCCGTTGGATGCGCAACAACGTGCCCGGGATTCATATCCCGGACGCGGTCATCGAACGGCTTGAAAAAGCGGACAATCCCAGCGAGGAAGGCAAAAGGATCTGCATTGAACTGCTTCAGCAGGTACAGCAGATCAGGGGCGTCGCGGGGGCGCATGTCATGGCTTATCGACGCGAACATATGGTTGCCGATATCATCCGCGAAGCCGGAGTTCTGCACGCCCGCCGCAGGACCAACCGATGACACAAGCGCCCGCGTCCAAGCGCAGCAAACTTGGATTGTGGCAAAGAATTTGAATATCATTAGAGTATTGAACAACAAAACCGAAAGACAGCGGCGCTGGCTGCGTTCGCCTTTGGCGGTCTAATTCAATGGAAGGTCTGAATCATGAAAATTGACGGCAAGCATTACCGCTCGCTCTGGTTCAACACAGAAAAGGATGTGCTGGAGATCATTGATCAGCGATGGCTGCCGCACAAGCTGGTGATCCGGCCTGTCGACACGATGGATGCCTTTTGCACCGCAATCGTGGAAATGAGCGTGCGTGGCGCGCCTTTGATCGGAGCGACCGCCGCATACGGCATGGCGCTGCAAATGCGGCTGGACCCATCGGATGCGGCAATGGATCAGGCCTGGGAAACGCTGCACGCCACACGACCGACCGCGATCAACCTTCGGTGGGCGTTGGACCGGTGCCGTACGGCTATGCGTCAGTTGGCCCCGTCTGACCGGGCGGCAGCGGCATTGCAAATGGCCCATGACATTGCGGACGAAGATGTCGAGATCAATCGGATGATCGGTGTCCACGGACTTGAACTGATCCGCGACATTGCAGCGAAGAAGCCCGAAGGCGAACCGGTCCGCCTGCTGACCCACTGCAACGCCGGCTGGTTGGCGACGGTTGATTGGGGCACCGCCACCAGCCCGATGTATCACGCCTTTGATGCGGGTATTCCCATCCATGTGTGGGCCGATGAAACCCGGCCGCGCAACCAGGGTGCACTGACATCATGGGAACTGGGCAACCACGGCGTGCCGCACACCTATATTGTCGACAACGCAGGCGGGCACCTGATGCAGCACGGGCAGGTCGACGTGGTCATTGTCGGCACCGACCGGACCACCCGCCGCGGCGATGTCTGCAACAAAATCGGAACCTATCTCAAGGCGTTGGCCGCCCATGACAACAATGTGCCTTTCTATGTGGCTCTGCCGTCGCCGACCATTGACTGGACGGTCAGTGACGGCGTTCGCGAAATCCCGATCGAGAAACGCGATCCGCGCGAAGTTACGCATATCTGGGGCAGGGACGATGCGAACGAGATTTCTTCGGTGCAGGTGACACCTGACGGAACAGAAGGCATGGATTTTGCGTTCGACGTCACACCCGCGCGGCTTGTCACGGGGCTGATCACTGAACGTGGCGTATTCGAAGCTTCAGAGGAAAGTCTGGCAGCGGGGTTCCCCGAGATGCAGCGCGGCGCTGCCTGATCTGGCACGGCACAGAACAGATCAAATAGTTATTTAGCGAAACGCTGGTGCACTTGCAGCCCGCCTAACTATGGCGGGCTAGATGCTATCGAAGGCGAAATTCAGGCTTTAGAAGAAAATGAATTCATCCACGTGGAATGGATGAAACGCCTGAGCTTTGCCTGTGCTGATGCCATTCGCTTTGGCCTGGTGAGGGGCGGCTTCCTGCGCCCTTGCCGCCCGGATACGTGCCCGCTCAAGCTCTGCCCAAAGAAAAAACAGGCCCTCACGTTTCCCTACCAGGGATTCCGGCACCAAACGCCGCGATTTTTTGACTTTCTGCTCGATTTTTGCCTCCGGGCTTTGCACCCCTTTTGCACATTTCTAACAATGCGGCAAAATTTGGGCAACGAAATTCCCGGAGGACGTCGAGTTATGCGCTGATATATGCCCGGAAAGCCTACTTTCCGTTCATATCCTGCCACCCACATTACGTTTTGACAGTGTATGAACCGAGGTTAGTTTGCCCTGTTCACCATGTTCGTCACGCTTGTTGCCGCGAAGAGCAAGGCAGCCACACAAACGATTGTTGGCCCGGCAGGCGTATCGAATTCCAAGGCAGCGCGTAGCCCCCCAATAACCGATAAGGTGCCGATCACGGCAGCTATCACCGCCATGCTTTCAGGCGTACGGGCCAGAGGCCGGGCTGCTGCCGAAGGGATGATCAGCATTGCGCCGATAAGCAACACGCCAACAACCTTGATGGCAACTGCAACCGTGACAGCCAGCGCCAGCGTGAGAAACAACTGCTCTCGTCTTGGGTCAATACCGCTTGCATAAGCCAGATCGGTGTTGAGGGTCGCCGTCAGCAATGCCGACCAGCGCCACGAAATCAACAGAACAACCAGCGCCGCACCGCCCCAGATCACAGCCAGATCACCGCGTGATACGGCCAAAATATCGCCAAACAGATAGGCCATCAGGTCTATTCGCACCCCTGACAGAAACGAAACTGCGACCAGACCGAAGGCAAGTGCGGAATGGGCCAGTACCCCCAACAAGGTGTCCATCGTGTATCCGCGCCCGGACAGGAACGTCACAGTCAGCGCCAGTAGAAGCGCAACGGCAGTCGCGCCTGCAAAGATCGACACCTGAAAAGAAAGGGACAAGGCAACCCCCAGAATTGCGGCATGGGCGGTTGCATCGCCGAAATAGGCCATGCGCCGCCAGACCACAAAAGAACCCAAAGGTGCCGCTGCGCACGCTACACCAACCCCGGCCAGCGTGGCGCGCGTCAAAAAATCATCCAGCATTACTCGGCAGCCTCCTTCGAAGCGTGATCATGACCATGGTCGTGGTCATGGCGATACAGTGCCAGTGCACCACCTGTCCCCGAACCGAACAGGGCCCGGTATTCCGGCGCGGTTGCCACCGTTGCAGGCGTACCTTCGCAACAGACGTGGCCGTTCAGGCATATGACACGGTCCGAGGCGCTCATGACCACGTGTAGATCGTGGCTGATCATCAGTACGGCGCATCCGGTCTCGGCACGGGTGGCTTCGATCTGTTGATAAAACGCTGCAGAACCCGGTTGATCGAGCCCCTGGGTCGCCTCGTCCAGCAACAGCAACTCGGGCTGGTTCAGCAAGGCCCGCGCCAGCAGGACGCGCTGGAACTGCCCACCGGACAGTTGTGACATTTGCTGCCCCGAAAGATCGGGAACGCCCGCACGTTTCAGCGCTTGTCTGCAGGCCGATCGATCAACCGCGCCCGGAAGACGCATGAACCGTTCCACCGTGATCGGAAGCGTAGGGTCGATATGCAGCCGCTGCGGCACATAACCCAGCCTCAGCCCGGGTTTCAGCCGTACACGGCCAGTCGAAGCACGCGTCGCCCCGATCAGGGACCGCAGCAGGCTTGTCTTTCCAGATCCGTTTGGCCCGACTATCGTGACGATCTCACCCGGATTTATCGACAGGTTCACATCGCGCAGCACGGTTTTTGCGCCGTAGCGGATGCTGAGGCCTTCAATGGTTGCGAGACTCATGAATTTTCTTTCCCAACGCAGGTCGGGCACAGGCCTTCTACTTCGATGATGGTACGTTCAATCCGGAATCCGGATGTCTTGGCAGCTTCTCCCAATGCCCCTTTTTCGGGGGTGGATTGTGCCTCGGCGACTATTTCGCAGTTTCGGCAGATCATGAAGGCAGGGGCGTGCGCTTCGCCGGGATGGGCGCAGGCAACGAACGCGTTCAGTCGTTCGATTTTGTGAACGAATCCATGCTCAACCAGAAAATCCAGCGCACGATACGCGACCGGTGGTTGAGATCCGAAACCTGCCTCGCGCAGCCTTTCAAGGATCGCATAGGCGCCAAGCGCCTTGTGGTCTTCCAGCAGCACTTGCAACACCTTGCGTCGAACGGGTGTAAAGCGAAGGTTCTCTTTCTCACAACGCGCATCTGCCGACGCAATCGCGTCGGTAACGCAGGCCGAATGGTCATGCTGTTCGAACCCGACGCTGACGGCTTCCTCGCGGTTCTGCAAGTCACTTGTCATGTTATTACATATCGTATAATTGAGCGATTAATGTTATAAAATCACATAGGGAACCCCATGTCCAGAAAGCTTCTTTCCCTGTCCATCAGCGCAACCTTGTTTGGAAGTGTGGCGTGGGCTGATACACCGAATGTCGCAGTTGATATCGCGCCCGTGCATTCACTGGTCGCGCGGGTAATGGATGGTGTCGGCAGCCCGGTTCTGATTGTTCAACCCGGAGCTTCGCCGCACGAATACTCCCTGCGCCCTTCGGACGCCGCTGCACTGCAAGACGCGGACTTGGTGTTTTGGGTCGGAGAAGACCTGACACCCTGGTTGGAAGGGGCAATCGAAACGCTTTCGGAAAACGCAGATGTGACATCCCTGATGGAGGCTGAGGGCACGGTCGAACTGGAGCTTCGCGAGAGCGCGTTGTTCGAGGCGCATGACCATGAAGCACATGCCGACTCGGACAATCACGATCACGATGACCACAATGATCATGAAAACCATGATGAACATGATGACGATCATGCCGAAGAAAAAGATCATGACGACCACGATCACGACGAACATGCTGAACACGATCATGGGTCACACGACACTCATGTCTGGTTGTCACCCGAGAACGCGGCAATCTGGCTGAACCTGATCGCCGGGAAGCTCTCAGCCTCTGATCCGGACAATGCAAGTGCCTATTTCTCGAACGCTGCGGCGGCACGGGAAGAAATCGAAGCCCTGAAAACCGAGATCAACGAGATATTGGAACCGGCGCGCGGGAAAGAGTTCATTGTCTTCCATGATGCCTACCAATATTTCGAAGTTGCCTTCGATATTCCGGCCGCCGGGGCAATTTCGCTTTCTGATGCCTCCGATCCCAGCCCGGCACGGATCGCCGAGATTCAGGGCCGTATTCGTGCGGAGGGCATCGACTGTGTCCTTGCCGAACCTCAGTACGACCCCAAACTGGTCCAGACGGTTCTGGACGGGACCGAGGCCAATACCGGCGTCAGCGACCCGATCGGTGCAAATATCGAACCGGGTCCATCGTTTTATCCTCAACTTCTTCGTAATCTTGCAACCACCCTCTCGGATTGCCTTTGACCATCCGGCCTGCATTCCGCTGAAATCGGAGTGCAGGCCGAAACCTCGCAAGGAAACCGTTCGGTTGACCGGCGGATTGATTTGAATCCGCCGATTTTCAGCGCAACGCTTTTCGCGCAGCAACTCCTCGGCTACACTTCTCTCATTGATAACGAGTATTTACCGCTGTCCCGGCATTCATTTGTTTTTTGAGAGGAAAAGTCATGAGCAAACGTCCCACAAAATCGCGGAAGTCAAAGTCTGGCGGAAAGTCCAGCTTGCCAAAAGCGCTTGCTGCGGCCCCGCGGCTTGGTAACCGGGTGCTGAACGCTCACAGGGATATGACTGACCTGCGGGACAGAGCATATAAGCCAACATTGCGACAGCTTCGCCTGACGATGGATCCGCCGCATCCCGATCTAAGCCCCATACGGGATCAGGGACGGGAAGGGGCTTGTACCGGGTTTGCCCTGTCCAGTGCGATCACCCTGATGAACCGGCAGCGCCACGCACGGATCGATCCGTCCGCACAGGTCCCGATGGCCAGTGCACGCATGCTGTACGAGATGGCCAAAATCAACGATGAATGGCCCGGGGAAGACTACGAAGGGTCCAGCATCCGTGCGGCCTTGAAAGGGTTCTACCACAACGGCGTCTGCAGCGACGAAACCGCACCGTACCAGGATGGTGACTCCGGCTGGCATCTGACTGTTGAGCACGCCAAAGAGGCCCGCAACCTTGGACTGGGCGCATATTATCGCATGCGCCCAGAAATTATCGACTACCACGCCGCTTTGAATGAGGTTGGCGTCATCTACGTGTCCGCGCGGATTCACCGGGGATGGCGAAATCCGGCGGATGGCGAAATCGAACCCTCATATTTCAGCGAGGGCGGACACGCCTTCATCATCGTCGGCTATAATGAACGCGGGTTCCTGATCCAGAATTCATGGGGCGAGGACTGGGGCGGATTCAATGGCCGTCCGGGAATTGCCCTGTGGAAGTATGAAGACTGGTCCGCCACCATTATGGATGCCTGGGTGTTGCGCCTGGCGGTTCCGACGCCGGACGCCTTTGACCTGACAGTCAGCAATCCTTCACCTCAATCTCGAACCCTGTTCGGTTCACAGGAAGTCCGCGCGCCCCGGCACGAAGACATCATCGGACACATCATCCATCTCGATGACGGTCAGCTTAGGGAAACTGGGAAATACCCGACACCGATGACGACCATACAGGAGACTGCGGACTTTCTGTCCGACGAAGCCGCTACGGCTGAGCGTGGGTACGAACATCTGCTGTTCTACGCGCATGGCGGCCTGAACAACGCCAACGCCTCGGCCAATCGCGTCCGGAAAATGAAGGAAGTATTCAAGCGCAACGGAATTTACCCCATCCATTTCATGTGGGAGACCGGTTTTTTTGAATCGCTCACAGATGTCGTCTTTTCGTCGCGCAGTAGGGCCGAGGCTCGGGTCGGCGGCCTGTCGGATTTCTTCGATACCGCCCTGGAATCCTTTGTCCGCAAACCGGGAACAGCTGTATGGCGCGACATGAAATGGGACGCCCGGGAAAGCTTTAGGGCCGGGGGCGGCGGGCGTAAAGCTGTCAAGGCACTTCTAAAGGGCAACGCGCAGCGGTCCAAACCCCTTCAGATCCATTTTGTGGGTCACAGCGCGGGCTCGATACTTCTGGCGCATATGCTGGATGCCATGGACAAAATGAACCCGCTCAACACCCCGATTGAATCATGTTCCCTGATGGCTCCGGCCTGCACCGTTGATCTGTTCAAGAAAAGCTATCACCCTAGAATACGCAAAGCCGGAGTAGCCAGCGGTGTCACAAACCTTTGGCAGTATAACCTGATCGATCAGCGCGAACAGGATGACAGTGTCGGGCCCTATCGGAAATCTCTGCTGTATTTCGTGTCCAATGCATTTGAAGACCAAAAGGAAATGCCGATCCTGGGCATGGACAAGTTTGGTAAAAAGGTTCCTGGGAAGAAGGGCTACAAAGTGCACTTTGCCGGGCGTGCATCATCTATAACGGACAGTCACACCCATGGCGGATTCGACAATGATCGCCAGACAATGAACGATATTCTCAAAAATGTGCTTGGGAAAAAACCGTCACCTGCGAATGGGTTCCAGCCCAGCGACCTTGTCGGTTACTGACATGCGCTCTGCTTAGAACGCTGACGTCAGTTCAATAAGCGACCGAGGACGGAAACTGGGCCAATGCGGTGGCACCTGAACTGTGTTGTTTCACCGGTCCAGGCAGGCATCCGGAGAACCGCTGTTCCCGGACCTTTTCCGGAGTGTTGTTGTACATTGTCCGAAAGGACCGACCCAGGGACGTGATCGACGAAAACCCGGTCGCGGCAGATATTTCTCGCAATGACATGTCCGTATTGCGCAGCAGGCTGTTTGCACGCTCCAGCCTCAGCGCCCTGTACGTGCATAGCAGCTTGGTTCCTGTTTTGCTCAGAAACCTTCGCTGAAGCTGCCGGGTCGACGTACCCAGTACGGTCGAGATATCAGGGATTTTCAGCGGCTCTTCAATGTGGGTCAACATGGTGTCCACGGCCTGCCTGACCAGTGGGTCTGCGCCCGACCGTTGTATAAGCCGGATGGCCAGTTGGCTTTGGTATTGTGGTCCCGACTCCGTCAGACCGATATAGTCGCGCAGGGATTCCGCAATGTAGGCCCCGTGATCAAGCGACACGAAATCCGACATCAGCCGCAGTGAGCTGAGCCGGGTCGAAGCACTGTGCATGCGACCTGTCGAAGCAAGATGTGTATCGGTTCCGCATTGCTGCAACCCGTTTTCCTGCGCTGCGGCAACAAAGTTTGAATGGACAGCGGCGTCTGTTTTGTCGGCCCGTCCCATCTGCGCCAGCAGCAGAACGGCGCCGCCAACCAGAATTGTTCTTGGTGCCAGGCTAAACACCTGCGAGGTCCAGTTGCGCTCGCGCGAGGAGAGTTTCCAGTTTTTGTGAATATCGCCCCAGAAAATCGCGGTCCGTCCGGCCCAGTACAAGGGTGTCCCCGCGCTTTCAACGGCGACACGCCGGATGTTTACCTTGTAGGAGTGCCCCTCGATCAGATCGTTCAACGCGTCGTAGAATTCGACGATCATATCGGTGGATGGCAGTGCACCCGTTTCCTTTACGAAAACGTCAACTTCATGGACCTTCAGGGCCTTGAGCGCGGCCGGCTCAGCCAGTTCGCTGCTGGCGTTTTTAGGGATATAGTGCTTCATCTCAATAACAGTGACCTGCTTTCAATTTGTGCACCGGAGTGTGGCTGCGGAGGTGGCTAAATGGTGCCCCCGCCGGATGTTTCCGGCGAGGGGTTTTATCTTTCACTCAGCGGCTTCTTCGTATTCTGACATTGGAGGGCATGTGCAGATGAGGTTTC
>NZ_JBQFMJ010000014.1:0-139613 GCF_056531785.1 Ruegeria sp. K7
GACGTGCAAATGCCACACTTAAGAGTGTTGTCAAAACGGGGCCAGAATGTGGCAACGATCCGACATTTCGGAGTGGATATTTTTAATTTAACATTAACAGCTTAGCCGTTACTCCCAAAAGAATCACCTGGGAACATAAGACTGTTGACAATGGCGGTAATTTTAAAGTTTTTGTCTCCAAAAGAGATCAAAAAAAATCGCTAAAACGGAAATAATAGGGGCGTTAACACTCGGTTAATGTGAGGTCTGAAAAAGAATAAATAGTTTTTACGAGTTGACTATGGTTAAGCAAAGCAAAAGGGAGCTATTCCCACCTTTAAACGACGACGAGGTCGAAACGTTTGGGCCGAACAAGAATAGCTCCCTAAAACTTATGATAAGAAAAGCTATATTTGCGGCCCCAATATTGTTGTTTTTTCTTCTACTGGCCTTTTTTCTAAATAGAGCGTCCGTCGCAAGCTATGTATCGATCCTGTAGTAGAAGAAGGCTTTTGCCCTGAGATAGACAATGAGAATCCGCGCTTTTAGACCAAACAGCGAAAGATAGCTCTGTTCGTTCACTCCGTCTGCTGAGCAATCATTCAATTGAAACCGGAGCTCTGCGCCGCAGCAAACGGCCTCTGCGTCTGCACTGCCGTCTTTGGTTCAGCCCTCGACGAATCTCCTCTCTCGTTTCGGCGACGAAAAGATGCGCTTCTTGTGGAACGCGCAATACTCCGGACTTGTCGTACTGGGCCGGCTCAGCAGCCACTTCTGCCACAACCGCTTCAGCAATATCGTCACTCGCCTTTCTGAGGTCCACCTCCCGCAGGTCTTCAAAAACGGCGTTCAAGCACAAAGGCGTCATGACGGCTGATTTGGAAGCCTGCGTCCGTCAGAAGGTTCGAAATTAAGTCTCCATCGCGGAACGAAATCGGCGCCTTCTCCATTGTCGCTTGCGCCAGTGGTCCAAACATAGCCGGCACAATATGGCTGTCACATTTGAGAGTAGCTTCTTTGGTCAGTCGGAAATTGTCTGCTGCCATCAACCTACCTTTCTGGCATTCGCCGATAGTATAGAGTGGTTTATTACTCTGGGAGGCGAGAGTGGATTTCAATCGGAGCAATCAATCCACCGGCGATGTTCCGAACCATGTGTTGAACCTTAAGCGCGGTATCATCGCCCATGATAAGATGAAGACCCAGTGGTGGAGGGCCATCTGCACGGCTTTGCGCGGCAGCCAGATCGGCGAAGAACTGTTTGGCAAATTCAGTGCGGTCGATCCGGTCACTCACCTCGAAACCAACGGACTTCAAAGCAGCCTCATACGTCTCTGGTGATGCAAGTGAGCTTTGATCTGAAGAAAAAGCCCAAGGCGCCGGATAGTCCATTTGTCCCTCTCCGACTAGCATCACATCGTAAATTGCAAAGATTCCTCCTGGCTTGAGGACCCGTTTCGCCTCGCGCGCTATGCCTAGTTTGTCCGCGATGTTCATGCCAACGTGGATCATATAAGCGGCGTCCATGGAACCAGCTTCTATCGGCAAATCGAGCACGCTGCCTTCGATAAGTTGAACCCGATCCGATAACCCTGTCCATTCTGTGAGTGTCCGTCCGGTTTCCACAAACTCAGCGGTCAAATCAACGCCGGTTACGTGCGCTCCGGTAGCTGCCGCGACATAGCGTGCCGGACCGCCGAGACCGCATCCAAAATCGATAACCCGGCTTTCGGGCGTAAGGCCAAGAGCCTTCACAAACGGTTCGGTTGCGAGGCGCCCACCAACGTGAAACTCGTCAACTGGAGCCAAGGCGTCTTGAGAAAATGGTGGGGTTAGGTTCAGCGCAGCGCAACCATCAGAAATCTGCTGGAGCAGGTGTCCGGAATGGTAATGGTGCGCGACTTCATTCGGATTAGTCATTACACAGCCTCTCTAATCGATGCAGTTAGGGTACACGCGGTTATCCGAAATGTCTGCCTTGTCCGCGGTGCGGATGTTCAGCGATAGTTTGATGTCTGTTCTGCTCCTCTTTTCGGAGTTCCATGAACGGTGTAGAAAAAGTCTGTTTACAGCCCTAAGTGCACAATTCGTGGGACCCCCCCCTTAAAAGTTTCACGCGAAAAAATCTGACTACCCCCACCGGTCCCTAGCTTTTAGCCCTAAGACTTTTGATGCCCCCCCAAGGAGACCTTCATCGAGTTGGCGACGGTGCAGTACCAATGCTCTGTCCTTTGCTGAGAATGACTTCGCCAAAGAACCGAACATACCGATCTGCTTCTTCAGATTTTGGGAAACGTGCCGGCAAAGCAATAGAACCATCCTTTCTCAGCAATTGCGCCAACGCCTCAAAATTGAAGGCGGTCTTGGCAGTTACGAACGCTTCCCATTCACGAAGAGCAGATGCGTCTCTTTCGTCGAACCAATGATACGCACCACCACATGTCGCACCGAGCTTGATTTCTATGTTCTTTCCTATGTTCTTATTTTGCGCGACAACGTTGTCGCCTTTCCGGTACAGGTCTGTCGCCCTTTTGCGTATTTCAATGTCATGTTCAGTGTCGCATTCGGCGTCTCGCGGCACGCTGATCTGAAATGTGCGACGAACGCCGCGTCGACGAACACGCGTGATCCAACCGCACACTTCGAGTTCCCGAAGATAACGCTGGATGCTGCGCTCATGAACGCCAAACGCGCTGGCGAGCGTTGTATTTCTGGCCCAGAAGCAACCATTCGCTTTTGACACAAACTGATCGCAGACGAACATTGCAAAGTGCTTGGTTCGTGGTGCCAGATGAGCTGAACTTTGAATTCGCCTCTTCCAATGGTAGCGAAGTTTCGTAAATGGAGCCGTTCGAGCCATTAGCCCTCTCCCCCGACACCTTCGCTTCGCGAAATCATCCACGCATCGAGATCAGAGCGCTTGTAGCGGATGGATCGTAAACCGATCCGAATAAACCTCGGTCCCGTAACGCTACCGATACCCATGCGCAGTTTTGCGAGATAGCTTTGGCTTATTCCGGTGTATTGAGCAGCTTCTTGTGTTGTCAGATAGTGCGCCTGCATGGCCTTGCTCCTTTGAGTATGTCTAGGAACAAAAAAGGCGTAGGTGGCATTTTCGTCATGGGTCGTTAGAAAGAAAGAATCCTTCTAACGACCCACATGTTTTTTCCAGCCTCTAAATGCCGACGTTGGAAGCTCTTCAATACCAAACACCTCGAACATATCGCACAGGAATCGATAGAATGGACCACCTTCATTCATCGCTTTAGGAACTCGGATTGTGTCTGGGTGGCGCTCACAAAGCCTGACACAAGCCGAGACTAAGCGCCAAGCTTCAATTGCCTTCTTCCCGACCGGCTTGCCCTGAGCAGCAGCAGTTTCAGCATCTTTAATCAATTCAATATAGTAGCGAAGTCTCTTGAAGAACTCTACTTCGGCCATCATCGCCTTCCAATGTGGTGTTTCTTCAATTGCATCGTTTAACCAGACGTTACGAACATCAGCCACTTTGTATTGATTTCGCAAACCACTCCGATTCAATGCGCCGATGCGAAACGCATCACTGACGGGCGTAGGAAGCCGATCCAAGATTTCTCCTGCTTCGTTTAGGCGTGTTCTGAGCCTAGCGAGGTCTTCCAGAGCCTCTTTAGATGACCAGAACTCGTCTAGTTCATGAGCTTGGTCGAAATTTAGGTAATGGGCCATCCAGCCATAGCTTTCGTTATCAAAGCGTTCGTACTTATCAAAGTGCTTTCTCAGGAGGCGAATTAACTCCGTATTGAATTCGCTGGGCTCACTACTAAACTCCGCTGGATATGGCATATCCAATTCAGGTAAGTCGGAATCGACAGGCCAAATCCAATCCCGCTTAGACATTACAATCCACCGCGTTCCTCCTTGTCCTGCGGGTCAATTCCCGACACACAGAATCCATCGCTGGTGTGAGGGCGTCTAGCGACGGCTTCACGTAGCGCTGACCGGTGATTGATAGCGGCGCGTGATTGAGAAGGCGTCCTACAATCTCTTCCAATATTCCAGCCTCCATGGCGACCGTCGCGAATGTCCGACGATGGGAATGAATGGACCATTGCATACGCTGGGGTCCTTTCAAATGGCCACTCGGTGACTTCGGAGAGGGAAAGACCCATTGGTGATGAAGGCCCCGTAAAGGAGCAAGTATCTCGTGATGCACTTGCGATATGGGGAGATCAAAACTGCGCCCGTTCTTGGTCATCGGCAAATGTATGTGATCTTTCTGCACGTTCTTCCATTCGAGCGTCAGTGCCTCGGTTTTGCGAAGCCCTGTGAACAAGAGCAATTCGTAGAATACCCTGTGGATCGGGTTGTAGAGCTCATCAACGGCCTCGCGCCACGCGTTCAAATCCTCAATTATCGAGCCATTTGGTTGTTCCTCATACCACTCTATGGCCATCGTTGGGCTTTCCGGCAGATCATGCACCCGCCGCGCGTGATTCCAGACTGTCCGAAAGTACTTCAAAGTGTGATTTGCGGAGGACGGTGTCGCGGCCATCGACCTATGGCGCTCAACCACCATGGATTTTGTGATCTCATTCAGCGGCAGGCGTAGCCAATCTTTCAAATGAAGCTCGAACTGCTGCCGCAACCCTGACCGGTGGGCCTCAGACCGAAGCTTTGGACGTGCCAAATAAGTTTCCATAGCTGTCTCAAGAGTGGGTGCTCCAATCTGCAGCTGCCTGCCTGCTCCCCTGCCCCAGTCCAACGCAAAACCCAATGCAGTTTGTCGTGCGACGTCCGCAGAGATCAGAGGGTGCCGACCGATTAAAACCCGCCGGGTTTGCCCTCCAACATCTTTCTGGAAGTACCAGGTTTTGGACTGCTTGCCGACGAATAGAACGAGCCCTTTGACCTCGCTATCCCAGTGCTTGGCAGTGCCCTTTTTTGTCTGTGGAACCTTGCGGGCGAAGGTCTCTGTGAGCTTTGGCATTTTGTCAGTTTTTTGTCGGAAGTGAATTGAAACTCAAGGAAACTCGAGGAACGAGTATCAACAAAATAAATACATAGTATGAATGGCTTGGCAACTGCAGGAATGCCTGGGAAACTCATAACGCTTGCTTGGAAGGCTGAGGTAATAGCCAGTATACGACGCCCGCTCAGCAGGTGGCGGTTTAAGCGATGCATCAGACCGCGTCAAGCGCAGTTCGCCGGGTGGAAATCAAAAAACCTGCCTCAGGCAGGGGGCAGGCTTTTGGACAACCACGTGCAGGATTTAAGGTCAGAAGATATCCGGATCATTGTGTCCGCCTGCAAGGGCGCAGGCGGCAACCCGATCATCCGTGCAGGTGTTGTAATCGCGGCCACAAGTGCGTCCTGCAAGGGCACACCGACCTGTTCAACCAGGGTTCTGACAGCGGTCGTCAAATCCAGATCGGCGCCAGCCAAAGTTCCATCGCCAAGGGTTAGCCGCCCATCAGTGCGCGTAATGCGACGCCCCTCCAGTTTGAATTCGGTTTGATCCGTTCCGGCCACAGCCATTGCATCACTGACAAGAAAGATCCGGCCGGGTCCGGTTTTGGCAGCCCAGGCGGTCCGCATCACTTCGGGATGCACATGAATGCCGTCGGCTATAAGGCCTGCAGACAAACCACCATTGGCCAAGGCGGTGCCGACAAGGCCAGGTTCACGATTGCCCATCTGGCTCATCGCGTTGAACAGATGAGTGACGCAAGATGCCCCAGCTTTGGCATAGCGCTGGCAGGTTTCGAAATCCGCATCGCTATGGCCCAGCGACACCAGGGCGCCGACCTGCTTGAGTTCCATGACCTGTTCCAGTGTCACTGCCTCGGGGGCGAGCGTCACTTTCAGGCATGGCAGCAACTCGGCGGCCCTGATCAGCGCATCAAGGTCCGCATCCCCCATGGACCGGATCAAAGAAGCGTCATGCGCCCCTTTTCGGGCAACCGACAGGTGCGGCCCTTCCAGATGCAGGCCGGCAATGCCGGGAACACCTTTCCGAACCGCCTGAACAGCGGCCTCGATGGCAGCCGCCGTCTTCTCTGCCGTGTCGGTGATCAGCGTCGGCAACAGATGCGACACACCCAACCGCTTGTGTGCCGCAGCTATCCGGCCAAGGGTTTCGACGGAGGGGTCGTCATTGAACATCACCCCGTCGCCGCCATTGACCTGAAGGTCGACATATCCAGGGCTCAGAATATCTCCGCCCAGATCAACGACGCCCCCTTCGCCCGATGCATCCGATTCGCGCCCAAGAATAGTCAGGTTCCCATCGATGAGCCGCACCGGCCGATCGCTCAGCAACTGCGCACCGTCAAATATTTTTCCGTTTCTGAATGTTATCGCGCTGGCGCTCATACCGTCTCGGTCACTTTCTTCAGATGTCGCGGGGTATCGGGATCAATTCCGCGATTGTCAGCTACAGCTTCGACCATGCCATAAAAGGCCGTGATCGCCGTTATCGGATCTGTCAGCCAGTGATCGGTGCGCACAACCGGCAAGGGTTCGGCCCGTTTGACCTTGTCCGTCGCTGCAAACACGGTCGCTCCTTTTTCTGCCAGTGCATCGGCGGCTTCAGCCGCATTTTGCTCGGCGGCGTCGCGGGCGGCAAACACAATTGTTGGGAACCCCTCGTCGACAATGGAGACAGGCCCATGCAGCACTTCGGCGGCCGAGTAGCTTTCGGCGTGGATCTGGCAGGTTTCCTTGATCTTGAGGGCCGCTTCGTTGGAGATCGCCAGCGAGGGTCCCCGGCCAAGAGTAAACAGCGACCGCCCGTCGATGGCCGCGGCTGCAGCAGACCAGTCACACCGCGCGGCGTCGGCCAGATGATCTGGCAGCGCGTGAATGGCGCGCAACAGCGCCGCATCACCCTTGATCTCGGCCAACAGCCACAGCCCGGCAACAAGCGATGTCACAAATGTTTTGGTGGCCGCCACGCTCAGCTCGGGGCCCGCGTGAATCGGCAACACCGCGTCCGCCACCTCGGCTAGGCGCGATTCTGTGTTGTTGGTGATCGCCATCGTAAGCGCGCCTGACGCCTTGAGCGATCGGGTCATTCCGACGATATCCGGGCTTTGACCCGACTGGGAGACCGACAGGCACAGTGTTCCGTCTGCTTTCAGATCAACGCCATAAATTGAGCTGACGGAAGGCCCGACCGAGGCCACCGGCAAACCCAGCAGCAACTCGCTGGCGTATTTCAGATAAGTGCAGACATGATCGGAAGAACCGCGCGCCACTGACACCAGAAAACGCGGATCGGCATCGCGCGCCAGTTGGGCCGCCGTCTGGATCTGGGCCGCGCCCTGAGACAGCAGCCGTTCGACCGCGTCGGGGATTTCCAGAATCTCCCGGCGCATTTTTGTGGTTTCTGCGGACATAAGAGTACCGGCCTTTCCGTGTTACAACCGCAATTCAGCTACGAAGTCGTAGGCGTCACCGCGATAGAGGGATCGGGTCAGTTCCGCGACCCGTCCGTTTTTCAGAAATGATATGCGTTCTATGTTCAGCCCTGCCGCCCCTTCGGGAACAGCCAGCAAATCCGCCTCGCGCGCCGCCAGGTTGAGGGCTGAAATCTTCTGCACCGCACGAACCGGGCGATGCCCCAGATCGTCGAGCACTTCATACAGGGATGTGGTCACTTCGATCGGGTTGGGCAGGATGTCCAGCGGCAAGGCTGCCCGTTCCAACGCCAGCGGTCGGCCATCGGCCTCGCGCAGGCGATAGATACGGGAAATCTGCTCGCCCTCGGACAGGTTCAGGGCGTTCACTTCCTCGGCAGACGGCTCGAACACTCCGCGCTCCAGCCATTTCGAGGTGGTTTGCATGCCCCGGCTGGCCATATCCTCGGTGAAGGATGTCAGGTGCGTCAGCGACTGCTCGACACGGGGCAATCGCTGGCGAATGAACGAACCCGAGCCCTGCCTTTGCTCGATGACGCCCTCTTGCACCAGCTCCTGAATAGCCTTTCGGATGGTCACGCGCGAAAGATCTGTTATTTCAACCAGTTCCCGCTCGGAAGGCAGCGAAGAGCCCGGCGGCAGCACGCCGGTATCGACACCTTCCTGCAATCTGCGTCGCAGTTGCACATAACGGGGACCGTTGTCGCGGCCCAGCCACGCGTCGGGGCGCAGGAAATCAGTGATACTCATGCTGAACCTCCCTCGCCAGTTCCAGCGCCCCTGCCAAAGGCTCTCCCAATGGCGGGCGAATGAAGGATTGCATGTCCGGCGGCAGATAGTCGGCATAGTGATTTGCAATACCGCCGGTCAGGCAAATCGTAACGCCGCTTTGCCAGCCCAATTGACCGGCGGTTTCCACGACATAACCCGCCCCTGCCCGCATGATCCGCACGGCGACGACGTCGCCGTTTCCGGCAGCTTTTGTGACCTGGGGCGCGAGTTCGCCGAACTGAAATGGTGTGGCCCTGCCGGCAAACTGCACGATACCGGGCGCCCCCCCAAGATCGGACAACAGGCTTCGCGTCAGGTCGGACCGGGGATGAACGCCATCAAGTGCGCTCAGCGCTCGGGACAATGCTTGCCGGCCGACCCATTGCGCCGATGCCTCGTCACCAAGAACGGGGCCCCAGCCACCTGCGAACCGCATGACGCGGCTCCGCTGCGACGCCAGAAACGAACCGGTTCCGCAATGGACCACGACGCCATCCTGCGCGCCCAGCGCGCCCCGAACCGCAGCAGGCCTGTCGTCTTCGACACGCGCGCAGGCAAACCCCACCGCATCTTTAAGTCTTTGTGCCAAAGCGGCATCTGTCACACCGGCGAGGCCGACAAACGCAGGCAGGCCGATCATCGAACGGGGATCAACGCCAAGCTTTCCCGCCAACGCGTCAAGCCCGGCCCGAATCTGACCCACGGCACCATTAAAATCCGTTGAAACATTCGCAGAGCCAGCTTCAACCTGACAGACACTGCCCGCAATGGCGCAGGCAACGCGGCATCGCGTTCCACCACCATCCACGGCCAAAACAGCATCTGCAAGGGACTCAGTCATGACAATACCATTATAATACCTTTAAGCTTTTTGAAAGACTGAATTAGACCGAAATCAACAAAATATCGCCAATTATCGCACCAAGCGCCGGGAAATCATGAAGAAAATAAAGTGTTGGACAATTGGTATTAAATAGGTATTGTAAACCGATCAACAGGGGGAATCCTTTGACGCTGCCATCAACAGAACAAGTGCACAGCGCTGCCGCCAACCTGGATTCGGGCGACCTTTCCGCCTCGGCATTGCTGCTGGCCGAGGGCCAGATAGCGGCGGCGCAATCCGTACGTGACGCGGCCGACGCGATCGCAAAGGGTGCGCACGCAATGGCACGGACGATTCAGGCAGGTGGAGTTCTGCATTACACCGCCGCCGGATCTTCCGGCCTGATGGCCGCAGCAGACGCGCAGGAACTGGGCGGAACCTTTTCGATACCGTCCAACCAACTGCGCATTCATATGGCCGGTGGCCTTCCAACCGGGGTGGAAATGCCCGGTGACGCCGAGGATCTGCAGGACGGGCTTGACCAGGCTTTCAGCGCGTTAGGCAAGCGTGACACGGTCATCGCGGTCTCAGCCAGCGGCTCAACCGCCTATACGGTGGCAGCCATCGAGATTGCCCGCGCGCGCGGCGCCTGCGTGATCGGTATTGCCAACAATGCCGGCAGCCCACTTTTGCAGAAGGCCGACATTCCGATCCTGCTGGCAACACCGCCCGAACTGGTTTCGGGTTCGACCCGCATGGGGGCCGGAACCGCGCAGAAGATCGCCCTGAACATGCTGTCCACGCTGATGGCGCTGGAACTGGGTCATGTTCACGACGGCATGATGGTCAACTTGCACGCCGACAATGACAAGCTGCGCGCCCGGGCCACCGGCATCGTTTGCCGCATCGCCCGCGTCCACAGCGAAACGGCCAACCGGGCGCTGGCGATTGCAAAAGGCGAGGTAAAACCCGCCATTCTGATCGCGGCGCTTGACCTGACCTTACTCGAAGCAACCGCGCGACTGCGCAATGCAAATGGAAACCTAAGCGCCGCACTGGCGCAGGACACATGACTGCTAACCAACTGGGAGAGAGAAATGACTTATAGAAGTCTGAAACTGGCCTTGCTCGGCTCGACACTGGCCGCGACCGGCGCCATGGCCGAGGATGTGACGCTGACCATCGAAAGCTGGCGCAATGACGACCTGACTTTGTGGCAAGAGCAGATCATTCCGGCGTTCGAGGCCGCAAACCCGGGCATCAAACTGCAATTCACCCCGTCGGCCCCGGCAGAATACAACGCGGTTCTTAACTCGAAGCTCGATGCAGGTTCGGCCGGAGATCTGATCACCTGCCGTCCTTTCGACGCTTCTCTGGCCCTGTACGAAGCTGGTCACCTGACCGATCTGTCCTCGGTCGAAGCGATGAGCAACTTCTCGGACGTGGCCAAGTCCGCGTGGCAGACGGATGACGGCTCGGCCAGCTTCTGCGTTCCGATGGCGTCGGTGATCCATGGTTTCATCTACAACAAGGATGCATTTGCCGAACTGGGTATTGAAGTCCCGACCACAGAAGATGAATTCTTTGCCGCGCTCGACAAGATCAAGGAAGACGGCAGCTACATCCCGATGGCGATGGGCACCAACGACCAGTGGGAAGCCGCCACGATGGGCTATAACAACATCGGTCCGAACTATTGGAAAGGCGAAGAAGGTCGACAGGCCCTGATCGCGGGCGAACAGAAACTGACCGATGAGCCGTGGACGGCCCCTTACGCCACTCTGGCACGTTGGAGCCAGTATCTGGGTGACGGGTATGAGGCGCAGACCTATCCTGACAGCCAGAATATCTTCACGCTGGGCCGCGCAGCGATCTACCCTGCCGGTTCGTGGGAGATTGCCGGTTTCAACTCGCAGGCGGATTTCGAAATGGGCGCGTTCAAGCCCCCGGTCCAAAATGCGGGCGATACCTGCTACATCTCGGACCACACCGATATCGGCATTGGCATGAATGCTGCCACCGAGCATCCCGAAGCGGCAGAAACCTTCCTCGCCTGGGTCGCAAGCCCCGAGTTCGCCGAGATTTTCGGCAACGCCGTGCCCGGCTTCTTCCCGCTGTCCAATACTCCGGTAGAACTGCAGGACCCGCTGGCCAAGGAATTCGTCGGCTGGCGCGACGAGTGTGAATCGACCATCCGCTCGACCTATCAAATCCTGTCGCGCGGCACGCCGAACCTTGAAAACGAAACCTGGGGCGCATCGGTCGCCGCCATCAAAGGCACCAGCACCCCCGAGGAACTGGGCGCAGAACTGCAGGAGGGTCTGTCCTCCTGGTACGCGCCGCACCAGTAAGTTTGGCCTCAACCTTACCCGGGCGGCGATGATCGCCCGGGTATACCCGACACTCCATTGAAAGCAGTCCGATGAACCGCCCCCGCTTCCGCTGGCATATCGTTGTTTTTCTGGCACCCGCCGTGCTGGTTTACACCGCAGTGATGATCTTTCCGCTGTTCAACACGCTGCGTCTGGCGCTTTACACCGAGATCGATCAGAGCCGCGTCTTCGTTGGATTGCAGAATTTTCAAACGCTGTTTTTCGACCCCATCTGGTCTGAACAGTTCTGGAACGCATTGGGCAACAATTTCTGGTTCTTCCTGATCCACATGCTGGTGCAGAACCCCATCGGGATCGCTCTGGCCGCCCTGCTCAGCCACCCGCGCCTGCGGTTTGCTGCGCTTTACCGATCAGCGATCTTCATCCCCACGATCCTGAGCTTCGTGATCGTCGGGTTCGCTTGGAAGCTTATCCTGTCCCCGATCTGGGGCATCGCACCGTCCATGTTGGACGCCATCGGCCTCAAGTCTCTTTACGCACCGTGGCTGGGGAAAGAGGAATACGCGTTGACCACGCTGGCGCTGATCTCGGTCTGGCAATTCGTGGGCATCCCGATGATGCTGATCTATGCCGCCCTACTGACCATTCCGGAAGAAATTCTTGAGGCTGGAGAGATCGATGGCATCACCGGTGCCGCCGCATTCTGGAAAATCAAACTGCCGCTGATCCTGCCGTCGATCGGGATTATCTCGATCCTGACCTTCGTAGGCAATTTCAACGCGTTTGACCTGATCTATGCGGCCCAAGGTGCGCTGGCGGGTCCGGACTTCTCAACCGACATTCTGGGCACATTCATGTACCGCACATTCTTCGGCTTCCAGTTGCAGCTGGGCGATCCGCATATGGGGTCCGCGATAGCCGGTGCGATGTTCGCCATCATCCTCGTCGGTGTCTGCATCTACCTGTTCGGCATCCAGACCCGGATGCGCCGGTATCAACTGTGAGGGCCAAGCGATGAACAAAGCACGTCATAACCCCCTCAATATGTACGCCATGCACGGCGCGCTGATCCTCTACACGTTGATCGCCCTGTTCCCGGTCTTCGTGATCCTGATCAACAGCTTCAAATCCCGCCGCGCCATCTTTCGCGAACCGTTGGCTTTGCCGAATTCGGAAAGCTTTTCGATGATCGGCTATGAGACGGTGATGAAGCAGGGGGATTTCTTCCTTTATTTCCAGAATTCGATGATCGTCACCGTGGCATCGCTGTTCTTCATCCTGCTGTTCGGCGCCATGGCGGCCTATGCGCTGTCCGAATACAAGTTCAAGGGCAACCTGGTGATGGGCCTGTACCTGGCGCTTGGGATCATGATCCCGATCCGCATCGGCACCGTCGCAATCCTTGAGATGATGGTGGCAACAGGGCTGGTAAACAGCCTCTGGGCGCTGATACTGGTCTATACAGCGCAAGGTTTGCCGTTGGCGGTGTTTATCCTGTCCGAGTTCATGCGACAGGTCAGCGATGACCTGAAGAATGCCGGCCGCATCGACGGGCTGTCGGAATACACGATCTTCTTCCGGCTGGTGCTGCCCCTCGTCCGCCCTGCCATGGCAACCGTGGCCGTGTTCAACATGATCCCGATCTGGAACGACCTCTGGTTCCCGCTGATCCTTGCCCCGGCTGAAGAAACCAAAACGCTGACGCTGGGCAGCCAGGTCTTCATCGGCCAGTTCGTCACCGACTGGAACGCTGTTCTGTCGGCGCTGTCCATGGCGATCCTGCCGGTGCTGATCCTGTACGTCATCTTCTCACGCCAGTTGATCCGCGGCATTACATCCGGAGCTGTCAAATGACCCGTGTTCTGATTGCAGGCCTTGGCAATATGGGGCTGAGCCACGCGCTGGCTCACCACCACCATCCCGACGCCCAGATCGTCGGTTTGGTGAACCGGTCCGGCCGTGTGGATCACCCCGAGCTTGCCGGTTATCCGGCTTATTCGGACTTCGCAGCGGCGCTGGCCAAAACGAAACCGGATCTGGTGGTGGTCGCCACCTACTCGGACAGTCATGCCGACTACGCCTGCGCGGCGATGGAAGCCGGTGCGCATGTGTTCGTTGAAAAGCCTCTTGCCACCAACGTCGCTGACGCACGGCGCGTGGTTGCAACCGCCACTCGACTGAACCGCAAACTGGTCGTCGGGTATATCCTGCGCCACCACCCTTCATGGATGCGGCTGATTGCCGAGGCGCGTGATCTGGGCGGGCCTTATGTGTTCCGCCTGAACCTGAACCAGCAATCTTCGGGCGCAGAATGGGAGACGCACAAAGCGTTGATGCAGACCACCTCGCCCATCGTTGACTGCGGCGTGCACTATGTCGACGTGATGTGCCAGATCACCGACGCGCGCCCTGTCCGCGTGCATGGCATGGGCTTGCGCCTGTCCGATGAGATCGCGCCTGACATGTACAATTACGGTCAGTTTCAGGTGATCTTCGACGATGGATCGGTCGGCTGGTACGAAGCGGGCTGGGGCCCGATGATGTCCGAAACCGCGTTCTTTGTGAAAGATATCGTTTCCCCCAAAGGGTCCGTTTCGATTACGGACGGCAACAAGGGCGCTTCCGCCGATATCGACGGCCACACCAAGGTCGGCGGTCTGCTGATCCACACGCCGGACGGAGACCGCACAATCGAAATGCCCGATGAACCCGGCCATCAGGAGCTTTGTGACGCCGAACAGGCCTATATGCTGCGCGCCATTGCCGAAGACATCGACCTGACCCGCCATATGACCGACGCCGTACAGTCGCTCGCCATCTGTCTGGCCGCGGATGAAAGCATCCGGACCGGCCAACCCGTTTCCCTTGAGGAGCCCGCACAATGACCGCTCTGACCCTGACCAATGTAAACAAGTCCTTTGGCAATGTGCATGTCCTGAAAGACATCACGCTTGAAGTTGAAGAAGGTGAATTTGTCGTCTTCGTCGGCCCATCAGGTTGTGGCAAATCAACCTTGCTGCGTGTGATTGCAGGGCTCGAGGATGCATCCTCGGGCGAAATCAGCATCGGTGGCCATGAGGTCAACCTTGTTCCGCCCTCCAAACGCGGGATCGCGATGGTGTTCCAGAGCTATGCGCTCTACCCTCACCTCAGCGTGCGCGGAAACATGACGCTGGCGCTGAAACAGGAAAAACAGCCCAAAGCGGTGATGGAAGAACGCGTTGCCAATGCCAGCCGGATGCTGAACCTGGAGCCGTATCTGGATCGTTTTCCGTCTGAACTGTCAGGTGGCCAACGGCAGCGTGTCGCCATCGGCCGGGCGATCGTCCGCGAACCCAAGCTGTTTCTGTTTGACGAACCGCTTTCGAACCTGGACGCCGCGCTTCGCATGAACACAAGGATCGAGATCGCCAACCTGCATCGCGCTCTGGATGCATCGATGATCTACGTGACCCACGATCAGACCGAGGCCATGACGCTGGCCGACAAGATCGTCGTTCTGCGCGACGGTCGGGTCGAACAGATCGGTAGCCCGATGGAATTGTACAATAACCCGGCCAACCAGTTCGTTGCTGGCTTTCTGGGCTCACCCTCGATGAACTTCCTGCCGGAAGATCTGGTCCATGGCGAAGGGCAGAACACCATCGGCATCCGTCCCGAAGACCTGTTCCTGTCCGATGGCGGCCCCTTGGCCGCGCGCGTGAGCCACGTTGAAAAGTTGGGCGGCGATACGAATGTCATTGCAAAAGTGCATGAGCATTCGGTGACAGCCCGGTTGTTCGGCCAACATGCCATATCGGAAGGGGAAGAACTGCACCTGTCGTTCTCTCCGGATAAAGCCTATCGGTTTGACAGCGACGGAATGCGCCTGCGGTGACGCGCGGTGCCAACAACGTGTTCGGATAACCGTCGAGTATAGCAATCGGTGCTATTCGCAACGGCCTTGTCCCATACGCATCGAAGAAGGCTACCGGGGCATTCAGTTTTTCAAGCCGCCCCAAACATTTTCACAGGATGACCAATTGTCAGATATCCTCGCCCGGGGGTTCCAGCGGTCCGCCCGGCCCGGCCAGATGACGCTCGGCCAGCCACGGATTTAAAACCAGCGCTTCATCCAGCGCTTCACGCGCCTGATCTATTCTGTGTAACCCAAGCAGTGTCAGCGCCCGGCCGCTGATCGCCGCGACATGGTTGGGCGAAAGCTCGATTGCCCGGTCAAGGTCAACCAGGGCCGCCTTGAAATTGGAACGCAGATAATTTGCGAAAGCCCGTTGATTGTAGCCTTCGGCGTAGGATGGGCAATAATCGATCAACCGATCAAATTCCTGTATCGCGCCTGACAGATCGCGACGTTGGATGCGCGCCATGCCGCGGTCCAGCATGGCTTGCGCATCTTCATCGGGCGCATCCCGCCACAACTCCCACATCAGGCCAGAAATCTCACGCGCGGCCTGTTCGCTTGGCGCCTGTTGAACCTGCGAGATCAGCAGGTCGACGTCTTCGACGTGATCGGGCGCTGGCGGACATTCTTCAGCGTTGGCAACCGTAGCGGCCAGTACGGCAATCAGAGGCAGGGCATGAAGTTTCATCTGCCAATGATGGTGCATCCCGGGGTTTCGTCAACCGATCCTTTCGATGGCCCCTGACAATCCGGTTTCCTTCACGGCCTCCATCGCGACAAAAGTCGATGTATTCGCCACGTGTGGCAGGGACGAGATCTTTTCCGCCAGAACCGCCCGGTATTCAGACATGGACCCTGTGCGGACTTTGAGAAGGTAGTCAAAGTTCGAGGCGATCATATGCGCCTGCTCGATCTCGGCCACCCGGCGCACCGCCGCGTTGAACTCGGCCAATGCCTTTTCTCGCGTGTCGGACATGCGTACCTCGACGAACGCAACATGATCCAGTCCAAGGCGGATAGGATCAAGCAAGGCGCGATAGCCCGTTATGATGCCTTCAGCCTCAAGCCGTTTCAGCCGCGCCTGTGTCGGCGATTTCGACAATCCGATCCGCCGAGCCAGATCCGCGACGGATACCCGTCCGTCCTCTGCCAGAATCGTCAGAATTGACTGATCGAACCGATCAATATCCAAAAAGTCTTTTTGCATCGCACTTACCCGAAAATACGGTCCATTTACCCAAGTATTGCCAAAAATCAGGCGATTGTCCCGAAATTTCGACGGTATACTCATCAAAAGCCCGGAGGAAAGATGTCACACAACCTGCGCTCTGTCATCGACAGCCAAACTTATGCCGATCAGGACACCGTACTGGAACGCCTGACCGAACAGGCAAACCTGACGGTTGCCGACCGAAACGCCATATGCGCGGCGGCGGCGCAACTGGTGCGTGATATCCGATCCAGCACATCGCCGGGCATGATGGAGGTGTTTCTGGCCGAATACGGCCTGTCCACGGATGAGGGCATCGCGCTTATGTGTCTGGCCGAAGCCCTGTTACGCGTCCCGGATGCCGACACGATCGATGCGCTGATCGAAGACAAGATCGCACCGTCGGACTGGGGCAAGCATCTGGGCCACTCCTCGTCCTCGCTGGTCAATGCGTCGACCTGGGCGCTGATGCTGACGGGCAAAGTGCTGGATGAAGACAAGGCCTCGCCCGTGGGTGTGCTGCGCAGTGCAATCAAGCGGCTGGGGGAACCGGTGATCCGAACCGCAGTCGGACGTGCGATGAAAGAAATGGGGCGTCAGTTCGTTCTGGGCGAAACCATTCAGTCGGCCATGTCGCGCGCCAAAGGGATGGAGACGAAGGGCTACACATATTCCTATGACATGCTTGGCGAAGCCGCCCGGACCGAGGCGGATGCGGCGCGTTATCACCTGTCCTATTCCCGCGCCATCACCGCGATTTCCGATGCCTGCACCCATGACGACATCCGTGCCAACCCCGGCATTTCAGTGAAACTGTCCGCTCTGCATCCGCGCTATGAGCTGGCGCAGGAACAGCGGGTGATGGATGAACTCGTTCCCCGCTTGCGCGCGCTGGCATTGCTGGCCAAAGCCGCGGGGATGGGTCTGAACGTGGACGCGGAAGAAGCAGACCGCCTGTCCTTGTCGCTGCAAGTGATCGAGGCTGTCATGTCTGAACCCGCATTGGCGGGTTGGGACGGCTTCGGCATCGTTGTTCAGGCCTACGGCCCCCGCGCCGGGCTGGTTCTGGATACGCTTTATGAAATGGCCGAACGTCACGACCGCAAACTGATGGTGCGGCTGGTAAAAGGCGCCTATTGGGATACCGAGATCAAGCGGGCTCAGGTCGAGGGCATGAACGGGTTCCCCGTCTTTACTCGCAAAGCCGCAACCGACGTCTCGTACATTGCCAACGCCCGGAAGCTTCTCGGCATGACGGACAGGATTTATCCGCAGTTTGCCACGCATAATGCCCACACCGTCAGCGCGATTCTGCATATGGCCGACGACCAGCCGTACGAGTTCCAGCGCCTGCACGGCATGGGCGAAACCCTGCACCGGATCGTCAAGGACAAAAGCAACACGCGCTGCCGTATCTACGCCCCGGTTGGCGCGCATCGCGATCTGTTGGCCTATCTGGTGCGGCGGTTGCTGGAGAACGGTGCGAACTCGTCCTTCGTGAACCAGATTGTGGATGAGGACGTCCCCCCGGAAGAAGTTGCGGCCGACCCGTTCGTATCCATTGAACAAGCTGTCACGCCGCTGACCACCGGTCCCGATCTGTTCCAGCCCGAGCGAAAAAACTCGGTTGGGTTCGACCTGCATCACACGCCCACGCTGGACAGGATCGACGCCGCAAGGGACAAGTTCCGGGCCCATCACTGGTACGCACGACCCCTGCTGTCCGACAACGCTGCGCCCGAAGTGGATGAGCCGGTCATTAACCCGGCGCAACCGATGGACCGGCCCGGAGCGGTTGCCCCCGCCAGCGCAGACGATGTCGAACTGGCCCTTGCCTCAGCGGCGCCGTGGCAGGCCCCTGCTTCCGAGCGCCAGGAAACCCTGAACAGGGCTGCAGATCTTTATGAACAAAACTTCGGGGAACTGTTTGCCCTGCTGGCGCGGGAAGCCGGTAAGACCCTGCCCGACGCGGTAGCCGAGCTGCGCGAAGCTGTCGATTTCCTGCGCTATTATGCGGCCAACATTCCGGATGCCAAACCGGCCGGTACCTTTACCTGCATCAGTCCGTGGAATTTTCCGCTGGCGATTTTCTCGGGTCAGATTTCGGCGGCGCTGGCGACCGGCAACGCCGTTCTGGCCAAGCCTGCACCGCAAACACCGCTGATCGCCCATCGGGCCGTGCAATTGCTGCACGAGGCCGGTGTGCCCCGCGATGCCCTGCAATTGCTGCCGGGTGGGCCGTCGGTTGGCACAGCTCTCACCTCTGACCCGCGGGTATCCGGAGTGGCCTTTACCGGCTCGACTGCGACGGCACTGAAAATCCGCGCCGCCATGGCAGAAAACCTGCGCCCGGGCACGCCGCTAATTGCGGAAACCGGCGGTTTGAATGCGATGATCGTCGACAGCACCGCGCTTCCGGAACAGGCCGTGCAATCCATCATTGAAAGCGCGTTTCAGTCCGCTGGCCAACGGTGCTCGGCCTTGCGCTGTCTCTATGTGCAGGAAGATATCGCCGACGACCTTCTGAAGATGCTCAAGGGTGCCATGAATGCCCTGCAGCTGGACGATCCGTGGCTGATTTCGACTGACAGCGGCCCGGTGATCGATGAAACCGCGCGGCAGGGTATCGCCGATCATGTGGCCCGCGCCCGCGCCGAAGGCCGCGTATTGAAAGAAATGCCGCTTCCGCCCGAAGGCACATTTGTTGCTCCGACCCTGATCGAAGTGTCAGGCATCACCGCACTGGAGCGCGAGATCTTTGGACCCGTTCTGCACGTCGCCCGCTTTAAAGCCGCCGAAATCGATCAGGTGATCGCGGATATCAACGCGACCGGCTATGGTCTGACATTTGGCCTGCACACCCGGATTGACGACCGTGTTCAACACGTGACCGAGGCGGTGCATGCCGGAAACATCTACGTCAATCGCAACCAGATCGGCGCGATTGTCGGCTCGCAACCATTCGGTGGAGAAGGGCTATCCGGCACCGGCCCAAAGGCGGGCGGGCCAAACTACATGGCGCGATTCTGCGCGCCGGACAGACAGATAAGCCCGGGTCAATGGGACTCAATCATGACAACGCTGCCCAAACCCGAAGGACAAGCCGCGCCAACTCGGACACGCTCCTTGCCCGGCCCCACCGGCGAATCCAACCGCCTGAGCGAAACACCCCGCGCGCCCCTGCTGTGCATGGGACCCGGTGAAGACGCCGCTCGGGCACAGGCGGAGGCTGTAAAGGCCCTTGGCGGCACCGCCATCTGCGCAACCGGCAACCTGGACCTGCGCCGGATCGAAAACCTCACCGGGATTTCGGGCGTGTTGTGGTGGGGTGGCGAAGAAACCGCCCGGCAAATCGAACGCCTTCTGGCGCGACGGGAAAGTCCGATCCTGCCCCTGATCCCGGGCTTGCCCGACCGCGCCCGCGTGTTGGGAGAGCGCCACGTCTGCGTCGATACAACCGCCGCCGGAGGAAACGCAGCCCTTTTGGGGGGTGCGGCGTAAGCATGTCTTGACGCTGGGCCGGGAAAAGCCCAGCGTCGCCCCATGTTTCCGATCCGAGATCACAACCCTTCGGGGCGCACGCCGTATGTCGTCTATATTCTGATGGCGGCCAATATCCTGATTTTCCTCAGCTATGTCGGCGTTATGGACAACGCACGACTGATCAACCAGCTTTACTACGACTATGCAGTCATCCCCGCGCGCATCACGGACGGGTTCAGCTTTGAAACCCTGGTGACCTCGATGTTCTTGCACGGCGGCTGGATGCATCTGGCGGGGAACATGCTGTTTCTGTGGATCTTCGGCGACAATCTGGAAGACGAGATGGGCCACCTGCCCTTTCTGCTATTCTATGTACTGTCCGGCATCGGAGCAGGCCTGATTCATGTCCTGACCGCGCCAGCCTCCATCGTTCCGACCATCGGAGCCTCTGGCGCCATTGCCGGTGTCATGGGCGGTTACCTCTTGCTGTTCCCCAAAGCGCGGGTCGATGTTCTTCTGATCCTGATCATCTATTTCCGCGTCTTCACCATTCCTGCCTTTATCATGCTGGGCATCTGGCTGGGGATGCAGTTTTTGGGAAGCCTGGCCAGCAACCCTGATGAGGGTGGTGTCGCCTACTGGGCGCATACCGGCGGCTTTGTGGTCGGATTGGCGCTGTGCATTCCGGTTTGGCTGCGCCGGGGCGGACCCGGTTTCTGGAACCGGACCCATGGCCACCCGCCCCACCCCGAACACAAGTACAAGCTGACCCAATCCCGCATTCCGAAAGTGCCTCGCAGATGACCAGAATGACAGCCACCTGCCATTGCGGCGCAGTGGAAATCGAGGCCGAGTTTCTTGAAGGCCTGTCCTCGGCCGCCCGTTGTGATTGCTCATTCTGCCTGCGGCGCGGAGCAGCGGCGGTCACTGCGACCACCGAAAGTCTGCGCGTAGTAAAGGGTGCTGAGAACCTCAGCCTGTACACCTGGGGCACGCACACGGCCAAGCATCACTTCTGCAAGACCTGCGGCATCTACGTGTATCACCAGCGCCGGTCCGACCCCGCCGAATGCGGTGTCAATCTGGGTTGTATCGAAGGTGGCAATCCCCGCACGCATGGGCCAATACCTTGGAACGACGGCGTCAATCACCTGTCTGACAGATCGGAGTGATCCGGGGGGCGCCCCCCGCTCAGGAACGTGATTTCAGCGGCCGCCTTTGTCACAAGGTCTGCCAGTTCCGGCGCACGTGTTTCGTCAAACCGCACCGACGGGCCAGAGACTGATATTCCCGCACAGGGTTCACCCCGGTCATTGTAGATCGCGGCACCGATGCAGGACATGCCCTCATACCGTTCTTCCCTGTCCAGCGACCAGCCACGCCTGCGCGTTTTGGCCAAATCCAGCAACAACTGCGGTTCGGGCACCTGCGTATGCTGGGTGAAGGCGGTCAGTTCCGTGCCGCGCAGGACTTTTTGCAGGGAAGCTTCCTTCATGGCTGCCAGTATGGCTTTGCCAGTTCCTGACGCATACATAGGTGTTCGCGCCCCTGGCGGAAAGAACGCGCGGATCGGGTTCGATGTTTCAACCTGCCCGACAAAGACCACCTCGGCGCCATCCGGTACCGCCAGATTGGCCGTTTCCCCACTGTCCTGCATGAGACGGCGCAAAATCGGGCGGCCGATCTCCAAAACACTGTTGCGCCGCAAAAAGGATGCGCCGGTCCGGTAGGCTTCGATCCCGATCATCCATTCCTGCCGTTCATCGTCAAAAGTCACATAGCCGTGCTTTTGCAGGGTCGTCAGAATCCTGTGTGTCGTGGCCGTGGGCACATCGATTTCACGGGCCAGATCGCTGAGGGCCGCGCGTTCGAAACGGGCAACCGCGCTCAGAACGCCCAGCGCGCGGTCCAGCGATTGCATGGTCCCGGCAGAACTTTCCTTGAACAGGGATTTTGGTCTGCCGCGTGGCCGCTTTTGATTGTTCATTTCTGTTTCCTGTTCGAAGTTTCGCCTGGCCATAGATTGGAAATTTTCAGGCCATATTCCGACCTACAAATTTGAGAAACTGAAAATCTCATAATTTCAGGGTATTACATATTTAATTGCAAAAATGAAAATATTTTTCAAGAAAATTGCAAGCTGACGCCTGCGCAGTCACAATTCTGACAAAGCGGAGGACTCAGTCATGTCAAACCAGAATCCGGTCTTCATACCCGGCCCGACCAACATCCCCGATCGTCTGCGTCTGGCCATGCATGTTCAGACACAGGATCACCGTGCGCCGGATTTCGTCGAAACCTTTGCCCCCGTGCTGGAGGACACAAAGAAGGTGTTCGGCACCACCGATGGCAAGATCATCACATTCCCGGCCAGCGGAACCGGAGGGTGGGAAGCGTCGATAACCAACACGCTTAGCCCCGGCGACAAGGTTCTGGTCTCGCGCTATGGCGTTTTCAGCCACCGCTGGATCGATATGTGCGAACGGCACGGGCTGGACGTGCAGGTCATTGAATGCGCCTGGGGCAGCGGCGCGCCGGCGGATCAGTTCCAAGCCGCCCTGGCTGCAGACACGAACCACGAAATCCGTGCTGTACTGGTCACTCACAACGAAACGGCGACCGGTGTGCGCTCGGACATCGCAGCGGTTCGCAATGCCATGGAGGCGGCCGACCATCCGGCGCTTTTGATGGTCGATTGCGTCAGCTCGCTTGCCTCGATGCCGTTCGAATTTGATCAATGGGGAGTCGATATCGCCGTGTCGGGCTCGCAAAAGGGGTTCATGCTGGCAACCGGAATGGCGATCCTGTGCGCCAGCCCCAAGGCTCTGGAGGCGATGCAATCCGCGAAACTGCCGCGCACCTTTTTTGACTTCCGCGACATGCTTGCGGCCAACGCATCCGGCGGCTTTCCATATACCCCGCCCCTGCAACTGATCTACGGTATGAGGGAAAGCTTGAAAATGTTGTTCGAAGAAGGGCTCGAAAATGTCTACGCCCGCCATTTCCGTCTGGCCGAGGGCGTTCGCCGGGCCGTGGATGCGTGGGGGCTGAAGCTGGTGGCGCAAAGCCCGGATCTGTTTTCGGATACCGTCAGCGCGGTTTATGTTCCGGATGGGTTCGACAGTAACGCCCTGACCGACCACGCCTTCAACGCCTATGGTGTCTCGTTCGGTGTTGGTTTGGGGCAACTGAACGGCAAGGCGTTCCGTATCGGGCATCTGGGATCGCTGACCGACGTTATGGTTCTGTCTGGCCTCGCCACGATCGAGATGGCCATGGCCGATCTGAACTACCCCATCAAACTGGGCAGCGGTGTTGCCGCGGCACAGGATTACTATCGCAGTGGTCCGTCCGGCCATGCTCAGGCTGCAGCGTAGGAGGCGAAGATGCTGGATCAAGTCACCGCAGCCGATCTGACCATCGCCGACATGCGCGCGGCGCATGAGCGGATCAAACCCCATATCCGCCGCACTCCGGTCATGCGTTCGGAATATCTGGATGACCTCACCGGTGCGCAGTTGTACTTCAAATGCGAGAACTTTCAGGAAGCCGGCGCCTTCAAGGTACGCGGTGCGTGCAACGCCGTATTCGGGCTGAGCGAAGAGAAGTCCGCCAAGGGCGTCTGCACGCATTCCAGTGGCAACCACGCCCTGTCCCTGTCCTATGCGGCGGGCCGGCGAGGCATTCCGTGCAACGTGGTCATGCCCCGCACTGCACCGCAGGCCAAAAAGGACGCGGTGCGCCGCTATGGCGGTACGATCACCGAATGCGAGCCGTCGACTTCGTCCCGCGAAGCAACGTTCACCGAAGTACAGGCCCGAACCGGTGGCGAGTTCGTGCATCCCTATAACGATCCTCGCGTCATTGCGGGTCAAGCGACATGTTCGGCGGAATTGCTGGAACAGACGGATGGCGTGGATGCCGTCATTGCCCCGATCGGCGGTGGCGGCATGGTGTCGGGGACTTGCCTGACCGTCTCCAACCTAGCCCCGGAAACTGCGATTTACGCGGCTGAACCGGAACAGGCGGATGACGCATATCGTTCATTCAAAGCGGGTCGGATCATTGCAGATGACGCGCCCAAGACGGTGGCCGACGGCCTGCTGGTGCCCCTCAAAGAAAACACATGGCATTTCGTTTCAAACCACGTCACCGACATTTTCACCGCGACCGAGGATGAGATCATCGATGCGATGAAACTGACGTGGAAGTACCTGCGCGTGGTGATGGAACCTTCTTCGGCAGTGCCGCTGGCGACCATTCTCAAAAACCCCGAAGTGTTCCGGGGCAAACGCGTCGGGGTGATCATTACCGGCGGAAATGTGGATCTGGACAAGCTTCCCTGGCTGGCAGGGTAAGGAGGATGACAATGAACAAACCTTTGAACATGGACGAACTGGAAGTTGGCTTTGACGTCCCCGCCGCCATTGGCATGGATGAAAGCGAAATCCAGACCCCCTGCCTGATCCTGGACCTTGACGCGCTGGAGCGGAACATCCGCAAGATGGGCGACTATGCTAAGGCACACGGGATGCGTCACCGGGTGCATGGCAAGATGCACAAATCGGTGGACGTTGCCAAACTGCAGGAAGAGCTCGGCGGCGCTGTTGGCGTGTGTTGCCAGAAAGTGTCCGAGGCCGAGGTGTTTGCCCGCGGCGGCATCAAGGACATTTTGGTGTCAAATCAGGTGCGCGACCCGGCCAAGATCGACAGGCTGGCGCGACTGCCAAAATATGACGCCCACGTCATCGTCTGTGTGGATGACATCGACAACGTCGCCGATCTGTCCGCTGCGGCGGTGCGGCACGGAACGGAATTGAGTATCTTTGTCGAAATCGATTGCGGTGCGGGGCGCTGCGGTGTGACGACAACAGCAGATGTGGTTGCGATTGCGCAAGCCGTCGATGCCGCTGACAACCTGAAGTTTCTGGGCATTCAGGCCTATCAGGGCGCGATGCAGCACATGGACAGTTTTGACGATCGCAAAGCCAAGCTCGATGTTGCAATCGCCATGGTGGCGGATGCCGTGCAGGGGTTGAAGGCCGTCGGACTGGAACCTGAACTGGTTTCGGGCGGTGGCACGGGGTCTTACTACTTCGAATCCAATTCTGGCGTTTACAATGAACTGCAGTGTGGGTCCTACGCCTTCATGGATGCCGACTACGGCCGGATTCTCGACAAGGACGGCAAACGGATCGATCAGGGGGAATGGGAGAACGCGTTCTTCATCCTGACCAGTGTGATGAGCCATGCCAAAGCCGACAAGGCGATCTGCGATGCAGGTCTCAAGGCCCAGTCAGTCGATAGCGGGCTGCCCTTTATCTATGGGCGCGACGATGTGGAATACATCAAATGCTCGGATGAACACGGGGTGATTTCCGATCCCGGCGGAGCGCTGAAGGTGAATGACAAACTGCGGCTGGTGCCCGGCCATTGCGACCCGACGGCCAACGTCCATGACTGGTATGTTGGTGTGCGCGACGGCAAGGTTGAAACGCTGTGGCCGGTTTCTGCCCGTGGCAAAGCCTACTGACCGGTATCCAATCTGACCGACGGGGCAGTTTACAATCTGCCCCGTTTGCTACGTTCTTCGCCAACACTCAGGAAAGGCGCAAACGATGTACATCGTTCCCGAAAAGGAAATCGGAGCCCTGATGGGCCGAAAGGAAAGCTATGCGGCTGTCGAACAGGTATTTGCCGCGATGGCGTCAGGGGATGCATACAACTTTCCGGTTGTGCGCGAAGCCATTGGCCATGCGGATGCGCTTTACGGGTTCAAAGGCGGATTTGACCGGGCAGGTATGACATTGGGCCTGAAGGCCGGGGGATACTGGCCCAACAATCTGGAAACGCACGGAGTGATCAACCATCAGTCCACCGTTTTCCTGTTTGACCCGGATACCGGACGGGCAAAGGCAATGGTTGGTGGCAATCTGCTGACCGCCCTCAGAACCGCAGCGGCCTCGTCCGTGTCGATCAACCATTTGGCCCGGAAGGATGCCAAGGTGATCGGCATGGTTGGCGCAGGGCATCAGGCTGCCTTTCAACTGCGGGCGGCGCTGGAACAGCGCAAGTTTGAAAAGGTCATCGGCTGGAACCTGCATCCTGAAATGCTGCCCAATCTCGCCAAGGTTGCTGAAGACGCGGGATTGCCGTTCGAGGCCGTGGACCTGCCGGGTCTGGCCGAAGCGGATGTGATCATCACCATCACGTCGTCCTTCGCGCCTTCACTCCTGTCGCAACATGTGTCGGATGGCACGCATGTCGCGTGCATGGGCACCGACACGGTTGGCAAACAGGAAGTGGAAACGGATCTGATCATTCGCGCCAGTGTCTTCACGGACGAAGTCGCGCAGGCGGTGACGCTGGGCGAGTGCCAGCACGCGGTCGCGGCTGGGGAGAAATCCGAAAAGGACATTCGCCAAATCGGTGAGGTCATCAACGGCGCGCATCCGGGCCGCACCTCGGCAGAGGAGGTCACGTTGTTCGATGGCACAGGCGTGGGCCTGCAGGATTTGGCCGTCGCCAGTGCAGTGGTCGATCTGGCCATCGAAAGCGGCGTCGCCATCGAAGTCGATTTCTGAAACGAGAAACGCGCCCTGATTGGGGCGCGTCATCAAAAATTTAGCTGTGGCGGGGATGTTCCGTTATCCCCGGATCACCTTGGCGAAACTGTCAAAGATCGGCTCGTTGGCGCAGATGACTTCGCCGTCGGACAGAATTTCGCCCTCAGGGTCCAGCGCCTGAACCAGCCCACCCGCTTCTTTCACGATGATGATGCCTGCGGCCAAATCCCAGGCGTTCAGGCGGCGTTCCCAAAACCCTTCGTACCGGCCTGCCGCGACATATGCCATGTCCAGCGCAGCGGCACCCCAGCGGCGTACGCCGGCGCACACCGGCATCAGCCGGGCCAAATCCTGCAACGTCGCAGGCAAATCGGAACGCCCGCCAAACGGCAGACCCGTGGAAAACACGGATTCGATCATGCGGTGCCGGCCCGAAACCCGGATACGATGGTCATTCATCCATGCGCCTTCGCCCTTTTCGGCAAAGAACATCTCGTCCTTGGCCGCATCGTAGATCACACCGGCGACGATCTTGCCCTTGTGTTCCAGCGCGATGGAAATCGCCCAGTGCGGTAGGCCGTGCAGAAAGTTGGTTGTGCCGTCCAGTGGGTCCACAATCCAACGACGGGTCGGATCTTCGCCGTCGATCGAACCGCCCTCTTCGGCCAGCCAGCCATAGGTCGGACGCGCGCCGAGCAGTTCCTCTTTCAGGATCGCCTCGGCTGCAATATCGGCCTTGGAAACAAAATCTCCGGCACCCTTCATCGACACCTGCAGGTTTTCGACTTCACGAAAATCCTTGACCAAAGAACGCCCCGCCTTACGCGCGGCCTTGATCATGATGTTGAGATTTGCACTGCCAACCATTGTGTATGGGCTCCTGTCCGGTCAAACCGCGCGTATACTGATGCATTGCGCCGTTGCCAAGAGGGTTGATGCGCATAGCAGCCCCACAGCTTGCGCCGTGGCTTGGACCTATTGCGCCTGAAGCCTGCGTGCCTCGGTCCGGGCCAGATTGACCAGTTCCTGCACAAACGGTTTTTCCAGATCTTCTGACCGGACCGCCGCGTACAATCTGCGCGTGATCCCTTCGCTGGTCAGGGGCCGGGTGACGTAGTCCGAGTTGTACTTGACCTCGCGCACAACCCAGTCCGGCAGAACCGAAATACCGCGGTTTGAGGCCACCAGCAGCAGGATGACGGCTGTCAGTTCCACCTGCCGGATCGATGCAGGCTCCACACGGGCGGGTATCAGCAACTGGCTGAACACGTCCAGCCGCGTGCGTTCGACCGGATATGTGATCAGGGTCTGACCGCGAAAATCCTCGGCCTCGATAAATTCCTTTTGCGCCAACGGATGGGCCGAGGCAGCGACGAAAACTGCGTTGTAGTCGAACAGTTCCACGAACTCGACACCCGGCAGGTCCTCGGGGTCGGAAGAAACAACCAGGTCGACCTCTTCTTTCTGCAAAGCCGGAAGCGCGTCAAAGGCCAGGCCCGGGCGAATGTCCACGTCGACATCTGCCCAGGATTTCCGGAATGATTCCAGCACCGGAAACAGCCATTCGAAACAGGCGTGGCATTCGATTGCGATATGCATGCGCCCGGTTCGCCCGTCCCGAAGGGATGAAAACTCGTGCTGGGCTGCCTCAACCTGCGGCAGGATCTGTTCGGCCAGACGCAACAGGCGCACACCCGCCGCCGAAAGCTTCATCGGTTTCGAGCGGCGCAGGAACAGTTCAACACCGGCCTGATCCTCTAACCCCTTGATCTGATGGCTTAACGCAGACTGGGTAATGTTCAATTGATCTGCAGCCCGCGCCAGTCCACCGCAATCATGGATCGCCTTGATCGTACGAAGGTGTCGGAATTCAATGTGCATTGCTGTTCGACTCATGTTGTTCTTGAATTATATGAGTTTGTCTCACATAGCGGGACGTGGCACAAGGGATCCAGGTTGTTAAGACGAGGCCACGATGACCAAGCCAGATATCTCATTCGAGTTCTTTCCGCCGCAGACGCTCGAAGCTTCCTTTCGGTTGTGGGACACGGTTCACATTCTAGCACCGCTGGCACCACGATTTGTCTCTGTCACCTATGGTGCAGGCGGCACCACACGCGAACTGACACGCGATGCCGTGGCGACCCTGCACAAGTCGCTGGATCTTCCGGTGGCCGCGCACCTGACCTGCGTCGATGCCTCGCGTCAGGAAACCCTGGAGATCGCCGACACGTTTGCCCGCGCGGGCGTTCAGGACATCGTTGCCCTGCGCGGTGATCCGCCCAAGGGTCAGGATCAGTTCGTTCCGCACCCGGACGGGTTCGCAAGCTCGGTCGAGCTGATTTCCGCGCTGGCCGAAACCGAGATGTTCTCGATCCGTGTCGGCGCCTATCCAGATATCCACCCAGAAGCCTCCAACGCGCAGGCGGATATCGATTGGCTCAAGGCCAAACTGGACGCAGGCGCGGAAGAGGCCCTGACACAATTCTTCTTTGAGGCCGAAACCTATTTCCGGTTCCGCGACGCGTGCGAAAAGGCCGGCATCGACAAACCCATCGTGCCCGGCATCCTGCCCATCGAGAACTGGAAGGGCGCACGGAATTTTGCCCGCCGCTGCGGAACGCGCATTCCGGCCTGGGTCGAAAACGCTTTCGAAAAGGCCGTGCGTGATGATCGCGAAGACCTGCTGGCGACGGCAATGTGCACAGAATTGTGCTCGGACTTGCTGGAGGGCGGCGTGGACAAACTGCATTTCTACACGCTGAACCGCCCCGAGCTGACCCGTGATGTCTGCTTTGCGCTGGGAATTACGCCGAAAACTGAATTGCAGAACGTCGCCTGACCCGGTTGGCACGTTCCATTCTGCCCCTGTTTGGCCACCGCCAGACAGGGGCTTTTTTCGAAGGCTCCTTTATTTCAGACGGGATGCCCCTTCCGGGTGCGCCTGACGGACAATCCAAGATGGAATTGCCGCATTGTTCCCGCAACGCCTTAAATTTAACTGAAAATTTGACAAAGCCATGAAGCTGCTCAATGTGGTTTCAGTGTAGTGTTTAATGAGTGATTTGAGTATGGAGCCTGCTGACAAGATCAGGGCGCGCCAGGATGCTTTGGCACATCTCGGCCTGGACCCGTCTGCTAATTCCGATGACATCCGCGAGGCATGGAGACATATCGCGTTTCATGCCCATCCGGACCACACCGAAGGTGACAGTTCCGGCTTTGCCAATGCCAAGGCGGCCTATGATCTGCTGCGCCGAGAGGGCATGGTTGCAAAAGGGACTGCCGGGTCAGCCGCCCGAAAGCCGCGCCGCCCGAAAATTCGCAAACGGGTCATCGAACTGGATGCAACCGCAATCGACGCCTGCCGGGATATGCTGCGCAACGTCCTGTCGCAATCGAAGGAATCAGATGCTGATCCGGTTTCCTCCGGAAAAGGTGCCCAATCTGCATTGTCCGACCACATCCCCGAGGCTGTCGGGTGCAATGGTCGGCATCTGACTTATTTTGTGACCTCCTCAGTTTGCGAAGGGGCAAACCGCGTGGCCCTGCCAACAACGGTCCTGGCCGGTTGCCGGCACGCCGAAAACGAGGTTTTGAGTTTTCAGTCGAAAGAGTCAGGCGCAGGAGAGGTTGTGGTTCCTGACGCAATCATGGCCCGCAAGTTCCCCGGCGCCAAAAGTGTCAGGATCCGGTTCGAATCCGATCAGCGCACACGCGACGACTATTGCATGGCAAGTTGAGCCCTTGCCGCAAAGCCAAAGCCCGGCATCGGTGGGGAGCCGGGCTTTGGTGTTTTAAACAGGTAAGGCTCAGTTTGTTACAGGGCCTTCCGAAGTGAACTTTGGGATTACACTGGTCGAGGCGGCGTCGGGTTCGATACCCGGCCAATTGCCTTCGGCCAGATTGATGTTGCCAGGCACGTCCTCTTCCCAGAACCCGACCACAACATCGGTGATGTTGAGGTACAGCTTGTCATCCACGATGCGCCACAGGTTCGGATTGCCCGGAACCTTGCCGCCTTTGGAAACGCCATAGGCGCAATGTCCGTCATATTGCGGAGCGTAATAGGCAGGATTTTCAAGGAACTTGTCGCGGTTTTCTGCGCTTGAAAAGGCCCACGTGGCACCATTGTAATCTGCCGTGAAGTTTGCATTGCCGCGAACGGCTTCGGGCTGAGACTGCCCGACCGGAACCTGATCCAGGCCGCGATAAGCGACAACGTCGTAGCCAGAGACGGCAAATCCGGTTCCGTCAATATACTGATCGCCGGCAAAGGCGGGCACGGCCAGGGTCAGCGCGGTGGCAAGGGACAAGGCAAAGCGTTTCATGTCATAAATCCTATTGGGTCCGGGGTTAGCAGGATCGCCCGTTTTGCGGGTCTGGTCAGAGAATAGGCAATACACGGTCAAAACATAGCCCCGCTCGCGCCGCTGTGAGGTTGAATGAGATTTCGTGACGGGTTTTGCAGCCATTGTTACAAAACAGACCCGTTGACCGGGGTTGGACTCTGCCGACTGCAATATTAGCTGTTGGGATGTCGGACAATTCCTCCCACTTTGCTGAGAAAGGCAAGATAGAGATGAGCGAGCAACCCACCTATGAACCCCCGAAGGTCTGGACATGGGACAGCCAAAGCGGCGGACAATTCGCCAATATCAATCGCCCGATCGCAGGCGCGACCCATGACAAGGACCTTCCGGTCGGACAGCATCCCCTGCAGCTTTATTCGCTGGCCACGCCCAACGGGGTCAAGGTCACTGTCATGCTGGAAGAACTGCTGGCGCTGGGGCACAAGGGTGCCGAATACAATGCGTGGCTGATCAATATCGGTGAAGGGGATCAGTTCAGTTCAGGATTTGTCGAGGCCAACCCGAACTCGAAGATCCCGGCCCTGTGGGACCGGTCGGGTGACAAGCCGGTGCGCGTGTTCGAAAGTGCCTCGATCCTGTTCCATCTGGCCGAGAAATTCGATGCGTTTCTGCCCAAGGAAGGGCCTGAACGCACGGAAGTCATGAGCTGGGTGTTCTGGCAGATGGGAAGCGCGCCCTATCTAGGCGGCGGGTTCGGCCATTTCTATGCATACGCGCCAGAGAAATGGGAATATCCGATCAATCGGTTTGCAATGGAAACCAAGCGGCAATTGGACGTGTTGGACCGGGAACTGGCCAACAAGACCTTTATCGCGGGCGAAGACTATACCATTGCCGATATGGCAATCTGGCCGTGGTACGGGCAACTGGTTCTGGGCCGCCTTTACAGCGCAGCCGAGTTCCTGGACGTTGAGTCCTACAAGAACCTGATGCGTTGGGCCAAGGCGGTCGATGCGCGGCCCGCGGTACAGCGAGGCCGTATAGTCAACCGGGCCTTTGGCGAGCCGCACACGCAGTTGCACGAGCGTCACGACGCCAGCGATTTCGAAACCCGGACGCAGGACAAACTGGAACCTGCCGCCGAATAGTCTTGCCGCCCTGCCCGTCACGGTAGGGAGCATCCGGCTAGCGAATTACTTCAGAATTGGCGGCCGTTCGGGATCACTACCGGGCGCAGAGCGCCCGACATCACGCTTTTCGGGCTGCGGCAGGTCAAACCGCAGCCCGACTTTTTCCAACCTTAACGTGACTTGGTCCCCGGGCGCGAAAAAGCCGACATCCATCGCGCCAGCTTCGATTCCGGAAAATGTCAGCGCTTCGGACGCGGCTTTGGCAAGGGCCGGTTCTGCGCCTTCGACCGCCCCGACAAAACCCAGCAAATGACCAGATGCTCCGCTGGCCGATCTGGTTCCGGCCAGGAAAGCAGCCTGCGCCAACCCCACCGCCGTCGCCAGTTTGGTATCAAGCGCCGTCAGCAGTTCATCCGGCAGACCCGCCGGGGGAAAGAACTCGGCGAGTTGTTCCTGAACCTCTTGCGGGGAATGCTGAAGGGTCTCCGTCAGCCATCCCAAAGCCTCTGGCGGAATCAGCATCGAGGACGGGGCGACCTCGAGGTTGAGCCCCAGACCAATTCGCTGCCCTGCCAGCAGCGATGACAGAACCCGCCCGGACAGGGCCACATAAGGAACGGGACGATCTGCAAACCGGGCAAGCCGGTCTTCGCGATCAAACGCCAGCACAAAACGTCCGTCCGCCACATCGAAAACCTCGGGCGAGACGTTATCGTCCCGTGCTTCTTCCGTCAGCAGCAGGAACAGTTCAGCGTCTGCCAGCCGTTCAAAGAACTTCAGCCGGGCTGCGTCATCCTGTGGGGCAGCCTCCATCGCGGAATGGGCGGCATCCAAGGCCGTTGTCTCAGTCATTCAGAACCTCTTGCACCCTGGCGCGCAGAACCGGCAGCAGGTCTGCCTCGAACCAGGGGTTCTTTTTCAGCCATGCCGTATTGCGCCAGGACGGATGAGGCAAGGCAAAGACCTGCGGCGCGTGGTCTCGCCAGTTCCGGACCGTCTCTGTCACGGACGTACGCGTACCCAGATGGTAGGTATGGGCATGGGCACCGACCAGAACAGTCAGCGGAACCGCTCCCAATGCCTGCATGACTCTGTCATGCCAAGTCTCGCCACAGATTGCGGGCGGCGGCAGATCGGCCTTGCGCGCATCATAGCCGGGGAAACAGAAAGCCATCGGAACGATTGAAACACTGGATCGGTCATAAAACACGCTCTCATCAATCCCCAACCAGTCGCGCAACCGGTCGCCCGAAGGGTCTGTGAAGGGACGACCTGAGTCATGCACCCGCGCGCCCGGTGCCTGTCCTGCAACAAGGATCGGCGTTCCGGGACGGAACCAGACTACCGGGCGTGGCTCATGCGCGGTCTGCGTCGCGGCAAAACGCGCTTCGCAGATCCGGCAGGACCGGATTTCCTGGGCAAGAGTGGTCATCTGGTGGCAGCACTTCCTGAGACAGGTTTCCAAACAGGCTTCGCTGAACGATAGAGACCGCGCGCGCCTGCGCCAACTGCCGTTATATCACAAAAGCCACAGCACCTTGTGGGGCGCATTGATCATTTGTTTCACAATTCGACATAATGTAGCCAACAAGAACTCGTAAACGATGCGTTCTTTCATCGAGGAAAGACCGCAACTCCGAAGCGAAACAGGCCAGCAATGCTTGAATTCGAAAATGTCAGCAAGTCCTTCTGGACCGGCACCCGGCGCAAGGTGATCCTTGATCGTGTTTCCTTTCGGATCGAACTTGGCCGCTCGGTTGGGATACTTGCACCCAACGGAACCGGAAAAACCACGCTGATCAATATGATGGCCGGTCTGGAAAAACCTGACGAGGGGGTAATCCGCCGCGAATGCAAGGTGTCGTTCCCAATGGGGTTTACCGGAGGGGTTTCCGGCAAGATGTCGGCGCTGGAAAACTCGCGCTATATCGCAAAGATCTACGGCATGGACCCCGATTATATCGAGGCATATTGCCAATGGCTGTGCGGTCTGGGCGAATATTTCAACCAACCGCTTGCGACCTATTCATCTGGCATGCGGGCCCGGTTCACGTTTGCGCTGATGCTGGCACTTGATTTCGACATGTACCTGATAGATGAGGGCATGCCCGCTACAACCGATGTCGAATTCAACAAGAAAGCGGGCTCGATCCTGAAAGAGAGATTGCGCACCACAACGCTTGTGATTGTGTCGCATTCTCCAACCACTCTGGAAAAATTTGCGCGTCAGGCAGCGGTTCTAGTGGACGGGCAGCTTTACATGTTTGAAACCTTGGAAGAGGCAAAACAGTTATATGACTACCAAACCCAAGGCTAGAAAATACAACTGGCGCCGAAAACGCCAAGGCGAAGGAACACCGGATGCGCGCGCAGATGCGATTTCGCGTATTCGAAGTGCGACTCAACCACCCGAAGCGGCCAACAGTAAACAGCCCGGAACTGAACTGGACGAAATCAAGCGCGAGGGGCTGACCGGGCGCCAGTTACGCATGGCGCGACGGCTGGCACAGAAGAACGGGCTGGCGGCCACGTCGGATTACGACGCGGTTCGCCTGTTGCGCAAAAAGGGGATCGACCCTTTTCAGGGCAACAACCTGCTGGATCTGGCGGCTGCGGGTAACAAGGACGAGCAGGGCACGGCTCAGGTCGAGGACAAGGTAACGGTCCACCTGCCGCAAACTGTCGGAGATAAATCCCATCCCCTGCCCGGCCCGGAGTGGAGCCCGACTGAACGGCGCAACTATGAGATCAGCCAGATCCAGAAAGAGGTCGCCCGGCGTCGCAAACGGAAATTGTTTACCCTGTTTGCCCGCCTGGCTGCGTTTGTGCTGCTGCCCACATTTGTTGTGGGGTATTATTTTTACCGCGTAGCGACGCCGATGTATGCCAGCGACTCGGCGTTTTCGATCCTGCAGGCAGATGGTGGCGGCGGTTCGATTGGGGGCCTGCTTTCCGGAACGCAGTTTGCGACAGCACAGGACTCGGTCGCGACGCAGGAGTTTCTGGAATCCAAGGATGCCCTGCAACGTCTTGAACGCGATACCGGCTTTGCTGAAATCTTTAAGCAGGACTGGATCGACCCGGTGCAGCGGCTGTCCCCCGACGCCAGCCTGGAAGAGACGTACAAACTGTACAAGCGCATGGTGACAATCGGCTACGACCCCACGGATGGAATCGTCCGGATGGAGGTCGCGGCCCCGGATCCGGATATCGCCGTTGATCTGTCGAACCGGCTGATTTCCTATGCCGAAGATACAATCAACGGCCTGACCGAACTGAAACGCGAAGACCAGATGCGGGACGCTATGAGGGGGTTTGAAACCGCCCAGGAAGAGCGGCGCAAGGCGCAGGAAAAGCTGATCGAACTGCAGCTGGAAGGCGCGGTGCTTGATCCCGAAAACGTTCTGGCGGGACTACGCGGCCGGATCAACGAGATCGAGATCTTGTTGCAGGACAAGGAACTGCAACTGGCCGCCCTTCTGGACAACCTGCGGCCCAACAAGGCCAAGGTCGATGGCGTTACTGCCGATATCGAACGGCTTGAAGTCGTGCTGGAGGAACTGAATGCCGAGATGCTGGATGCCTCGGCAGGCGAAAACTCGCTGGCGCGGCTGAGTGTCAGGATTCAGATGGCGCAGGCCGATCTGGCGGCGCGGGACATGATGCTTCAAACAGCCATGCAGCAAGTGGAAACAACGCGCACCGAAGCCAACCGTAAAGTTCGGTACCTGACAGTCTCGGTCAACCCCGTCCCCAGCCAGGAACCCAGCTATCCGCGCAAGTTCGAAAATACGATTTTGGCTTTCCTGTTGTTTGCTGGTATCTACCTGTTGATCTCGCTTACCGCGTCGGTCCTTCGTGAACAGGTATCCTCGTAAGACATATGAAACATGTAAAAATCTCCGACCTAACGGTTGGCAACGATCTTCCGCTGACCGTCATCGCCGGCCCCTGCCAGCTTGAAACCGCCGATCATGCCCAGATGATCGCAGGCACCATGAAAGAAGCCTGCGATGCCGCAGGCGCGCAGTACATTTTCAAGGCCTCCTATGACAAGGCGAACCGCACCTCATTGTCTGGCAAGCGCGGCATGGGCATCGATGCCGGGCTGAAGGTGCTGGACGACATCCGCAGCTCGATGGGCATACCGGTACTGACGGATGTCCACACCGAGGCCCAGTGCGCAGTCGCGGCCGAGGCGGTGGATATTCTGCAAATCCCCGCCTTCTTGTGCCGACAGACCGACATGTTGCTGGCCGCTGGTGAAACCGGCAAGGCCGTCAATGTCAAAAAGGGTCAGTTCCTGGCGCCGTGGGAGATGGGTAATATCGTCGACAAGATCGAAAGCACCGGCAACCAGAACATTCTGCTGACCGAGCGCGGCACATCCTTTGGCTACAATACATTGGTGGCCGACATGCGATCACTGCCGCAAATGGCCAAAACCGGCTATCCGGTCGTGATGGATGCCACACATTCGGTTCAACAACCCGGCGGCAAGGGCGGCTCGTCCGGCGGGCAAAGGGAATTCGCGCCGGTGATGGCCCGTGCGGCGGTTTCGCTGGGCGTCGGCGCCGTGTTCATCGAAACCCACCAGGACCCGGATACCGCGCCGTCCGACGGCCCCAACATGATTCCGCTGGACCAGATGGGACAGCTGATTGCCACATTGATGCGTTTTGATGCGCTGGCCAAAGAAAACCCGATTCAGATTTAACGATTGAGAAGAGTTATGACCAAACCCACGCCTGAGGTGACCCCTAACACCTGGAGCTTTCTGCGCGATGCGATGATCAAACCCACCGGGTTTCGCGAATATGACGCCCGCTGGAAATACCCCGAGGAAATCAACCTGCCCGGCATGACCGCGCTTGGTCTGGGGCTAGGCACGCAGATGCGCAGACGCGGGATTGAACCGGTGATTGCAGTGGGCAACGATTACCGCGACTATTCTCTGGCGATCAAGAACGCGCTGATCCTGGGGCTGATGCAGGCGGGTATTCAGGTCAAGGATATCGGCCCGGCTCTCAGCCCGATGGCCTATTTCGCGCAGTTTCATCTTGACGTGCCTGCCGTGGCGATGGTCACGGCCAGCCACAACCCGAACGGCTGGACCGGCGTCAAGATGGGCTTTGACCGCCCCCTGACCCATGGTCCGGATGAGATGTCCGAGCTGCGCGATATCGTCCTGAATGGCGAAGGTGTCCCGCATGAAGGTGGATCCTACGAATTCGTCGATGGCGTGAAAGAGGCGTATATCGACGATCTGGTTGGCGATTTCAGAATGTCCCGCCAGCTGAAAGTTGTGTGCGCCACAGGAAACGGGACGGCATCGGCCTTTGCCCCTGAAATATTCGAGCGGATGGGCGTCGAGGTCGTACCTAGCCACAACCGGCTGGATTACACCTTCCCGAACTACAACCCCAATCCCGAAGCCATGGAGATGTTGCACGACATGTCCGACACTGTGAAATCCAGCGGCGCCGATCTGGCGCTTGGGTTTGACGGGGATGGCGATCGATGCGGTGTGGTCGATGACGAGGGTGAGGAGATTTTCGCCGATAAGGTCGGCGTCATCATGGCACGCGATCTGGCCAAGCTATATCCCAATTCGACCTTCGTGGCCGACGTGAAGTCCACGGGCCTGTTCGCCAGTGATCCAGAGCTTCGAGCGCATGGCGTAAAGGCGGATTACTGGAAGACCGGCCACAGCCACATGAAGCGCCGCGTGAAAGAGATCAACGCCCTGGCCGGGTTCGAGAAATCGGGCCATTACTTTCTGGCTGAACCTATTGGTCGCGGCTACGACTGCGGCATGCGCGTGGCGGTCGAGATCTGTAAACTGATGGACCGCAATCCTGATCAAAGCATGTCTGACCTGCGCAAGGCGCTGCCAAAAACGTGGTCGACGCCGACCATGTCACCCTATGCAGCAGACACCGAGAAGTACGATATCCTGAACCGCCTGGTCGACAAACTGGTCGCCAAGGCCGACGCTGGCGAAAGTTTTGCCGGACGTGCGATCAAAGAGGTGGTTACCGTCAACGGTGCCCGTGTCATTCTGGACAACGGCAGCTGGGGTCTGGTACGCGCCTCTTCGAACACGCCCAACCTTGTTGTGGTTTGCGAAAGCAGCGAGAGCGAAGGCGAGATGCGCGCCATATTTTCGGATATCGACGCGGTCATCCGTACTGAACCGGGCGTCGGCGATTACGATCAGACCATCTGATGTAACAACCGGGGCGCGGGTCGCGCCCCGGGTATTTCTGACCGGGCCGTCATTTCAGTCCGCGCCCAGCAGTTTCAGAAGACCTTTTTTGGCCTCTTCCTCAAGCTTGTTCTTGATGGCATCTTCGATTTGGCCACTGTCCGTGATCGTTGTGTCCAGTTCGCCGCCGACTTTTTCAAAGACCTTCTGCTTGGCGTCATCTTCAAGCTTCTTGAGTTCTGCATCAGCCGCGGCCTCGATCACCTTGCTCAGGTCCGGCCGGATCGAGGGGTTGCTCCATGGCCCCTGTATCCGCACCGGCACGGCAATGCCCTGACCCGAATTTGCCCGCAATGCGACCGGGGTGAACAGGTAATCGATGTCCCGGGTACCCAGCCCGACGCGACCTTTTCCATCCGCCCGGTAGTTATCCAACAGCATCAGCAGATCGTTATTGGTCAGCGTGCCTTGATCCATGGTGAACATGGCCGACAAGCTGTTGAAAACCGTTGTGCCGCCCGTGCCCTGCCCCCGGCCCATCAGACGGTCGAGATCGATACCCGCGATAACCCCTTTGCCAACATTGACGCCCCCTTTCCCGCTGAGGGATCGCATGATCTGGTCTTCGGTTTGCCCGACGCCCAGAAACTCGAGCGTTCCCGATCCGGTGCCCGAAAGCCGTTCGATCCCGGCCAGCGTTGAGAGCATCTGCTTCAGGTCAATCCCGTCAGCCCTAAGGTTGCCGCCCACCGACAGCCCGTTCCGGTTGTTGACCACCATCTGCCCGTTCAACTGTCCTGAGAACAAGGTGGCCGGGTGCATTTGAAACACAGCCCGCGCGCGATCAAGGCTCATGGTCAGATCGCTTTGGCCGAATGTCATTCCAGGAACCGCAATCGAGGTGGCCGTCAGGCGGATATTGCCGTTGGCCAAAGCCAGGGCTGATGCATCAATCGGGTCTTTGGACCAACCCGTGTCAGGCGCAGATGCACTGGTTGCTCCACCACCGGTGGAGGCATCGGTGCCAGTAATCTGAGACAGATCCAGATCACCCGCGCTCAGCCGGGCCGTGATCTGAGGCGGATCGGAAATGACAATGTCCGCCTCGCCAGTCAGGCGGTTGTTGTCCAGAATTGCGGTCATATCCCGCAAGGCGACCCGGCCGTCGCTGGTATAGGTCATCTGACCGGATACATTCGCCACGCGCCCCAGCCCCTGCGGCACATAAGTTCCGGCCCGCCCGAAGGCCGCCAGCATTTTCTCGGTGCTTGACGACTGGACCTCAAGCTGGCCGTCCATTTCCCCGGCCAGGTTGACCCGTCCGTCAAACCCGATCTGACCACCCGGCGCCGCAAGCAGCAATTCCAACGCGGTCACGTCTCCAGACGAAAATGCGGGTAGGTCGGGTATTTTCAGATCGACCTTCACGGTGCCGCCGGGCACCGCCATGCTGGCCTCCATCACCATTGGAGCGGTGACTTCGGGCCAACTGGCCGACAAATCGACATTCGCGAAATCCATCGTTGTGACACCGTTTTCGACGTAGATCAGCCGCACACGGGTCAGTTCCAGAAACTCCAGCGTGACCGTGCCAGCTTCGGCATCCGGCGCAGATCCCCCGGGATCGCCACCCGAAGTGGCAGCCGTCGCTGTGCCAAGTTCCCAGTTTGCGCGCCCATCCGACACTTCCAGTCGAAGAACCGGGTTTTCTGCCACGACCCGTTTGATCCTGATGTCACCGGACAACAACGCCGCTGCATCGACACCGAACATCAGGCGTTCCGCGCTCAGCATTGGTTCTGGTCCGGCCCATGCAGCGTTACCAAAGGTGACGGGCCCGGTTTCCATTCCGAGAACCGGCCAGAAGGACAGGTTCACGTCTCCGGACAGGTTCAGGTCGCGACCTGTCTGCGCCCGAACCTGCTCGGCCAGAATCGACCCCAGTTTTTCGCCCGGCATCAGCAGCAACGCGCCAATCACCAGCCCGATTACGGCAACGAATACGAACAGGATCCGCAACAACCACTTCATCTTTCTGCTCTCCGCCTTTTTGGCTTTTCTTTGCTTGGGATCATTCAAATCAAAAGCGGGATTTGCAAGGGGAAGCGTTCCCCACTATATGCCGCGCCATGAGCACGAACCCGCCAAACCTCCGCCCCGACCTGGCGCCTGCCGCCCGGATCACCGATACGCCCCGTCCGAACCAGCCGACCATCGGTATGGTGTCCTTGGGCTGCCCCAAGGCTTTGGTCGATAGCGAGCGTATCCTGACCCGTCTGCGTGCCGAAGGGTACGGCATTTCGCCCGATTATTCAGGGGCCGATGCCGTCATCGTGAACACATGCGGGTTCCTGGACAGCGCCAAGGCTGAATCGCTGGATGCAATCGGCGAAGCGTTGGTGGAAAACGGCAAGGTCATCGTGACCGGCTGTCTGGGCGCGGAACCGGACTACATCCGCGAGCATCACCCGCGGATCATGGCCGTTACCGGCCCACATCAATACGAACAGGTGCTGGATGCGGTGCATTCCGCAGTACCGCCCGATCCGGACCCGTTCGTCGACCTGCTGCCTGCCTCGGGCGTCAAACTGACACCACGCCACTACAGCTATCTGAAGATTTCGGAAGGCTGTAACCACAAATGCAAATTCTGCATCATCCCTGACATGCGCGGGAAACTGGCCAGCCGCCCGGCCCATGCGGTGCTGCGCGAGGCGGAAAAGCTGGTTGAAAGCGGTGTGCGCGAGTTGCTGGTAATCTCGCAGGACACCTCGGCTTATGGGCTGGATCGCAAATACGACGTCAACCCGTGGAAAGACCGCGAGGTACGCAGCCACATCACCGATCTGGCGCGCGAGTTGGGACGGTTGGACGCCTGGGTACGGCTGCATTACGTCTATCCCTACCCGCATGTGCGCGAACTGATCCCGTTGATGGCGGATGCTGGCTGCAATGTTCTGCCCTATCTGGACATCCCCTTTCAGCACGCCCATCCGGATGTTCTGAAACGCATGGCCCGCCCGGCCGCCGCGGCCAAAACACTGGAAGAAATCGCCGCATGGCGCGCGACCTGCCCCGACATCACCCTGCGTTCGACCTTTATCGTGGGTTATCCGGGCGAGACAGATGCCGAATTTCAGACCCTGCTGGACTGGATGGACGAAGCCCAACTGGATCGCGTTGGCTGCTTTCAATACGAAAACGTAGACGGTGCCCGGTCCAACGACCTGCCGGATCACGTTCCTGCCGACGTCAAACAGGACCGTTGGGAGCGGTTCATGGAAAAGGCACAGGCAATTTCAGAGGCCAAGCTGGCGGCCAAGGTTGGTCAGGCGATTGAGGTCATCGTCGACGAAATCGACGAAGACGCCGCGACATGCCGCACGAAGGCAGACGCGCCCGAGATCGACGGCAACCTGTTCATTGACGAAAACTTCGAATCCCTGAAACCGGGCGACATCGTTTCTGTCGAGGTCGACGAGGCCGGAGAGTATGATTTGTGGGGAAAACTGGCCTGACCAAAAGACGTCAATCGCCGTGACGACCGGCAATTGGGACATTCAGATCAGGGCGCGGATTTGCAGGCGGCCCTGAACAGGACCGCCTGCGAAAGGCTTATTGGGAAACTGGATTACAGACAGTCTGACCCGCTTCGGTTGTGGCCAGTTCATAACCTGCCGGACAGCTCGGAGAACCGTATTTGTCATAGTCAGGCTGGATATAGACCGGGGCCGGCTCTTCCTGCTGAGAGCAGGCGGTCAGAATAAGGGCAAACGCACCTACGGCTGCGAGTTTCAGTTTCATGTCCGTCAATCCTCTATTACTTTTCTGATATTGCCCGGTTTTTCGGGCCAATCTCAGAATAAGAGTTGGCGGGCGTTCTGGCAACTAAACAGATCACAAATTCGTTATTTCGGGCAGAGTTACGCTGGTAAAGGCGACCACGAGCGCTGAAAATTCCACAACCGCTACCCTTTTCAGGCCTATGTTCTAAACTATTGAAATGACATCAGCCAACAACGGAGCAGCCAAATGGCCGACAGCCCGATCATTGCCCAGAAAGGCCCTTATCCGGTCGAAGTGACCGAAGGAAAAAGCTATTTCTGGTGCGCCTGCGGTACGTCCAAGAAACAACCTTTTTGCGACGGATCTCACAAAGGAACGGGGCTGGAGCCGGTGAAATACACTGCCGAAGCAACGAAGAAGGTGTTCTTCTGCGGCTGCAAGCAGACATCGAAACCACCATTGTGCGACGGCTCACATTCGCGTCTGTGAAGACTTTCTAAGCGCCTCAAGAGCAGAGGCGTTTGCGCAGAAATCAGGCGCCTTTTCCGGTGTGGACTGCTGCGCTGCCAGCCACAACTCACATTTGCTGCTACAATCCGCTGCCCGGCACCGAGTAACGATTTCGGCAAATCCGTGGTGCGACAGTTTCCCTTCGGCCATCGCATCCGAGAACGAAACCCCGATGATCCGTGCGGTCGATCGGGTAAGCCAGAAGTGCTTGTCGATATCTCCCAGTCTGTCCGAAGCCATCACTTGCATCCTTTTTGCCGGGCTTTCAGCACCGCAAACTGAGCCTTGTTCATACAGATTTCAGGGGCGTTGGACGCGTCTTCACAACGGTCCAGCCATTCAGGACAGGCACTGGCCCAGTTACAGCCCCGGCATCGCTGCACCATGTTGCTCCAGTCCCGCTGGGTCAGGTGCCCGCCCTTATGCGCTGCGGCGATGTCTACGCCGGTCGCCTGTCCCATGCGCAGGACCAGTCGAAGATGGGTCATGATGTGTCCCAGTGGTGACATGGTACATCCGGCCGCTCAGGGTTTCAGTTTGTTCAGCAACTCCTGATTTCGGCAGTATTCCGGCGTCTGGCTTGTGGCTACCGCTTTGGTCAGGAAGTTCTCGCAATGGCCGGGATTGGGGCAATCGGTGCAACGCAGAACGGCATCGGAAATCGCGTCGAGCGAAACCTGGCCAGCGATGGCCGCTTCTTCCAGATCAACTCCGATTGTCGTGGCCATCTGGTCCAGAAGACCGGCATGGCGTCGCAATGTGTTACGGCTGAGCATCACGCATCCTTTCCCGTTCGCGTTACAAGAAAGGATATCGCACCCGGTCGCGTCAGCCTTTGACTCAGGTCAAGGTGCCGCCGCCTGATGATCTAGATAGGCGCGCGTCGCATCCTGCACGCGCCTAAAGCGATCACCCCCAAGTTTTTTCCCGCCGTACCAGCGCGTTACTACGATCAGATGACTGTCCAGACCTGCCCGCTCCATCATTCGCAGGATCACCATTCCGGCCCCGCTTTCGCCGTCATCCGCCTTGAGCGCACCGGTCGGCAGGACCGCAGCCCAGGTATTGTGCGTGGCTTTCGCATAGCTCTTGTCAGATTTCAGCTCACTCAAAACCGCGTCGATTTCATCCCGGGTTTTTACTGGCGCACCGGATACCGCATATTTCGAACCGCGATCTGTCAGGATCACGCCCATCCGGACAAGCGATGTCATGGGGTCAGCCCCAGTTGCCGGGCGGTTTCCTGAACTATCTGCACACGCTGCGCGTTAGGTGGATGGGTGCCAAGAAACTTGTCACCCGGATCAGGAATGCGATTGAAATACACTGCCCCCACCAAGGGGTTGTATCCCGCCCTATAGGTAATGACGGTGCCCAGTTGATCGGCCTCAAGCTCGAAGTCCTTAACATAGGCCTGCACACCGACCTGTGCCCCCAGTTTCTGCCAAGCTTCAACATCAGCGTCATCTCCTCCGTCGAGGCGCGCGAGGTCACCGAAAATCACCGCGCTCTCCTGCGAATTGTTCGACTGCCTGGCAAGGTGACCCAAAACGTGATGCGCGGCCTCGTGCCCCATGACAAACGCCAGTTCGTCGGCGTTCTTTGCTGAATTGATCATGGTCTGTGTGAAAATAATCACCGGTTGCCCGTCATCATCCAATGTCTGAAACGCGTTTTCTGGGGCCCGTGGGTTCAGATCAACCATGATCGTAAAGTCGCAGTTCCGGTTGCCCGACTGTCGCAAGCATTCAGTGCGCGCCGCTTTGCCGACTGCTCGGCTGATTTCGCGGAACTCTGCGGACGAGACCTGAGAACCCGGGCTTTCGCTGTCCCAATCCTCGGCAGGCAAGACACGCAAAGTACCGGCTTCGCAGGCCGCCAACAGAACAGAAACCAGCAAAAATGTCAGGCGGCGCATCAGTAATCCTTTGGACCGGTCATACCGTATCGCAACCATAGCGTGCCACGCCGGGAACGGCCACGTCTGATTGGCAGTCAATGGGTTGCATTACCTGCGTTGGCCCTGCACTTTGCTTTTATGTTTTCGATTGAGCATGAATTCGACTCGACGGTCATTACCCTGGTGGACGAAGGCGAAAAGCCTTTGAACGAAGATGTCGTTATCAACAGTTTCGCAGAATGTGTGACGCTTGAACAATTGGATCCGCGCACGGACCAGGTTCAGAAAATTACCCTGTCACCCGAACAGGTGCGCGACTTGGCGGCGGCGCTGGACCTGCCCGAGGGGGTCTATCAGATACGCGAAACGCCACCTCAGGGATCATAGACAAAGGTTTTGTCACGAGCGGTCTGACCGTGCTTCAGGATCAAGGCAGACGCCGAAATCCCAATGGAGCGTGCCAAAAGATTACGAACCGCCTTGTTTGCCCTTCCGTCTTCAGGTGCGGCGGTGACACGGACACGCAGAGTGGTGCCGTCCACCGCAATGCTGTCACGCGCTGCTTTTGGAGTAACCCTGACCGAAATCTGTTTGCCCGGCACGGCAAGTGCGCTCAGATCCGGTAAATTTCGTAGTTTTGCTTTGGCCATCCTGCTTCCCTGTTCGCAACACCCTTGCATGAACGGGGACAGAGTGAAATTGATCTGACACCAAAACAGCTTGCCCTTGAATCAGAGGCAGTGCCACCCAAGATACAAACTGCCTATGTAAAGGAACTTAACATATGCCTCTCAAGAATCAGGCTGCTCTGGAGTTTCTGCAAATCCGCCGCTCACGTCCGGCCAAAACGCTGATTGCACCGGCCCCGACGCGGGAAGAGCTGATGCCTCTGCTTACGGCCGCGGCTCGCAGTCCGGATCATGGCAAGCTCGAGCCCTGGCGTTTTCTTGTGTTGGAAAAAGGGGCGATGGCCCGTCTTTCGGAGCTGACCGGGGACTGCGGCGCTCGACTGGGGAAATCGCCTGAAGATATTTCCAAGGCCCGCAGCCAGTTCGACATGGGTCATCTGGCCGTCGCTGTGATCGAGGTTCAGAAACCATCGGAAAAAATTCCCGCCATCGAGCAGACCTACTCCGCCGGAGCGGTCTGTCTGGCGCTTTTGAACGCGGCGCTGGCCGCCGGCTGGGGCGCGAACTGGCTGTCAGGCTGGCAAGTCCATGACCGCAAGTTCTGCAAGGACGCTCTGGGCCTGGCCGATCACGAGCGTGTAGCGGGCCTGATTCACATCGCGACAGAAGGAGCGGAACCACCGGAGCGCCCGCGCCCGGATGTGATGGCACTGACGCAATGGGTTGTTGAATGATTATTTTTCAGTCGTTCTTTCTGGCGCTCGGCCAGATCGGAGATCCGAGATTCCGCAAGGTCCTGCTGCTGGGCGTCGGCTTGACTTTCGCATTGCTGGTCGTGGCTTATGCCGGTTTCCTGTGGCTTATCAATGCGCTTGTCGGCGACCAGGCCACTTTACCCTTGCTGGGTGAGGTCACGTGGCTGAACGATCTGCTCAGCGTGTCCTCACTGCTGTTGATGATGGTACTGTCCGTGTTTCTGATGGTGCCCGTCGCCTCGGCCATCACGTCGATGTTTCTGGATGAGGTCGCGCAGGCCGTCGAGGACAGGCACTATCCCAATCTGCCACCGGTTGCAGGAATTCCGGTAGCCGAGGCGTTGAAGGATACAGTGAACTTTTTGGGCGTTCTGATCGCGGCCAACCTGCTGGCGCTGGTTCTATACGTGATCTTCACGCCGCTTGCCCCGTTTATCTTCTGGGCGCTGAACGGATTCCTCCTGGGGCGTGAATACTTCACTCTGGCAGCGATGCGCAGGCTGGGCCGCGATGGCGCGCGCAAGCTGCGCGCTAGGCATTCCGCAACCATCTGGATAGCCGGCACGTTGATGGCAATTCCGCTGTCAGTGCCGCTTGTAAACCTGCTGATCCCCATTATCGGAGCAGCCACGTTCACGCATATCTACCATCAACTGTCAGCCACGGACTTGTAAGGGCTATCCCTGGCGGTCAAGCTGGTTCAGCCAGTCGAAATCCTGCACCGAGATCACGCCGGACACGATGATACCGGCGATGATGGCCCACAGGACGGCCGAAATCCCGGTGGTGATCCACATCTTTTTCTTCATGTGATGCACTTCCGGAGCACCCGCATGGGTGCCCGGAACGATCTCGCCCAGATCGCCCTGCGTTTTGATCCGGATGGGCAACACCACCAGCAAGGTCATGAACCAGATGACCGCAAACAAAACAATCGCTGCCGTGATCGTCATATCAGATCCTCCGAGGCTGTGGTCAGACCTGCTCGAGTTCGACCAGACATCCGTTGAAATCCTTGGGGTGCAGGAACAGAACAGGTTTGCCGTGGGCACCGATCTTGGGCTCTCCCGACCCCAGAACACGGGCACCGGTTTCCTTCAGGTGGTCACGAGCGGCAATGATATCTTCGACCTCGTAACACACATGGTGAATGCCGCCCGCAGGGTTCTTTTCCAGAAACCCGTTGATCGGGCTGTTGTCGCCCAGCGGATAGAGCAGTTCGATCTTGGTGTTCGGCAACTCGATGAAAACGACGGTTACACCGTGGTCCGGCTCATCCTGAGGCGCGCCAACCTTTGCGCCCAGCGCGTTGCTGTATTGCGCGGATGCGGCTTCGAGGTCCGGAACGGCGATGGCGACGTGGTTCAAACGTCCGATCATTGTGCTCTCCTGTCGTTTCTGCGTTGCAGCGTTTATGGTCGCAGACGATCAAAAGGGCAAGGCGCGACGGCCCTGCCCCGGTATTGCCCTCCGGCGTCAAACACCCAGACACCAGCGCATGACCGCCTTTTGCGCGTGAAGACGGTTTTCGGCCTCATCAAAAATGACCGAATTCGGGCCATCCATAACCTCGGACGTGGCTTCCTCTTCCCGGTGCGCCGGCAGGCAATGCATGAACAACGCGTCGGGTTTGGCGTGGGCCATCAGTTCGGCATTGACCTGATAGGGGCGCAGCAGGTTGTGACGGCGTTCCTTGGCAGACTGGGAATCGTGCATCGAGACCCAGGTGTCGGCGACCACCAGATCGGCACCTTCAACCGCTTTGTAGGGATCACGTTCGACCACGATCTTCGAGCCCTTCTGACGGGCAAAGCCCATGAACTCTTCTTCCGGGTTGAATTGAGCGGGTCCTGTAAAGGTCAGATCGAAGCCGAACTGGCCTGCAGCATGCAGGAACGAAGCACACACATTGTTGCCGTCGCCTGTCCAGACCACCTTTTTGCCGGCGATGGGGCCGCGGTGTTCTTCAAACGTCAAGACGTCCGCCATGATCTGGCAGGGATGGGTGCGATCTGTCAGACCGTTAATGACGGGGACATCCGAGTACTCGGCCATTTCGGTCAGGATGGTTTCGTCAAAGGTCCGGATCATGATCATGTCGACATAGCGCGATAGCACACGGGCGGTGTCGGCGATGGTTTCGCCATGGCCCAGCTGCATATCCTTGCCGGACAGAACCATGGTCTGCCCGCCCATCTGACGCACGCCCACATCAAACGACACGCGGGTTCGGGTCGAAGGCTTTTCGAAGATCAGCGCGACCATGCGATCCTTGAGAGGCCGTTCATCGTCATGAGCCGCCTTGGGGCGGCCGAGGCGCGCCTTTTTCATGGCGTCGGCTTGGTCGATCATACTGCGCAGGGCTGCTGCATCGGTTTTATGGATGTCGAGAAAATGGTTCATTTCATTTCGCTTTTGGCTGTCGGACGCCGGGGGCCAGCCCCCGGACCCCCGGAGTATTTGGGAAAAGATGAAGATCAGGCGGTTGCGAGACTGGCTTCGACCTTTCGGGCGGCTTTTTCCAGGCGGATCATGGCCTGCGCGATATCGTCCTCGGTCAGCGTGAGCGGTGGCAGGAGCCGAATGACGTTATCGGCGGCAGGGACGGTGATGACCCCGTTGTCATAGCCGGCATTCACCACGTCTATGTTTGTCGGCTTGCATTTGAGGCCCAGCATCAGACCGGCGCCGCGCACTTCTTCGAACACGTCAGGATGATTGGCGATCAGGCTTTCGAGTTTCTGGCGCAGCAGGCCGGCCTTGCGGTTCACGCCTTCGAGGAAGGCCGGTGTGGCGACCTGATCGATCACTGCACAGCCTACCGCGCAACCCAGCGGGTTGCCGCCATAGGTAGACCCATGTGTGCCCGCTGTCATGCCGTTCGCCGCATCCTCGGTTGCCAGCACGGCACCCAGCGGGAAGCCCCCTCCTATACCCTTGGCAACCAACATGATATCAGGCGTAATACCCGCCCATTCATGAGCAAAGAGCTTTCCGGTACGGCCGACACCGCATTGCACTTCGTCCAGGATCAGCAGGATTCCGTTATCGTTGCAGATCTGGCGCAGCGCCTTGAGTTCCGCATCCGGAACCGGGCGAATGCCCCCTTCGCCCTGAACGGGTTCGATCATGATCGCTGCTGTTTGTTCAGTGATGGCGTTTGTGACACCTTCCAGATCACCGAATGCAACATGCACGAAGCCGGGTAGCAGTGGACCGAAGCCTTTGGTCATCTTCTCGGACCCTGCGGCGGCGATACCTGCCGAAGAACGCCCGTGAAAAGATCCCTCGAAGGTGATGATCTCGATCCGGTCCGGCTGATCTTTGTCATAGAAGTGCTTCCGAGCCATCTTGACGGCCAGTTCACAGGCTTCGGTACCGGAATTGGTGAAGAATACGGTATCCGCGAATGTGTGTTCGACCAGTTTGTCGGCCAGCGCCTGTTGTTGAGGGATCTGGTACAGGTTCGAAACATGCCACAACGCGTGCGCCTGATCCGTCAGAGCCGCAACCAGTGCCGGATGCGCGTGACCCAGCGCGTTCACCGCGATCCCGGCGCCGAGGTCAAGAAAACGTCGGCCGTCCGCCTCGGTCAGCCAGGCACCTTCGCCTTTCACGAATGAAAGCGGTGCGCGATTGTAGGTCGGCAGAACGGACGGGATCATCGGATCATCCTTTTCAGATTGGTTAAGCCCCGTGAGTGATACACGAAGGCCGGTTTCGTCAACTGATTTGGTGGAGATTGCGCTGATTTGAACAGCACAAAGGATCAACTGGGCCGGTTACGCGGTCAGGCGTCGGCGTCGGAGGCGCAGGATATGTGCGTGTTTGATCATGCGGGCCGTATAGCGGGACCTTCGGTTTCTGAAAACCCCGAAATTGAGTGGATCGCATAATTTCACTCTGACACAAGCATTTGGCACTTGTCATTTCGCCCTGCGTCGCGCACCGCTGAACCATGACCCCGGCGCGCCAGAACCCTGCCCTTGCGGCTATTCTCATCTTTGTTGCAAGCGCGCTGATCGCGGGCACAACACTGCTGGCCAAGGCGCTGGGCACCGATACGCTTGGTCCGGCGCTGCATCCGATACAGATCAGCCATGGGCGGTTTCTGTTTGCCTTTGTCGTGATCATCAGCGCGGTCTTCGCGCTGCGTCCGAACCTGCGGCGACCTCATTGGGGGCTGCATGTCGGGCGCACCAGCTTTGGCTGGTTGGGGGTCACGCTGATGTTTGCCTCGGTCGCGTATATTCCAATAGCGGATGCGACTGCGATTTCCTTCCTGAACCCCGTCTTTGCGATGATGCTTGCTATCCCACTTCTGAAAGAGGGGGTCGGTCCCTGGCGCTGGCTGGCGGCAGCGGTGGCCCTGACAGGCGCGCTGATCCTGTTGCGCCCCACGCCGGCCAGTTTTCAGTCCGCAGCGCTTTTGGCGTTGACGGCGGCTGCGGTGATCGGGATGGAGCTGATATTTATCAAGAAACTCTCAGGTCGTGAAATTCCGATCCAGATTCTGCTGGTGAACAACTCTATGGGGCTGGGCATCGCAACGGTCGCGGTAATTGCGGTTTGGCAGCCGCCCACCCCTGCACAATGGGTCGCTCTGGCGGGGATCGGTGGGCTCATGGCCTGTGCGCAGGCCTGTTTTGTCAACGGTATGGCCAGGGCTGACGCCTCATTCGTGGCGCCGATCAGCTACGCGACCCTGATCTTTGCCGCCCTGTACGATTTTGCTGTTTTTGGCGTGTTTCCGGATGCGGTCAGCTTGGCAGGCTCGGCCATCATCCTGACCGGCGCCCTGATTCTGGTCTGGCGCGAGGCCCGCGCCCGGCAATAAAAATATCCGGAAACTTCCAACGCTTTGGCCCGAGGGCGACCTCGGTGTCGCAAATCTTCACGACACCTGATCCGAGACCCGCATTCTGGTCGAAGTTGTTTGTTGTTTAGAGAGATTACGCGATGCACGAACGCCGAATCCCGGAATGGGTCCGCCATGCTCCTGCCCCGTCGGTTCGCGAGTTCGGACTGCTTGCGGGTTTTGAGGCGATTGTTCGCGGCATTCTGATTTCGGTCTTTCCGCTGGTGATGTATCGCGCGCTGGGCGACGCGTCTTCGGTTTCCTTTGTGTATTTTCTGGTGGGGATCGTGTCACTGACGGCCGGTCTGATGGTGCCATTCATCATTCGCTTCATTCCGCGGCGCTGGGCGTACACCATCGGCTGCGTGATGTTCATGGTCAGCGCTGTTCTGGCCATCGAGGGCAGCCCGACCGCCGTGGTGACTGCCTTGGCCATAAACACGGTGGCGACAGTTGTGACATTTGTCTGCTTCAACGCTTACGTGCTGGATTACATCAGCAAAATCGAACTTGGACGCTGCGAAACCAGCCGCATGTTTTACAGCGCGCTGGGCTGGACTGGCGGACCGATGGCCGGCGTATTGCTGATGGAACTATGGGCACCAGCGCCTTTCGTGATCAGCGCGGTCGCCTCTTTTGGCATGCTGATCCTGTTCTGGAGCATGCGCCTGGGCAATGGCAAACTGATCACCAAAGCACGCGGACCGGCAACGAATCCAATGGCGTTTCTGCCTCGTTTCTTCTCCCAGCCCCGGCTGGTGGCCGGATATCTGTTTGCGATGATCCGCTCGTGCGGCTGGTGGATCTATGTGGTCTACCTGCCAATCTTTGCCATTCAGAACGGGCTGGGTGAGCAGCTTGGCGGCATTCTGCTGTCGGGAACCAATGCAATGCTGTTTGTCGCCCCATTGATTCTGCGCTGGGTCCAGGCGCGGTCTTTGCGGGCTGCGGTTCGGACGGGTTTTGCCGCCTGTGGGGTCTGTTTCGTCATCGCCGGGGCGGTGGCGGGATGGCCCGCCGCGTCGGTTGCGGCGCTGGTTTTGGGGTCGGTCTGGCTGATCGTGCTGGATATCTGCGCCGGGTTGCCATTTCTGATGGCCGTGAAACCGTCGGAGCGGACCGAGATGTCTGCTATCTATTCCAGCTATCGCGACGTATCGGGCATTCTGACGCCGGGCGTGGCCTCACTGGTACTTCTGGCTACGCCGGTTGCAGGCGTGTTTGCGGCCGGCGGCGTTGCCCTGTTTGGGGCATGGGCGGTAGCGGCACGGTTGCACCCCAGGCTGGGACGACCCCGGGTCCCGTTGCAGCCAGTTGCGCTGGCCGAAGCCGCCTAGGCTTTTAGCCGATATCCTGTGCGCAGCATCTGCCAGGTCAACGCGCCTATCAGGCCGGTTGCGCCTGCGCAGACGGCCATGCCCAGCCACGGCGAACTGTCGGACACGCCGATCATCCCGTAGCGCAACCCGTCAATCAGATAAAAGACGGGATTCAGATGGCTCAGGCGGTTCAGCACCGGTGGCAAGGCTTCGACCGAGTAGAAGGTGCCCGACAAAAAGGCCAACGGTGTGACAATGAAATTGGTGATCGCCGCCATCTGGTCGAATTTGTTGGCGAAAATTCCGGCAAGCAACCCGAGTGCCCCCATGAAAGCGCCGCCAAGCAGCACAAAAATCAGCGCTGTCAGCGGATGTTGCGGCACCAGCCCCAGGACCACCGCCAGCGCGATGGCGACAACGCAGGCAATCAATAGCCCCCTAGCGATGCCGCCGGCCAGATAGCCCAGCAAAATCTCCAGCGGCGAAAGCGGAGGCATCAGAGTGTCGACAATGTTTCCCTGTACCTTGGCGATCACCATCGATGATGATGTGTTGGCAAAGGCGTTCTGAATGACTGTCATCATCATGATGCCCGGGGCTAGGAAGATCAGGAACGGCACACCCATCACGTCCGGCCTGCCGGGGCCGATAGCGATATTGAAGATCAACAGGAACAACCCCGCGGTCACCAGCGGGGCCAGCAAAGTCTGCGTCCACACCGCCAGAAAGCGCAGGGTCTCGCGCTGCGCCAGCGTGTAAAGGCCCATCCAGTTCACTGCTCCGAAATGGCGCGTATTCTGATCTGCGGGAATTTGCATCATCTGACCTCAACCTGATTCGAAGACAGCTTGTAACTCGGGCTGCAGTGATTAAAATAGGGGGCTGATACGAATTCCCAAGGCGGCCCGAATCCGGGGCCGCTTTCCGCTTTTGAAAGGCAAATGATGTCCTGGACTGACGAGCGTGTAGAACTGCTGAAGAAGATGTGGGGCGAGGGCCAGTCGGCCAGCCAGATCGCCAAGGAACTGGGTGGTGTGACCCGCAACGCCGTGATCGGCAAGGTGCACCGTCTGGGCCTGTCGAACCGGACCACGGGCGCGGCACCGGCCAAGGCTGAACCCAAGGAAAAACCAGCCTCCGAACCAAAGGCGGAAGCCAAGCAAAAACCTGCACCTAAGACTGAACCGGCACGCCCGGCCCCTGCCCCGGCAGCCGAAGCCAAGCCCGCCATTCCGGCCCGTCGTCAGATCATCCCGGCCGGTCAGCCCCTGCCGCCGCAACCGTCGGCCAACGAGATCAGCCCCGAAGCGCTGGCCAAGGTCAACGAGGTCGAAAAGAAGGCCAAAAAGCTGACTTTGATGGAACTGACCGAGAAAACCTGCAAATGGCCGGTCGGCGACCCCGCAACCGAAGATTTCTGGTTCTGCGGTCTGCCGGTTGAACAGGGCAAACCCTATTGCGAGGCGCATGTGGGCGTGGCCTTTCAACCCATGAGCGCCCGCCGCGACCGCCGTCGCTGACCGGGATGCGCCAGGATCCGACCGCGCTGGAGGATACCTGGCTTGCCCGGGCGAAACGTCTGCTGGCGCTGTCCGAGACCGGGCAGCACTTTACCACGGACGGTTTTGATCGCGAACGCTATGACGAGATCGCCGCTTTGGCGCGCGCCATGCTGGCTGATCTTGGCCACGTCCCGCTGTCACGGATCGAAGGGCTGATATCCGACCATACCGGCGGTTACGCAACGCCCAGCATTGATATTCGCGGCGCAATTATTCGCGACGGCCGAATCCTTCTGGTCCGTGAACGCAGCGACGGACGATGGGCAATGCCGGGCGGTTTTGCCGATATCGGCAGTTCCCCGGCGGAAAACATAGAACGTGAAGTCTGGGAAGAGGCCGGACTGCGGGTCCGCGCACGTCAGCTTTACGCGCTGCGACACAAGGCACGCCATCCGTATCCGGCGGACATACGGGATTTCTACAAACTGTTCTTTCTGTGCGAGGAAAGCAGCATCACAGCACCAGAACCCGGAATGGAAACAAGTGAGGTCGCGTTTTTTGCGCCCCAGGATCTTCCGGAGCTGTCTTTGGTTCGGAATCTGCGGTCAGATATCGAAGCCGCATTTACGGCACTCACGAACGGGTCGACTGTCACCCTGTTCGATTGACATCAACTTCCCGCCGTAATCAGTTGTTCTGGTAGAAGAATGACAGCTTGCGGCTGGTTCCGCTGGGCGGGCGTGGGAACGGCGCGGCGCGCCTGACCTGTTCGCGGGCCGCGCGTTCAACTTCGAGCGAGCCGGAACTGTCCACGATTTCGACCCAGGCCAGCGAACCGTCGGGATCGATCTGGAAAAACACCTGCGCAAAACCTCGGGCCGAAACAAACACAACCGGTGCGCGATTCAGATGTACCAGAACCTGCCCGGCATAGTTGGTTACATCGGAATTCCCAGGCCCGCGCCCGCCCGAGCGCGATCCCCCGCTGCCCTGCCTGAACCTATCGATGCCTTCGCGGCGATAAACGGTCAAAGGCGAATCGACTACCTGATCAGGAAAACGCAAGTCGCTGAAATCCCTCGATCCCTTCAATACACCTTGCCGTTCCGATGTTGGCCGCCGGTCCGGAACGCGTGGCCTGATTGAGGTGGTCACGGCGAGCTCTGAATCTTCAGATTCTTCCACTGTTTCCGCCGCTTCCGGTATCGGTGACAGAGCGGCGATCTCCGGTTCCACCGCTTCCTGCACGGGTGGAACAATGGCCGTGACCGGCGGGGTGGCGGCCGCTTCGGGTACGACAGGCAGAGCGGCAAGCTGTTCGGGTTCTGCCGCTGCCTCGATTGCATCAGGATCGCCCTGAGGCGCTTCGGCTGCGGCTTCCGCCTCGACCGGGTCGGAATTGGCTTCATCGGCGCTGGGTTTGTCGTCACCATCGGCTTCTTCGGCTGTAACTGAAGGCTGGACCGGTTCTGCGATCTCTGGCTGAACGATTTCGGCTTCGCCGGTATCAGGGGACGGCAACGGCTTTGGGTCGTTTGAGGCGACCAGCGCCTCGGTGATCGGAACCGGTTCCGTCCGTTCGGGTTCGGGCGGCGTTTCCTCTGGCGGCTCGGGCGTTTCAGCAGGCTCGGGTTCGACGGGCTCCGCCACGGGCTCGACCAGGTCCTCGAAGGCATTGCCCATTGCCACCCTGTCAGGCCGGGTATCCGGTGTCTCAGATCCGGGCAGCGCCGGTGTCGTCAGGGTAAGCCCCATCAAGTGAACCATCACCGAAATCGCGATCGCCACGGCGGCAATCAAGGCAGACCCGCGGATCATTCGAGCGCCTGTTCGGTCACGACAAAGACCGATGTTGCCCCCAGACGGCGCAAGGAAGTGGTGATTTCGATCAGGCGCTGACCCTGCGCATTGCGGTCCGGAACGATCCGTACCGGACCTGCATCATGGGTTTGCATATAGGCCTCGGCGCTGGATGGAGCACCGCGAAAACTAAGTGTTCCGTCGCTGTGCAGCACCAGCGCGTCAGGTGGTTCGCGCCCGGCCAGATCGGACGTGTTCACCAGCTCAAGATCCCCGTCCATTGGTGGTGCCAGCGTGCCCGTGATCAGAAAGAAAATCAGCATCAGGAAGATGACATTGATCAGCGCGATGGTGGAATCACGTTTACGGCTGGGGCGGGTACGGCGGATCATGGCCTTACTCCAGCACCAGAACGCTGAGGTCTTCACGGCCGCGCAGCAGAGCCAAAATATCAACTAGATGCTGTGCTGTGGCGTCGTTGTCCATGCTGATCAGAACCTGACCCGCTTCGACCCGGGCCGCCAGTTCCTCGGGCGTGACCGGCGCGCCGTTCAGTACTAGCCGGGTCGCCCCCAATTGCACGAAAGCACGTTCCGACGGCGCATCCGAGGCCGCCCCACCGCTGGTTGCGCTGCTTAGTTCGATCTCGCCAAAGCGGGAAAAGGTCGAGGACAGCATAAAGAACAACAAAAGCAGGAAAATGACGTCAATGAGTGGCGTCATCGACAATGGGCGGCGAACGAAGGGTGCGGTATTACGCATGTTCGGGCGCGACCGGGGTATGCGCTCTGCCCGTCGCGGCCTGAATGCCCTGCCCCGGAACCAGCACGGTTCGCAGTGCCTTGTCAGCGAACACACGCTCGCGTGCTGTCCGGCTTTCGAACCACGACAAAACCATCGAGGTTGGCATAGCGACCGCCAGCCCGACTGCCGTGGTGATCAGCGCAACCCAGATACCGCCAGCCAAAAGCGAGGGATCGACCGAAGCCCCGGCGGATTGCAGGCTCTGGAACGCTTCGATCATACCCAGAACGGTTCCGAACAGCCCTAGCAGCGGCGCGAGTTGCGCAACGGTATCAAGCAGGCGAAAACCCCGCTCTAACCCCGCCAGCGCCAGCCCGGCCTCGGCATCCAGCCGCTCGGACAGGCCCGGTGCATCCGGTGCGTCCATCGCCGCATTCACGAGCGGAGCAAGGTAGCTGTGGCTTTGGGTCAGACGGTCACGCGCAAGCTGCCGATCACCCGCATCCCAGGCCGCCAGCGCCTGAGACAACACCCGATGCCGACCCACGCCGCACGCGGCAAACTGCCAGAGCTTGTACAGCGTGACGGCGAGCGTCAGCACCGACATCACGATCAGGATCGCAACCACCGGCCCACCCAGGGCCACGATCTCGCGCAGCGCAACCAGCGGGCTCATCCCAGTAGCTCCACGTCGACACGGCTGCCAAGCGTCAGCGTTTCCCGGCATATGTCGCTTTCTGCCCCGTTGACCTGACAGGAATTCGTACCGTTAAAAAGAACCTGACCGATCTTCTCGCAGGACAATCCGGAAAGGTTGAACTGGCGCACGCGCATACGGCCCTCGGGAAGGTCCCTCAGAAGCAGGAGCGTCAGGCGATCCACGCCTCCGGAGGTGTCGAAAATCACGGCTTCAAACGAAACAGCGTCAACACCTTGCCCCGTGTCATTTCTCACCACGAAAGTCATCTGGCAGGCGTCATCAATATCCTGAAGTGTGTTGAGTTCGACAAACAGTTCCGCCGCAGAGTTTTCATCAGATTGCGCCAGCGCCATGGCGGGCAACATTCCCAGAAAGAGCCCGGCTAGCGCGAGACGTCGAATTAACATGTGCGGGCTCCCGAAAGTCCATCAGTTACTTTGTTGACCCCGGGGATCGCACCCGGGGTGTGGTTTTCATACCCAAGATAGGTGCGATGAAAAAGACTTGCAGGCGGCCTTGTGAAAATTCGTGCATTTTTTGGGAAAAGCCCGACATGCCTGATCAAACAGACCTGTTGGGCCAACCGACTGATGCCCCGCTTGGCGTCAGCGCCCGAATGCGCTGTTCGGGGTCCATTTCATTTTTTCACCCGCTTTGCCCCATTTCATCATCAAGCAGGATGTTCCGTACTTCTGGAAATACTTGATATTCAGCGGGTACCATCCGGCCTTTGGCACTTCGACCTCGGTGCGCTGGTTGGCTTCGCAGCCCTGGCGTCCGTTGACATACCCAATCTGTTGACCGCCGACATAGGCGTCAATTCCATCGTTGGACCAGGTTTCCAACTCGTAAACGCCGGGCGAGTCAAAACGGATAAACCCGGTGATCTCCGCCGCCACATTATAGGCTTCGTTGAAAGTCATGACAGGATCACCATCCGATGTGTCACGGTAATCCAGTCCCCTCAAAGGCGGACCCGCCTTGGCCTTTTTCAACAGGAAATCAACTTTGGCGAGGTTCTGGATCTTGCGCGGTGGATTCCCCTCCCATGCGTATTTCACATTCAGTCCCGCCTTCGCGTTGGGCTGCGGGTTTGCGGGTTGCAGTTTCAATGGCGCGGACATGGCCGTGCTGCCGATTACTGCCGCGACTGCGGCCAGCGCACCGATCCGAAAGAGTTTCATGGTCTTCTCCCTGAGTGTGGTCTTTTGGGGTTTCTCCCCTTCCGACCTTTTTATTGCGAAGACACTAGGACGTGAAAATTCACCTCGCAAGTCGGTTGAAGTTCACAATCTCAACGTCAGGCCCTTACGTCCTTTGGTGAATCCATTACAACATAGGACGTAATTGAGGTCACATGCGGCAGGGTTCCCAGCACCTCGGTATGGAAAGTCTTGTAGGACGGCAGGTCGGCACACTCCACCCGCAGCAGATACTCGATTGTTCCGGTAGTATTGTGGCATTCAACCACTTCCGGCGCACGCTGCAATGCGCGCTCGAACCCTTCCTGCGCAGCCTTGGTATGCTCGCCCAGCCCTACGCCGATATAGGCCACAAACCCCACTCCCAGGGCTGCGGGGTTCAGAACCGCGCGATAACCCGTGATGACACCGGCACGTTCCAGCTCCTGCACGCGGCGCAGACAAGCAGATGGCGACAGACCAACACGGTCAGCAAGGTCCAGGTTGCTGATACGACCGTCCCGGGACAGCTCTCGCAATATTTGGCGGTTTGTTTCGTCAATCTTGGTCATTGATTGCAAAACTAAGGGAAGCACGCATCAAAACGCAATTTCATTTACCGGTTTTGCCGCAATTATTCGCTTCATGACCTATGAACTTCTACTCGCCCTGATCGCTTTTGCATTCGTTTCCTCGATCACGCCGGGGCCGAACAATCTGATGTTGATGGCATCGGGTGCCAATTTCGGGTTCCGGCGCACCGTCCCGCATATGCTGGGGGTCGGGCTGGGCTTTACCTTTATGGTTCTGCTGGTGGGAACCGGGCTGGTTCAGGTCTTTGACCGTTATCCGGTCAGCTATACGATACTCAAAATCGCATCCGTGATTTATCTGCTGTACCTGGCCTGGAAGATTGCCAATGCCGCGCCCACGCAAGATCAGGCCGCGAAGGGTACACCAATGACGTTTCTTCAGGCCGCCTCGTTTCAATGGGTCAACCCCAAGGCGTGGGCCATGGCCCTGACAGCAACTGCCGCTTATACGCCGGATCAGACGCTGGGTGCGATCATGGTGGTTGCACTGGTTTTCGGAGCGGTCAACCTTCCCTCGGTCAGCGTCTGGACCGTACTTGGGCAACAGATGGCGCGCGTTTTAACAAACCCGCGCCGCCTGCTGCCCTTCAACTGGACCATGGCGGTGCTGCTGGTGGCCTCGCTTTATCCGGTGCTGTGGCCGAGTTGAGCTATTTCAGTGGCAGACAGATTTCAGTCAGCAGGTCTTCTGGCACGGTGTCGCGCGGATCGTTGAGGTAAATTTCATAGCAAGGCCGATCCGCCGGTTCCTCACCGGATTCAGGCAGCCAGTTGCCGAACAGGCTGTGATAGGCAGCGTGAATACTGAATACGGGCCCTTGTAGGTCAGCACAGCGGTATTGCCGCCGGGGATTTCCAGCGCTTCCATACCATCGGGGGTCGCACCACCGCGATGTTCGGCACCGGCATAGCTGCGCAGTTGATCTTCGGGCACGTCATCGGGACTGTCGAGGTAGACCCCGATAGCAGGACCCATCTGCGGCCACAGTTGGCGGGATTCGCACAAGGCACCAAAGGCTTCAAAGCTTTTGCCGATCTCGGCATAAGCGCCTTTGTGTGGCAGCGCGACGACACGGCGGGCGGGTTCGGTTCGTTTCGTAACAGGGTGCATTGGATATTCTCCGGTTCTGAAATGTGGGTTGGCTGGCAGGCATTGCCCGGCCTTGCGAAAACCGGCGGGGCTGCTGCCATAGGCCTCGGAAAAGGCCCGCGCAAAGGATTTCAGGTTGTGATAGCCGATATCAGTGGCCACCTGCGCAACCGGCTTGTCGGATTGCACCAGCCAGCACGCCGCCCGATGCAACCTGATCCGGCGCACGGCCTGCGCACAGGTCTCGCCCGTGATGGCGCGAAACACACGATGCCAGTGAAACCGCGACATGGCGGCGACGTCGGCCAGCGTGTCCAGTGACAGATCGCCTGCCGGGTGGTCATGAATGTAGGCCAAAACACGCAGGATACGATCTTCGTAACTGGCTGTCATCGGTTCCCTTCCTTCTTCCTGCCGCACCGGGATCGCATATTCCGCGACCACAAATCTTGCTGAATTCTCACCAACCAACACCCCACCCACTGAAACGCTACGATCTTCGCTTGGACCAATCCTGAGCCCGAACGATGGCCCAAAACAATGGACTTGCATGACATGTCTCACTCACTAGTTTGGCCGCGGTTTGGCTGCTTCCGCATTTTTTGACTACTTGCAGAGAAGCCAAAAACACTCTTCTGCCGACGCAGGGCATTTGGCTCAGAACGATCCCAGGTCTGAAACCCTAATTGAAGATCAGCCAAGCCTTGGTCGGAAACTGATCAGCGATCCGTTCGGCGACATTACGGATGCGGTTCATCAACATCTGGGATCCGTCGATGCCACGAGCGATAGTCAGATCTGTCGAGCCAAAAACACGGGATGAAAGCGAGAAAGGTGTCTAAATGCTGAAGGCGGGCGCCAATGGCCTTGCGCCTGAGAAACAGCCATACCCGTTACGGATCAGGTTCAGGACCCCGCTTGCCTTGTGTTGCATTCCTCTGGCGGCAAGTTCATATAGCGGGGAACTTCCGCGTTGAGAGGCGTCATGACCCAGTATCTGGATTTCGAAAAACCCCTGGCCGAGATCGAAGGCAAGGCCGAGGAACTGCGCGCGCTGGCCCGTGCCAACGAAGAGATGGACGTGGCCGAAGAAGCTGCTGCGCTGGACGCCAAGGCGGCCAAACTTCTGGATGAACTGTACGGCGATCTGACCCCGTGGCGGAAATGTCAGGTGGCGCGCCACCCGGAACGCCCCCATTGCAACGATTATGTCGACGCGCTGTTTACCGAGTTCACGCCCCTGGCCGGTGACCGGAACTTTGCCGACGACCTGGCCGTGATTGGCGGTCTGGCGCGGTTCGAAGACCAGCCGGTGATGGTGATCGGGCACGAGAAAGGCTCGGACACCAAGTCGCGGATTGAACGCAATTTCGGCATGGCCCGCCCTGAAGGCTACCGCAAGGCCGTACGTCTGATGGAGATGGCTGGCCGTTTTGGCCTGCCGGTGATCACGCTGATCGACACCGCAGGCGCCTATCCCGGCAAAGGCGCCGAAGAACGCGGCCAGTCCGAAGCAATCGCCCGGTCGACCGAGATGTGTCTGAAAATCGGTGTACCACTGGTCTCGGTCATCATCGGCGAAGGCGGTTCGGGCGGTGCGGTTGCGTTCGCTACGGCAAACCGTGTCGCGATGCTGGAGCATTCGGTCTATTCGGTGATCTCACCCGAAGGCTGCGCCTCGATCCTGTGGAAGGACTCCGAGAAAATGCGCGAAGCGGCCGAGGCCCTGCGCCTGACCGCGCAGGATCTGCACAAGTTGGGCGTCTGTGACCACATCATCGCCGAGCCCAAGGGCGGTGCCCATCGTGATCGTCCGGCGACAGTTGAGGCAGTGCGTGCATCAATCACGGCCATGCTGGCCGAATTGGAAGGCAAAGACGCAGCGGCCCTGATTAAGGACCGCCGCCAGAAATTCCTCGACATCGGATCGAAAGGGTTGGCGGCCTGAGCCGTCAGCCCCCAAGCCTGCGCAGCAAGTCTGCCGAAGGTGTCCCAGTTACCGCCAGACCACTGGCCCGCTGGTAGTCGCTGATGGCGGCTTCGGACTTCTTGCCGATCACACCATCCGCCCCTTCCGTATCATACCCGGCCGACGTCAAACGACGCTGCAACTCCTTGCGGTCCTCGAGGGTCAGGCCGTTCTCGTCCGGACCGAATGAGGCCTGAAACGGCGCGCCGCCGGCGATCCGGTCGGCCAGATGCCCGACACCGATCGCGTAGCTGTCCGAGTTGTTGTAGCGCTTGATCACCTGAAAATTGCGGAACACCGCGATGCGCGGTCCGGGCGTCTGCGGCTGCAGCACTGCGACAGGTGTGCCTGACACCGTTCCGACCTCGCCACCCCAATTCTGGCCCCGCACCCAACCGGCGCGCGCCAGATAGGCTGCGGTCGAGGCCAGTGAGTCGGTCGGATCGTCCGACCAGATATCCCGTCGCCCGTCACCGGTGAAATCCACCGCGTAGGCCAGATACGACGTCGGAATGAATTGGGTATGCCCCATCGCCCCGGCCCAGCTGCCGGTCATTTTGTCGGGCGTCGTATCGCCGTTCTGCAGGATCTTCATCGCTGCGATCAACTGCTTTTCAAAGAACTCCCCGCGCCGTCCGTCGTAGGCCAGCGTCGACAGAGCCGAGATCACCGGCACATCGCCCCGACGCGCGCCATAGCGACTTTCCAGCCCCCAGACCGCCACCACGATTTCACGGTCGACGCCGTATTGGGCTTCAATTTGCGACAAGGTTGCGCCATGGCGCTGCAGCATCTGTTTGCCGGTGCTGATCCGCTCGTCCGAGGCCGCAATGGCCAGATAATCCTCGAGCGAGCGCTTGAACTCGACCTGGTTGCGGTCGCGTTCGATCACGCCGGGCAAATATCCAGCCCCCTGAAACGCACGATTGATTGTGGTCTGCAAAATACCCTGAGACGCCGCGCGTCCCTTGAACCCGGCAACCCAGGCCTCCCAGCCTGCATTGGGCACAGCCCGCATCCGTGTAGCCGGCGCGCGCGCAGGTGAACTGATATCGGAACAGGCGGCCAGCAGCGCCGACCCAAGCCCCATAGAAAAGGTCCGTCGATTGATCATGTCTGAAATCTGCTCTTGTTGTGGTTTTGGCCAGAGTAACGCAGACCGCGCTTTTGAGCCAGAACGACGCTGGCCTGCGCCTGTCGCGAATGGGGCAACCGGGGTATCGTCGGCAATAAGCCGCCTAGCTGACCAGCAACCGCAAGCCCTGCGTCACATCGGACCGTACCGCCAGCCGTAATCCTGGCTCATCACCAGCCTTGAGCGCAGCTATGATCAGCTTGTGGTAGTGCGGCGGCTCTGTGCGCCTGAGCCGCCCATAGAGCGCGCGCATCGTCGGACCCAGTTGCAACCAAACGGTTTCCGCAATTGCCAGCATCGCCGGCGCCTGCGCCCGAAGGTACAAAGTGCGGTGGAACTCAAGATTGGCGCGGATATACCCGACCGCATCCCGTTTGGTTACCATTTCCGCAACCGTCATGTTGATGCTCTGCAGCCGGTCAATCAGCGCCATGTGCGCCCGCGGCAGTGCCCGGCTTGCCAGTTCAACCTCAAGCAGGGCGCGCAAGGCCGCCAGTTCCTCGATCCGGTCATTGCCAAGTTCCGGGGTCGATACGCGACCTGACGACGACAGGGTCAGTGCCCCTTCGGCCGCCAATCGGCGCACCGCCTCGCGGGCCGGTGTCATGGATACGCCAAACTCTTTGCCGATCCCGCGCAGGGTCAACGCCTGCCCCGGGGCAATATCCCCATGCATGATACGGGACCTGAGCGTCCGGTAGACGCGGTCGTGCGTTGCGGTCTGGGACTCGGTGGAACGTGTGCTCAACATGCGCCCATGTGATCACAAATATCAGCCGGGTCAACTCGTCCCGGCTTCAAATCGGTATTGATGCAGCCGCGCACCGTTGTCGCGCAACCACCGCCGCTGATCCTTGCAGGGTCCGAAAATCCGCTCGACCTGCGCCCAGAAGGCCGGAGAGTGGTTCATCTCAACCAGATGAGCCACCTCGTGGGCCGCGACATAATGCAGAATTTCTGAGGGTGCCAGAATCAGGCGCCACGAGAACATCAGCGCACCGGCGGAACTGCACGATCCCCAGCGCGACCGCGTATCCCGAAGGGTCAGGCTTTTGTACGGACGGCCCAACATGGCGGCATAGTCATCGCAAGCTTCTGTCAACCGGTCGCGCGCGAGTTCCTTTAGGAATCGGGCCAGTCGCCGCCCCTCGGCCCCCGAAGGAACCGCGATCTGGTCGCCATGCATCAGGATCCTTCGCCCCGTCGCGGCAACGATTTTTCGCTCGGACCCTTCGATTGGAAGGAAACCGCCGATTTCCACCGGCGTCCGGCCGGGCTGGTTCTGCAGATGCTGCCGGATCCAGTTTTCTTTTGTGCGGGCGAAACTCAGCGCTTCGGCCTCGGGCACGCCTTGCGGGAAGGTCAGCGTGACCCGCCCGTCCAGTTGGGAAATCCGCAGACTGATCCGCCGTGCCCGCGCCGACTTGCGCAATGTCAAAGGCACCGGAGGCGTCCCGGGCAATGCATGTTTCCCCATATCCCAACTTCTCCTGCGCAAAGGCTTTGACAGTGCCCGCCGCATGTGGCACGTGACCTGAATCGTTGATACGACTCACCTGATATCAAGGGGATTTGACATGCCCAAGGAAGAATGGGGCGTAAAGCGCGTTTGCCCGACCACTGGCAAGCGGTTTTATGACCTGAACAAGGACCCGATCGTAAGCCCCTACACCGGCGAGATCGTGGTTATGGAAACCGGCAAAAGCCGGATGATCGCCGCCGACGCCGAGGATGCTGCATCCGCCAAGGCGCGTGAATCGCAGTCTGACGATGACATCGCTCTGGACGATGACGTCGATGTCGATCTGGACGATGATCTGCTGGATGATGACGATGACAATGACAACGTGTCGCTGGACGACATCACTGACATGTCATCGGAAGACGAAAACTGAATTCGTCCCGAGGCGGCCCCCGGCCGCCTCGTTTCATTTTTGCGGATCAGCAAGACGGCAAAAATTTTGCAAAACCGATTTTTTGGACTTGCACTATCCGGCACCGTCTCATAAACGTCCGTCCACCGCACAGGCGGTACCTGCATGGGGCCTTAGCTCAGTTGGGAGAGCGCTTGCATGGCATGCAAGAGGTCAGGGGTTCGACTCCCCTAGGCTCCACCAAACCTTCTTGAAGACACTCCGGTTTTCCCCCGTCTCATCCCCCCAGACCCGCACAGAAGTAGGACGCTGATGGCGCCCAATTTGCGGCTCGTACAGGTGGCCGTGCAAATTCGGGGCGCATGGGCGATGCATTCTATTACAGCTAGTTGTTCAGTTTCCGGGCAGCCTGCTTTGCTTCATATCGCTCCCATAGCCCCATATGTCCATTTTGCCGCGCGTTTGCGAGCCAGAGCTTTTTTCGAGCATCAGGCATTTCCAAAGATCGATATTTCCCGCCCGAGTACTTTCCCCAGTCTATCGCAAGCCCAAGTTTGACCATTTCTGCCGATAAATCACGACCGTCCTCCAAAAAGCATCTGGCGACAGTTCGCCCGTGGGTGTCCTGCTCGGTTACTTCCGCCCTGATTTTTTGTCCTTTGCAGAGGGACACCAGCGCCCACTTCGCTTTCTTTCCATATGGGTGGCTCATCTCTGGTGCATCTACACCAAACAAACGGATCTGGGTTTTTTTGATCACCAGAGTGTCACCATCAACTACATACGCGGAACCAGTCAATACCGATACCTCTGGACGCGGGACCGTATGGCTTGGGTCGAAACGCGGCAGCTGCGAAGAGCTTTGCTGCGGGCCGGTGGTTATCTTGGGCTTTTCGCCCACTCGAGGCTGCCAGGGTCGCGCAATCGTGTTGTCAGGTTTGTTGCTGCGAAGCGCCAAAAAAACCGCACCTGCCAGAACCAGGCCCAATACTATCAAGATTTCCACGAAACAGGTCTCCCATAGTTTGTCAGAAAAAATGGCTTCACTAGAACTGGATCAACTCAAGCACACGCCAGGGTTGAATTTCTAGAGCATGTCATATTCACCCAATAAGATGTGACCTCATTGCCTCTCCCAAAAGGTCACTGGGTGCGCTTTGTGACGGTTCATTTCCTTTTCTTCATAAGGCCAAATAACTTGCTGGATTTCAGTTAGCTCCTGACTTCCACGGCTTCTAGGGCGCTAAAACAAGATGGCAGGAAATCCAAAAAGAATGGCGACTTCGCATAAGCAGTCGCTTCGATGCGGTTCGATGTGCGTTCCGGCGTGAAGAATTCAGCGGATTTATTAGTAGCAAAGGGTCGCGTTATGAGTGTGGAGCCAAAGTTAAGATGACAGATAGATCGCGACCCAAAAAGACTGAGAGAAACGTGTTATTGGTGCTGGCATTGCCGCCCATGGCAAAGCCCTTCCTCTCAACGAGATCAGCCTTAATTGAAAACCAACGCCTTAACGGGCAGCAAAATTGTCTGTGCGCGCAAGACGATCGCGTTTGCGATTCCCATCCCGTCCACAATCCGTGCAAGAAAAGCCGAAAAACCCGTTATTTCACCGGCATCAATTTCCTTCGCCCGGCTTGTATAGGCAACGCCGACGCATGAACTTCCCGGGGGGATATCTTCCAGATGTTTCGGGAAGATTGGCGCAAGAAAGGCCGTCACAGTGCCGGGTCGCGCCCGATCCTGCTGATCCAGCAGCGCGTCACCCGGTCGGAATTGTCCCGCAGCAATCGCGTCTTGCACCTCGTCCACGACCATCGGGATTATGGTCAAGGGTTTGGATGCGCAGGTGATTTCCACCAGCATGCCGGGCTTGAGCACGCTGGCTGAAATCTGACCGAAAGCCGCTATGAAACGCCCTTGTCCTGAGACGTCTGGCACCAGAATACCAGCGGGACGCAGAATTGGGTTAACGATGTCACCCGGCTTCAGTAGGAATTGGGTCACAACCCCGTCCACCTCAGCGAATACGGTTGATTTCGAGATCTCGTTTTCGGCCTCCCGAAGCACGGCGCGCGCGCTTTCAAGCTGCGCAGGAAGAAGTGAGGTTTGGCGAAGCTTGGCACCATCGAGTGCCGCGAGTGCGGCTGCGCGACGGCTCTCCGCCCCGGACACTGCCGTCTGCAACCGCTCCAGCTCCTGCTCGCTCACAACAGTATCGTTTCGCTCGGCAAGCTCTAGGCGTCGATCCAGATCGCTTGTGGCCTGCGTAAGATCTGATTCTGCCGCCTCAACACCAGCAGCGGCTGCCGCGATTTCTGTTGCGGTCAGGCCCAATGCGGCCTCGATCTCTTCTATACGGCGTTGAGCGGTATCCGCTGCTGCTTCTTGTCGGGTCGTGTCCAACCGGAAAATGGCGTCACCGGCATCAACCGCGTCATTGTTGGCGACATAGACCTCTGAGACGCGGCCACCGCGATCTGACAGTATGGTAACCGTGCGAAATGCGGCGGACACGTTCCGCGTTGAGGGGTGAAAATAGAAGATCACTGTGATCAGCGTAACGGCCAGTATTGCGCAGGCGGTCAAACCCCACCGCAATTCATACCAGACGTTGAACAGGGTTATTTCATGGCCCCATCTCTTGCCCTGCTTGTAGCGACGGTACAGGTAATCCGGGACAATCGTGATCAATGCAGAGAATACCAACTCAAGCATCGCGGTTCTCCGAAAGGTCCACTTCGGTCCTGAGCGGGAATATCTCGTGCAGAGGCACAGCGGCAATCAGAATGGCGGCGATCCAGAAGGCATTGTTCAGTGTGAACAGCGAGATCAACCCAAGCACACCAACCAGTTGCATTTGAACCTTGTGCGCGCCTGCCGCCATGCGGTCGGGGATAGCCTGCACGGTAAAATACAATGCGCCGAAGCCCAGCAGGACAACTACAAGAAGAAACCCAACAACGATCAAAAAGCCGTCTGTTTCCCCCGGAGGTGTCACCCAAAACGGGAGCCGCGCCATCGCCTCATCAGAGATAGAGCTGTTCACGTGAACCTCCTGTTTCCAAATGATCCCCGGCAAGGATAAGCGATTGAAATCAAAAAAACCAATCCTGCACGAGGCAACTCTGATCAGCCCCCGGCCCGATAGCGTGAACATAATGACGGGCCAGTGCCCGATATGACGTTGGACGGAATCCAGTTCGAGGTTCTCAAGCCTCCTGAGAAAGTGGTGCGCACGTCACTTCAAGCCATTTCAAGAAAGCACCTACCTGATCGGAAATGCGCCCCTTTCGGTAGACCGCAAAGTAGCAGGCCACCCATTTCGGCGGCACGTCGATAGCTTCCAGTCTGCCTTTATCCAGGTACTTTTTGACGGTCACTAGAGGGCTTAGATGCAATCCGTAGCCTTGCAAGGCGGCGTCCAGCTCGAACTTCGATCCCCCCGGATCAACAGGCTGAAGGTCGTCGACGCGCAGGCCGAAGTCCCGGACGACACCTTCAAAGACTTGGGAACCGATGCTCTTGTCCTGTATCCACGGCACATCGGTCAGGTTTTTCGCACCCAACCTGACAAGCTCTGGTGTGCCGCATAGTACGAACGGCGACTTTAGAAGCAGTTTCTGGGCCGCGCCGCTCCAAACATGGTTTGGCGGGCCTCCGCGTATCGCAATGTCAAAGGCTTCGAGATCGACGTCCCACGAATTTCCTTCCGCAGCGAAGGACACCTGGATGCCGGGGTGTTCCGCCCAGAAGCCGCCAAGACGTGGCATGATGACCGCGTCGACAAATCGGACAGTCGTAGACACACTCACACCGCGAGCGGCCTCCTGAGCCGTCACATCATCAATGCCCTTTGCGATCTGCTCGAATGCGTCGTTGAGCGTGCTGGCCAGCGTCCGACCGGCCTCGGTCAAAGCAAGTCCACGGCCCTCTCGGCGCACAAGTGGAATCCCCAGATCAGCCTCAAGCTTTCGCACCTGTTGGGCAATTGCCGCAGTGGTTACGTTCAGTGAACGTGCCGCGGCAGAATAGCCGCCTAAACGGCCGGTCGCCTCAAACGCCCTGAGGGTCGTAAGCGGCGGCAACTTATGCCAGTCAATAAGGTTCATTCAGTAGAAATACTTAATGATTGCTATTTTTTCCTGCCTCGCAAGGTACACCAAACGTAACTATTGTCGAGAAATACACCCGATACGAGTTGAACAATCAGTGGTGTAGCTATCTGAAATTGCGATTGCCCTAAAAGCCTGTCGAATTGCGTTGCAATGCGATCGTCCTGCAATGCGTTTTGCGTTGACAGGCGGGTTTGAACAACCGGCAAGGTCCAATCGCCGCAAATGCTTGGAGGCCGATATGACTATCAGGATAACCATGCTTTTTACTGGAATAGGGTTGGCCATCGCGGCACCGGCGCTGCCCGACACCAAAGCCGAGACTCCGCAAGCCGCACACGTAGCGTATCTTGCAGCGATCAACTCGAACAAACTGGATCAATTCCTTGAGACGGTCACTGTTGACGTGGTGTTCATCGCTCCTGGCGCGCCTGTCATGGAAGGCAAAGCCAAGGTCGGGCCCTGGGTGCGCGGGTATTTCGACGCCGTTCACACCAGTTGGAAAAAGCAATCGCTGGGATTTGTTGTGGCGGCGGACTGGGCGTTTGAGCGTTATGAGTTTACCGCCACCGATGTTCCGCGTGACCCGGGCCCTGCCACTGTTTCCACCGGCCATGGCATCAATATCTACCATCTCGAAGATGACGGAACATGGCGCGTGGCGCGGGATATCTGGTCCAACGCGAATACCTTCAGCGCCGGCAGATCAATAGCGCCCGCGTGTTCGGGGCGTGCCGAACCTTGCTGATCAAAAGCTTTGATTGGTTGGCACGCCGCCCAGATGGCCTGGACACATACTGGATCGGCCGCTTTTAACCGGGTTCCGTCCACGGCCAACTGCATTGGCCTCCGGACGGAACCAGGCAAGTACTTTTCTCGGCAACCGAAAGGCCCAACCCGCAGACCGGGCATTAGCGAATTACTGGGCCACAACTTCCTTGCAACTGCCTTTGCCCCATCCGGATTTGCTGCCCGAAGCCGAATAGTCAAACGTGCCAGTCTTGAGATTCACGTTGTAATTTAACGTGAAGCCGTCACCGATATACAGGTAAGTCAGGGTGTCGAGGCCGGGATACACCTCAGCCTTATTGTCGATATCACCAATGGTAATATGCCCTTTGTTCTGGCCCTCGTATTTGACCAGCGTGGCCGCCATTTCCGGGTATTTTGCATCCGCCGCTTCACACTCGAACACCCGGTCTTCCGCAACTGCAGCGACGGGTAAGTACACAAGAAAAGCTGCTAACTTTTTCATTTTTTGTTTCCTGGCATATTCTGTTCGCCGACGCCCGCTAAGGGCAGTTTGAGGCATAATTTTGCAAAAAATCTGGCTACTCTGTGCACGGCAAGACGGCCATCAGATTTGATCTCGAAGCGGTCGTTTTTGCCGGGTCTTGCGCGAATACTGAAATGGAGTATCCCGAGCCGGTCGGAACAGCGGTTACTTAATCAACGAAACCCCAATCCCTCAGTTTAGCGATGCCCGAAATGACAGGCGGTTGGTCGCCGCAACGTCCACACGCGGCCTGCCCCAGTGGTTCTGAAGCCGAATCCGCCCCGCCCGTCCGGTTCCCGCCGACCCCTTCCAAAATCAGCGAACATCACACGGAACACCTCAATCACGCAGGTTTTCGGGCGCCGTGAACGCCCGGCGATGCCGCTGAGTGACCACCTCAGGTCGCTTTTTCCTTCCGGCGGCGAAACCGCGCATCCTGAAGCTTGACAAGTCCCCCGCCTGTGCCGCATGTCCGACCCGTTGGTGTCCATCCCTGGATGGATGAAAAGGGAATGCGTCAGCGGTTTTTCCGTCAAACGCAGCCGCCCCCGCGACCGTGACCGGAGAGGGTGCCCATAGCCACTGGCCGAAAGGCCGGGAAGGCGGGACATCTGCCAGAGCAAGTCTCTGACATCCGCAAGCCGGGAGACCTGCCAGCACCCGAAGAAGAAACCGGGCGGGGTGTTCCGGTGTCGGGTCCATGTGCAGACGCGTGGCCCGCATGAAACCCCGTCCCCCGCGAAGAGGATTTGGGGGGATGAGAGACATGACCGAGACCGCACCAGTCGAGTTGCTGGTCTGTACCACGTGCCGCCGTGGACTGCCCGTCGAGGATGATGAAAAACGCCCCGGCACATTGCTGCACAAAGCGCTGCAACAGGCCGACCTGCCCGAAGGCATCACGCTGAAACCCGTCGAATGCCTGTCGAACTGCGATCAGGGCTGCTCGATCGTGCTGCGCGGTGGACCGGGTCGCTGGACCTTTGTCTATGAGAACCTGAACGAAGCCGAACACGTTGACGCCATTGTCGACGGTGCGACCAAATATCTGGCGACCGAGGACGGCTTGGTCAAATGGCGTGAGCGCCCCGAACATTTCCGCAAAAACTGCGCCTCCCGCATTCCCCCGATTGGAGCCCTGAAATGAGCACTCTTGAGAAATTACCCGTCACTGTGATCACCGGCTTTCTGGGCTCGGGGAAGACAACGCTGGTCAAGCACCTGATGCAGAACCCGCAGGGCAAACGTCTGGCGGTCGTGGTCAATGAATTCGGCGACGTGGGCGTCGATGGCGATATTCTGAAATCCTGCGCCATTCCCGATTGTCCGGCAGAGAACATCATGGAACTGGCAAACGGCTGCATCTGCTGCACCGTGGCCGATGATTTCATTCCGACCATCGAAGCGCTGATGGCGCTGGACCCGCGCCCCGATCACATTCTGATCGAAACCTCCGGCCTCGCCCTGCCCAAGCCGCTGCTGAAAGCCTTTGACTGGCCCGATATCCGCTCGAAAATCACTGTGGATGGCGTGATCGCTCTGGCCGATGCCGAGGCGGTCGCGGCAGGTCGCTTCGCTCCGAATGTCGAGGCGGTGGATGCCCAGCGCCTGGCCGATGACTCGATCGACCACGAAACGCCTCTTTCCGAGGTGTTCGAGGATCAGATATCCTGCGCCGATATCATCCTGCTGACCAAGCCCGATCTGGCCGGGCCAGAGGGTGTTGCCAAAGCCAAAGAGATCATCGCAGCCGAGGCCCCGCGCCCGCTGCCCGTCGTAGAGGTTGCCGAAGGCGTCGTAGACGTCCGCGTCGTGCTCGGTCTGGAAGCCGCAGCCGAGGATGACATGGACGCGCGTCCGTCGCATCACGACGGTCACCACGACCACGAACATGACGATTTCGAAAGCATCATCGTCGAACTGCCGGAGCAAAGTGACCCACTCGATCTGGTTGCCAAGATCGAACGTCTGGCCAGGGAACTGAACATCCTGCGCGTCAAGGGGTATGCGGCAGTTGCCGGCAAACCGATGCGTCTGCTGGTTCAGGCTGTCGGTGCCCGGGTGCGTCATCAGTACGACCGCCCCTGGGAACCCGGCGAGGAGCGCCGCTCGTGTCTTGTGGTCATTGCCGAGCACGACGACATCAAAGAGGCCGAAATCCGGGATATCCTCGTGGGTGTGACCGAGGCCGCCGAGTAAGCCATGCACGTCGTCTTCCGCGAAAGCCACGGGCTTGAAGAAACCGAGACCCCGACCGATCTGGGCCAGAGCCCGGCGGATCTGGTGATGTTGTCCTTTTCGGACAGCGATCTCGGTGCTTTCGCGGCAGGCTGGCATCGCGGCGGTGGGCCGGAAGGGCGAATGCCGACGATGCGGTTGGCCAATCTGACGGCCCTGAAGCACCCTCTGTCCGTTGACACATATGTGGAACAGACGCTTGACGGTGCAAAAGGTATCCTGATCCGCCTGATTGGTGGGGTGCCTTACTGGTCATACGGGCTGCAACAGGTTCTTGCGTTGGCGCAGGCCAAAGGCATCGCGCTGGCGGTTCTGCCCGCCGACGGGCGTGAGGATACCCGGCTGGACGACTATTCCACCCTGCCCGTCTCGACCCTGCGGCGGCTGGCGCATCTCTGCGACACCGGCGGCGAGGTCGCGGCGCAGGCCGCTTTGGCGCAGATGGCATTGGCGGCAGGTCTTTATGCCGGACCGGTGTTGGGGGCCAAAACCCTTCCGGAATGCGGTGTATGGTGCCCTGACCGCGGCGTAACCCCGGTCGAAGCCGCATTTACGAACGATGCGAAACGCATCATTGTCACTTTCTATCGCGCCTACCTGACCTCCGCCGACACCGCCCCGGTCGCCGCGCTGATCCACAGCCTGCGTGCGCGTGGGTTCGAGGCAATGGGCATGTTCGCCCCTTCCCTCAAGGCACCTGCCGCCGCCGATTGGTTGCGCCGAAACATCGTTGCACTGGAACCTTCTGCGATCATCAATGCCACATCCTTCTCCGGCAAAGGCGCGTCGGGAACCTCTCCGCTTGACGCGGCGGGTGTGCCGGTTTTCCAGGTCGCTCTGGCAACTTCACGCCGCAAAGCGTGGGCCGAGGCCGAACGCGGTCTTTCCCCCGCCGACCTTGCCATGCACGTCGTGCTGCCCGAAGTGGATGGGCGGATCTCGGCGGGCATCGCTTCATTCAAGGAACCGGGCAAACGCGATCCGCACCTGGAGTATTCCCGCTTTGCCCACCGCGCTGAACCTGAACGGATCGAAGCGATCATTGATCGTGTAACCGGCTGGCTGAATCTGAACGACCGGCCCAAAGCGGAACAGGTGCCCGTTCTGGTCCTGTCCACCTATCCCGGCAAGGACTGGCAGATGGCCCATGCGGTGGGCCTTGATGCGCTGGCGTCAGCCGAAGCGATGCTGTCAGATTTGCAATGCGCCGGGTATGACACAGCCCCTGCCGAACCGATCGCCGACACATTGCTGGGCGCCCGGATTGCCTGGTCGGTCGAAGATTACCTGGCCGCGCTTGCACACTTGCCAGATCAACTGAATACGGACCTGCAAACAGTCTGGGGCAAGCCCGAGGATGATCCGACCTTTGTTGATGGCGCGTTTCATTTTACCGCGCTGCACCGGGGCAAGGCGCTGGTCGCGCTGCAACCCGAACGTGGCACGCCTGAACTGCGCGATGACGACTATCACGACCTTTCGCGCACACCGCGTCACAGCTATGTCGCGTTTTACCTTTGGCTGCGCAAAAGCCTGCACGCCGACGCACTGATCCATATTGGCGCCCATGGCACTCTGGAATGGCTGCCGGGAAAATCCGTTGCCCTGTCCGCCGAGTGCTGGCCTGAGGCGCTGATCCGTGATTTGCCGGTGATCTACCCCTTCATTGTCAACGACCCAGGCGAAGCCGCACAGGCCAAGCGCCGGATCGGGGCCGTCACGCTGGGTCACATCCCGCCCCCGATGAAGGAGAACGGCACGCCGGACAGAATGGTTCGGCTTGAATCGCTGCTGGACGAATTCTCGAACGCAGACGGGCTTGACCCAAAACGACGCGACCGCTTGCAGGAAGATATCCGGCAGGAAGCGCAGGCCATCGGTCTGGAAAGCGATCTTGGTCTTGATCAGGCCACCTGTATCGCCGAGGCAATCACCCGCATCGACCGCTTTGTCTGCGACATCAAGGAAAGCCAGTTTGGCGACGGATTGCACATCTTTGGCCGCGTGCCTGAAGTGACCGGCAATTTCGACCCCGCGCCATCTGCACACGCCGAACGCACCGCCTTGCTGGACGCGCTGGCCGGAAAGCGAATTGAGGCTGGACCGTCCGGCTCGCCCTATCGCGGGCGGTCGGATGTGCTGCCCACTGGGCGGAACCTCTTCACCACTGATCCCCGGTCGGTCCCGACCCGCGCGGCTTATTCACAAGGCGTGAAACTGGCCGAGGAACTGGTTCGGCGGCACCTGCAGGAGGAAGGCGATTATCCGAAAGGCCTGATCGTCGATCTATGGGGGTCTGCCACCATGCGCACGGCCGGCGAGGAATTCGCGATGGCGCTGCACCTGCTGGGCGTAAAACCGGTCTGGGACAAGGGATCAGAGCGGGTATCAGGCATCGAAGTGCTTCCAATCACCGACCTCAGCCGTCCACGTCTGGACGTGACCCTGCGTGTTTCGGGCCTGTTCCGGGATGTATTCCCGACGCTCTCCGCTCTATTTGGCCAAGCCGTTCGGGCGCTGTCCCAGCGGGACGAAGCGCCGGACTGGAACCCTTTCGCGGGGCAGACCCCGAACCCTCGGGTTTTTGGCCCGGCTCCGGGCAGTTATGGTCTGAACATGACACACTTGTCGGAAACCTACACCGACGAGGCCCGCACGCAGGCGGGTGAGGCCTGGCTACAGGCCAGTTCATTCGCACTGGAAGGCGAACACGTCGCACAGGATATCGACGGCATTACCCGGCAGGTCGCCAATGCGGACAGCTTCGTGCACCTTCAGGACCTGACCGAAACCGACCTGCTGCTGGCCAACGACTATGCCACGCATGAGGCCGGTTTCGCGGCGGCCAAGAAGATTACCGGCGGCGAGGTGCAACTCTATCACCTCGACAACACCAATCCGGATAAACCCCGCGCCCGCACCCTGCCGGAAGAAATCAGCCGCGTCGTCCATGCCCGGGCCGCCAATCCCGCCTGGATCGCGGGGATGCAGCGCCACGGTTTCCGCGGGGCGGCCGAGATCGCGGCGACGCTGGATCACATGGCTTCTTTTGCCCACCTGTCCGGTACGGTCGCGCCACATCTTTTTGACCTCTACCATGACGCGACGCTGGGCGATGTCGAGGTGGACGCGTTCCTGCAACAGGCCAACCCGCAAGCGCATCAGGCCATGCAGGACCGGTTCCGCGCGCTGCTGGAGGCCGGGCTTTGGAACACGCGCCGGAACTCGATCCGGGCCGATCTGGAGGGTCTGAGATGAGCGCACCGATCGTACAAGGCTGGTGCCCCGGCGCGCATCGACCGATGATGTCCGGCGACGGGCTGGTCGTTCGTGTGCGCCCTAGGCTGGCGCGGCTGGATGCCAAACAGGCATTGGGCCTGTGCGAGCTGGCAGGGCAATTCGGCAACGGCACCATCGATCTGACCAACCGGGCCAACCTGCAATTGCGCGGCGTGAGCGAAGCTGATCACCAGCCTCTGCTTCAAAAACTCTCTGCACTGGACTTGCTGGATGCAGAGCCCGGCATTGAGGTGCGGCGCAACATACTCGTCTCGCCGCTGTATCAAACCGGCGATCTGACCAGCCGTCTGACTACGGAGTTGACTGACCGGCTGGGTGAATTGCCCGACTTGCCCGCCAAGTTCGGCTTTGCCATCGACACCGGCCCGAACCGTCTGCTTGCAGCGGATTCAGCGGATATCCGGCTGGAAACCGGTCCTGACGGCCTGATCCTGCGCGCGGACGGGTCTGACACCGGGCGACGTGTCACCGAGGCCAAAGCGATCGACCAATTGATCGCGTTGGCACAATGGTTCTCAAGGAACTTCACCCCGGAAAATCGCCGCATGGCGCGGGTCGTGGCAGCACTAGGCCTGCCGCAGGAGTGGCAGGGCAGCAACCCTGCCCCAACTGGCGAACCGCTTCAGCCTGGCACTCACGATCTGGGTACATTCTATGGCGCGGCGTTCGGGCAACTGCCCGCCCAGCCACTTGCCGAACTGATCGCGGTGACTGGCGCGACTGCTCTGCGTGTCACACCTTGGCGGCTGATCCTGCTGGAAGGCGGGGCGTCGATACCTGCTGCAGACTTTGTCACCGATGACGCCGACCCACTCATGACCACAGATGCCTGCCCCGGTGCGCCATTCTGCCCTCAGGCGCAGGCAGAAACCCGCGACATTGCCCGTGCCCTGGCCCCGCGCGTGGCCGGCACACTGCACGTGTCCGGTTGCTCCAAGGGATGTGCCCGAATGGGCCCGGCCGACGTCACTTTGATTGGCCGGAACGGCCGATTTGATCTTGTAAATCAGGGCCGCGCGGGGGATGAGCCCAGCCAGCGCGGGCTGAGCCCCGAAACACTCATGACTATGGACCTGACCTGATGCCCTATGAATACGAAACCGATGGTGCGGCGATCTACAAGGAAAGCTTTGCCACCATCCGCTCTGAGGCAGATCTGGCCCGGTTCGACGCCGACGAGGAACAGGTCGCCGTTCGCATGATCCATGCCGCCGGAATGGTGGGGCTGGAAGAGTTCGTGCATTTCTCGCCGGGATTTGTGACCGCGGCCCGCACGGCGCTGGAAAGCGGCGCCCCAATCCTGTGTGACGCGCGCATGGTCAGCGAAGGCGTGACCCGTTTTCGCCTGCCCGCCGACAACCAGGTGATCTGCACCCTGCATGACGAACGCGTGCGCCCGCTGGCCGCCGAGATGAGCAACACCCGGTCCGCCGCCGCGCTGGAATTGTGGCGCCCTCATCTGGAAGGCGCTCTGGTCGCCATCGGCAACGCGCCTACCGCCCTTTTTCATCTGCTCAACATGCTGGAAGACCCCGGCTGCCCCCGTCCCGCCGCCATCATCGGCTGCCCCGTGGGGTTCGTCGGCGCGATGGAATCCAAGGACGCCTTATGGGAAGCGCAGCCCGTGCCGTCCTGCATCGTCAAAGGCAGGCTGGGCGGCAGCGCCATTACCGTGGCAGCGATCAACGCCATCGCAAGCCGGGCGGAATGAAGATGGGCACAATATACGGTGTGGGCCTTGGCCCCGGCGATCCCGACCTGATGAGCGTTCGGGCGGATCGCCTGCTGCGCAACGCAAAACACGTCGCCTTTTTCCGCAAGCCGGGCCGCAGCGGTCAGGCCCGCAAGATCGTAAACGGGATGATCCCGGAAGGGGCAGTTGAATTCCCGATGGAATACCCCGTCACCACGGAAATTCCCGTCACGGACCCGCGCTACAACGAATTGATGTCTGAGTTCTACGAAGACTGCACCGCGCATCTAAAGGCGCTGTCTGAAAACGGCGAAGACGTGGTGGTTCTGTGCGAAGGTGACCCGTTCTTTTACGGCTCCTTCATGCATCTATACAGCCGGTTGCGCGACAACGCTCCGGTCGAGGTGGTGCCTGCCATCACCGGCATGTCCGGCGCGTGGACCGCAACCGGCGATCCGATCACCTGGGGCGATGACGTGCTGACAGTACTGGTCGGCACCCTGCCCGAGGACGATCTGGCCCAGCGCATGGCCCAGACGGATGCGCTGGTGGTGATGAAAATCGGCCGCAATATCGACAAGGTCAAACGCGCATTGCAGACAGCCGGGCTTTATGACCGTGCCTGGATCGTTGAATACGCGCAAATGCCGAACCAAACAGTGACGAAGCTGTCCGAGGCGTGCGGCAAGATCACGCCCTATTTCTCGATCATCGTTGTCCATGGCCAGGGTCGTCGTCCATGAGCGGCTGGGTCAAAATCGCGGGGCTAGGCCCCGGCAATGAGGATCTGGTCACGCCCGAGGTTTCGGCTGCATTGGCCCAAGCGACCGACGTTGTCGGGTACATTCCCTACGTCGCACGGGTGGCAGAGCGCACCGGCCTGACGCTGCACGCAAGCGACAACCGGGTCGAGATCGACAGGTCGCGGCACGCGTTGCAGATGGCGTCAGAGGGCAAGCGCGTGGTGGTTGTGTCCTCGGGCGATCCGGGTGTCTTTGCCATGGCCGCCGCCGTGTTCGAGGCATTGGAAAACGGCCCCTCGGAATGGCGTGAAATTCCGATTGAGGTGCTGCCCGGGATTACGGCGATGCTGGCTGCTTCGGCCCGCGCAGGTGCGCCGCTGGGTCACGATTTCTGCGCCATCAACCTCAGCGACAATCTCAAGCCGTGGCCTTTGGTCGAAAAACGTCTGCGACTGGCCGCGCAAGGGGACTTCGCGATGGCGTTTTACAACCCTCGCTCCAAGTCCCGTCCAGAAGGCTTTGTAAAGACACTGGAAATCCTGCGCGAGGAATGCGAACCAGAGCGGCTGATCCTGTTCGCCCGAGCGGTTACGCGGCCCGACGAGGCCATTCGCATCTCGACCCTTGCCGAGGCGACACCTGACATGGCCGACATGCAGACCGTGGTGATAGTCGGATCTTCACTGACCCGTGTGATTGACAGGGACCGCGGGCCAATTGTCTACACTCCAAGGTTTACTCAGGCCAGGGATCAGGAATGACCCAGCCAGTCCAGAACGTCTGCAACATTCGACAATTCGGTTCGCTGCGGCAGGACCGGACGGTCGATCATCAGCACCGGCAGGCCCAGCGCCCGCGCGGCGTCCAGTTTGGCCCGTGCGCCGGTTCCGCCCGCGTTCTTGGACACCACCAGTTCTGTGCCGTGCTGCGCCATCAGCGCCCGGTCATATTCAACCGTAAACGGTCCGCGGGAAACGACGACGTCGCAATCCGGCAACGGCAGGGATTCGGGCTTATCCACCAGCCGCAACAGGTAATGATGCTGGGGCTGGGCGGCGAAATCCCCGAGATGCATCCGGCCAACCGCAAGAAAAACGCGCTGAGACGCCCCGGACAGGGCATCCACCGCCGCGGCGATGTCCGCCACGTGTGTCCAGCAATCTCCGTTCTGCGGGGTCCAGGCTGGCCTGGTCAGCGCGGCCAGCGGAATACCTGTTTCATCACATGCCTGAACCGCATTCCGGCTCATCTGCGCGGCAAAGGGATGGGTGGCATCAACTACATGGCTGACGCCGTGATCACGAATGTAACGCGCCAGCCCTTCCGCCCCGCCAAACCCGCCAACACGGACCGGCAACGGCTGCGGTCGCGGATTGTCCACCCGGCCTGCGTAGGAGTAGGTTGCAGCTATGCCCCGGTCGGCAACCGCCTTGGCCAACGCGTTGGCCTCGGTCGTGCCGCCAAGGATCAGGAGGTGGGACATGCATGAAGCTCCGTGGCTGACCGTTCTTGGACTGGGCGAAGATGGACTGGATGGCCTGTCACCTGCAAGCCGTCAAGTGCTGGACCGCGCCGAAGTCGTCATGGGGCCACCGCGCCATCTGGCGCTGGTTCCCGAAAACGGGGCCGAGCGGATCGCGTGGCCCGTGCCATTTGCCGATGGTTTGCCCATTCTGACCGGGCTGCGCGGTCGCGCCACCGTGGTACTGGCCTCGGGTGATCCGTTCTGGTTCGGTGCCGGGTCGGTGATCGCGCGCAATTTCGATCCCGGTGAGTGGTTGGCCCTGCCGGGTCAGTCGACCTTTTCCCTGGCTGCCGCGCGGCTGGGCTGGCCCTTGGAAAGCACTTTGACCTTCGGGTTGCATGCCGCCCCTCTGACCCGCTTGCGCCCGCATCTGTCCCCGGGATTGCGTGCAATCCTGCTGCTGCGCAATGGCGCGGCGGTGGCCGAATTGGCCAATTACCTGACCGAGACCGGCTTTGCCGACACGCAACTGCACGTGATGGAGGCGCTTGGCGGCCCGCGTGAACGGGCCCGCAGTGTCTCGCTGACCGAGGCGCTTCTGGGAACCTTCGAGCACCCGGTTTGCGTCGGACTTGACGTCGCGGGTGCGGGCCGCGCCCTGCCCAAAGCCTCGGGCAAGCCGGATGAGATATTCGAAACCGACGGGCAGATCACCAAGCGCCCCATCCGCGCGCTGACCCTGTCTGCGCTGGCCCCACAACGCGGCGAACATCTGTGGGATATCGGTGGCGGCACAGGCTCGATCAGTATCGAGTGGCTGATGTGCGACCCCAGCCTGACCGCGACCACGATCGAGCCTCGCGCCGACCGGGCCGAGCGTATCCGCCGGAATGCCGATACACTGGGGCAGGACCGGCTGAATGTGGTTCACGGTACGGCCCCCGAGGCGCTGGGTGGCTTGACCCCGCCTGACGTTGTTTTCATTGGCGGCGGGCTGAGCGTTGACCTGCTGGAATGGCTGCGGAGCAATTTGCCCCAAGGTACGCGATTGGTGGCCAATGCGGTCACACTGGAAAGCGAGACATTGCTGGCCCAATGGCACGAGGAACTCGGCGGCGACCTGTTGCGCATTGACCTGTCTCATGCGGTACCGCTTGGCCCGCGTCGCGGCTGGAAGGCCGCTTATCCGGTCGTGCAATGGAGCGTGACACTATGATCGTCGCGGGCCTAGGCTTTTCGTCCTCCGCCACGGCGGACAGTTTGCAGGCGGCGTTCAAGGCTGCCGCATCCGGGCATCGTGTGGATGCGCTGGCCACTGTTGCCGACAAGCAAGGCCACCCTGCCCTGACTGATTTTGCCCAAAAGCTGGCCTTGCCTCTGCATTTCATCGCGCCCGCCGATCTGGCCGGGCAGCGGACCCTCACCTGCTCGAACCGCAGCCGGGCCACTTATGGCACCGGCAGCGTGGCCGAAGCATCCGCCCTTGCCGCCGCCGGTTCCGGGGCGCGGCTTCTCTCACCCAGACTGATTTCGGACGACCGGCTTGCGACCTGCGCCGTCGCCATCGGAGGACAAACATGACCGTTCATTTCATTGGCGCCGGACCGGGCGCCGCCGACCTGCTGACGCTGCGCGGGCGCGATATCATCGCGTCCTGCCCGGTATGCCTGTACGCCGGATCACTGGTGCCGGAAGAAATTCTGGGTCATTGCCCCGAAGGCGCGAAGATCGTGAACACCGCACCGATGGATCTGGATCAGATCATGGCGGAGATCGAGACCGCGCATCAGGCTGGTCACGACGTGGCGCGGCTGCATTCCGGCGACCTGTCGGTCTGGTCGGCAATGGGCGAACAGATCCGGCGCCTGAAACAGATGGGCATCCCGGTCAGCGTCACCCCCGGCGTTCCGTCCTTCGCTGCGGCCGCCGCGGCGCTTGGCACGGAACTAACCCTGCCCGGACTGGCACAATCTGTTGTTTTGACCCGTACACCGGGCCGCGCATCGTCCATGCCCGAAGGCGAGACGCTGGAAAACTTTGCCCGCACCGGCGCAACACTTGCCATCCACCTGTCGATTGGCAATCTGGACAAGGTGATCGCCGACCTTACACCGGCCTATGGCGCGAATTGTCCGGTCGCCGTCGTGTACAGGGCAAGCTGGCCGAATGAGAGGATCATCCGCGCGACGTTGAAAACATTGAAAGAGTCGCTGGACGAGAGCATTTCGCGTACCGCGCTAATCCTCGTCGGTCCTGCATTGACGGGTGAAGGATTTGACGAAAGTTGCCTGTATTCAAAGACCTATGATCGTCGCTACCGCCCGCAAAATGCGGAAAGCCCCTGGTCGAGCTGGAGCCACGGCGATGACTAACCCCCCGGGATTGCTGATTTCCGCCCCTTCTTCGGGAACCGGCAAGACAACAGTCATGCTGGGCCTTTTGCGTGCGCTGGCCGAAGATGGTTTGTCAGTTCAGCCGTTCAAAAGCGGGCCGGATTATATCGACCCGGCGTTTCATCGGGCGGCAGCCGGGCGGGCCTCGTTCAATCTGGACAGTTGGGCGATGGGCGACACCTTGCTAAACGCGATTTCAGCCCAGGCCGAAGGCGCGGATATCGTTGTGGCCGAAGGCTCGATGGGCCTGTTCGATGGCGTCGCAAAACCCGGAGAACTCGGGCACGGGTCCAGCGCTGAGACAGCGCAGCGCATGGGCTGGCCCGTTGTACTGGTGCTGGATGTAGGCGGTCAGGCGCAATCTGCGGCGGCGACAGCACTTGGGTTCCGAATGTACAATCCGGACCTGCCCTTTGCCGGAGTAATCCTGAACCGCTGTGCCAGCCCACGGCATGAACGCCTGACCCGTCTGGGGATGGAACGCGCGGGTCTGCCGGTGCTGGGCGTCCTGCCGCGGCGCGGTGATCTGACCCTGCCTGAACGCCATCTTGGCCTGATTCAGGCAGTCGAACACCCGGATCTGGAAAGTGCCATTGCCGGGTATGCAGCATTTCTGCGTGAACATGTGGACCTTGAGGCGATCAAGGCTGCGGCCTCCTCAGGCCCCAAGGGGCCATCGTCAGCCGCGCTGCCGCGCCCTCCGGCGCAACGGATCGCATTGGCACAGGATGCGGCGTTTTCGTTCACCTACCCGCATCTGCTGGAAGGGTGGCGCGCAGCAGGGGCTGAAGTTCTGCCATTTTCGCCACTGGCGAACGAAGCTCCGGCCGCGGATGCTGATCTTGTGTGGCTGCCCGGCGGGTATCCGGAACTGCACGCCGGAACGCTGGCGGCGGCTGATACGTTCCTGTCCGGGCTGCGCAAACATGCCGATACAAAGCCCGTTCACGGGGAATGTGGGGGCTACATGGCCTTGGGCGAGGGGTTGATCGACAAGGACGGCACCCGGCACCGGATGGCCGGATTGCTGGGTCTGGTGACATCTTACGAAAAACGCAAATTCAATCTGGGCTATCGTCGGGCGGAATTGCTGTCGCCGATGCCGGGACTTGCCGCCGGTACGGCATTGCGTGGGCATGAGTTTCATTATTCGTCGATTGTCGAACAGCCAGACCCCCCTTTGGCGCGCGTGTTTGACGCAGAAGGCACCGAAGGACCGCAGACCGGATCGGTACGCGGACACGTGACAGGCACCTTCTTTCATCTGATAGCCGAGGCCTCGGCATGAGCGGTTTTGTTTCCTTCATCGGCTCTGGCCCTGGCGATCCCGAGTTGATGACGCTCAAGGCGGTGAATCGGTTGCAAAAGGCGGACGCGGTGCTGTTTGACGATCTCAGCAGTGGCCCAATCCTGTCCCATGCGCGCGATGATGCCGATCTGGTCGGGGTAGGCAAACGGGCCGGCCGCCCGTCGCCGAAACAGGATCATGTCAGCCGATTGCTGGTGGACTATGCCCGTACTGGCCAGCATGTCGTGCGCCTGAAATCCGGTGATGGCGGCTTGTTCGGTCGTCTGGAAGAAGAGCTTGTCGCGTTGCGGGATGCTGGTATCGACTATGAAATCATTCCCGGCATTCCGTCAGCCGTTGCGGCCGCGGCGGCAGCGGGCATCCCGTTGACCCGTCGTCTGACTGCCCGCCGCGTGCAATTTGTGACCGGACACGATGTCAGCGGCCAGTTACCGGAAGATCTGAATCTGCCCGCACTGGCGGACCCTTCCGCGACAACAGTGGTTTTCATGGGCAAACGCACCTTCCCCTTGCTAGTCGAGGCACTTCACTCCCATGGCTTGCCGCTGGATACTCCGGCATTGATGGCCGAGTCCGTCTCGACCCCCGACCAGAAGCTTCGCCGTGCCACCATCGGCGCTTTGGCGGAACAGTTGCAATCCGAAATCGGCACAGCCCCTGCCCTGATCCTGTATGGCCCGCTGGCGGAGTTTGACAATGTATGAGCTGTCCCTGATCGGCATTGGCACGGGCAACCCGGATCACGTGACTTTTCAGGGGGCAAAGGCAATCCGTGCGGCCGATCTGATCCTGATCCCGCGCAAGGGCGAGAACAAGGCCGATCTGGCAGGACTGCGTGAAGAGATCATCGCGCAGGTGACAGATATCCCGCCCCGGATCGCTTATTTTGACATTCCCGAACGCCGGGCCGAGGACGGCTATCTGCGCGGAGTTGATGAGTGGCACGACGCCATCGCCCTGCGTTGGCAGGAGGCGATGGAGGCTGATCCAGAGGCCCGGAATGTGGCGCTACTGATCTGGGGTGATCCGTCACTATACGACAGTTCTTTGCGAATTGCCGCGCGACTGACCCCGCCGCCACGAAAACGGGTAATCCCCGGCATCACCGCTTTGCAGGCGCTGACAGCAGCACACGGAATTCCTGTCAACGATATTGGCGCGCCTTATGTTGTCACGACTGGCCGAAGGCTTCGCGAACAGGGCTGGCCCGAAGCCGCGACCAAGGTGGCGGTCATGCTGGATGGTGAATGTTCGTTCCAGTCTCTGGAGATGAAGGATTATGACATCTGGTGGGGCGCGTTCGTCGGCATGAAGGAAGAGCTGCTGATCCATGGCCAACTCTCTGAGGTGGCGCAGGAGATTCTGGAGACTCGCGCCAGCGCACGAGCCGAGCATGGCTGGATCATGGATATCTATCTGCTGAAAAAGCGCGCGGTTTGACGCAAAGTGGCATAGCAGGTGAATTTGTCTATCAGGCGGGAAGCTTCGATGCGAAAAGCCTCATGGCTCAATCGAACGTCTGATGGACGGCGCACTCCTCCGACGTTCCACCCCACAAGAATGTGAATGCGTCGGTGCTGAATTTCTGGCATCACAAGGTCGTCCACACCAAATGAGGCAATGTTATGAGATTGCTCCGGGTCCTGTTCTGTCTGCTGGCCTATCCCGTTTGGGCTGATGATTCCGACATCCCCGAAGGCTGGGCGGTTTACGTGACTGACAAGTCATATGAGGACCTGGTGGACGCCACCAAAACAGCGATCAAGGAAAATGGGCTGATCGTGGTGACGCAAGCCGGGCCAACAAAGGTCGCCGCTGCGCGCGGGATCACCATTCCCGGCAACCTGGTGATCGGCGCATTCAACAACGATTTTGCTGTGCGTGTTTTGGAAACATCGACCAACGCGATGATCGAGGCGCCGATCAGGTTTTACGTGACCGAAAACGAAGACGGAACTGCCACCCTGTCCTATAAAACGCCCGGATTTGTGTTTGCTCCTTATGCCTCAGAAGGTGGCGCAAAGCTGAGCGAAATTGCCACGGAATTGGACGAAAAGTTTCAGGCCGTGGCCGAAGCGGCAGTCAAATAGTCACACTGCCGTGATCTGCCTTGCGTCCGACGGCGTCCTCCGCAATCTGCTGTGCAACTTGTGTATCGGAGCATGACGGATGCAGGACCTTTCACCCCGCGCGGCGGATATTCTGGCCCAACGCCTGTACGAGGCCGGTTGTCGCCATGCTTTCGGTATGCCTGGAGGAGAAGTTCTGACGCTGGTCGACGCGCTTGAGAGGGCGGGTATCACATTTCATCTGGCCAAACACGAAAACTCGGCCGGTTTTATGGCCGAGGCGGTACATCATCGCGATGGTGCGCCTGCAATTCTGGTGGCGACATTAGGCCCCGGTGCGATGAACGGGATCAACGTGGTGGCGAACGCGTTGCAGGACCGGGTTCCCATGATCGTGCTGACCGGCTGCGTCGACGCGGACGAAGCGCTGACCTATACGCATCAGGTTATGGACCATTCCCGGGTCTACCGCTCGATCACGAAGGGCACGTTTGTAATGACCGCCGAGGGCGCGGATATCGTCGCGGACAAGGCCGTGTCACTTGCCAATCAGCCGCGTCCTGGCCCCGTGCATATCGACGTGCCGATCTCGGTTGCCGATACGCGTGTCAGCAACACGAAACGGCGCCGGCTGACCAAGCCCGCCGCCGTTGCCCCCGAAGGTAACTGCCTTGAAAAGGCCCGGCGCTGGGTCGCCGACGCCGAGCGACCGCTGGGCATCATCGGGCTCGATGTCCTCTATGACGACTCGCGCTGTGTAGTGCGGGCCTTTCTTGAGCACTTCCGAATTCCCTTTGTTACCACCTACAAGGCCAAGGGCGTGGTGCCCGAGGATCATCCCCTGTGTCTGGGCGCTGCAGGGCTGTCCCCGCTGGCGGACAAGCATCTGGTGCCATTGGTGGAGCAGGCCGATCTGGTCCTGTGCCTGGGTTATGACCCAATCGAAATGCGCCCCGGCTGGCGCGAGATCTGGGACCCCGAGGAAAAGCGCGTGATCGACATCTCGGCGGTCGTCAACGATCACTACATGCATCAGGCCGGGCTCAATCTGGTTGCCGACACAGCGGCCACGCTGGAGGCCATCGCCAAGGGCAATCCCGCGCGCGCGACGTGGCCTGGTGGTGAGCCCGAACAAGTGAAAGCGGCGCTGGCGCAAGCGTTCCCGATGGATGACGACTGGGGACCCGCGGCAGTTATCGCTGAGACCCGCGCCGCGCTTCCACCTGAAACCCTGACGACGGCCGACAGCGGCGCACATCGCATCCTGCTCAGCCAGATGTGGGAATGTTCCGAGCCGCGCGGGCTGATACAATCCTCGGCCCTGTGTACCATGGGCTGCGCTGTGCCGATGGCCATAGGCCTGAAACTGGCAGAACCGGACCGTCCCGTGATCAGCTTTTCCGGCGATGCCGGGTTCCTGATGGTCGCCGGTGAGCTTTCGACGGCTGCTGAAGTGGGTGGCAATCCGATCTTTCTGGTCTTTGTCGATGCCAGCCTTGCGCTGATCGAGCTAAAGCAGCGCCAGCGTCAGATGGGCAACCGGGGCGTTGACTTCGACCGCCACGATTTTGCCGCCATGGGGCGCGCCTTTGGCGGCAATGGCCACACTGTTCGCAATCGCGCCGAATTGCGCGCGGCACTGGATGCCGCCGTAAAAGCCGACACATTCACGGTCATCGCCGCTGAGATTGAGCGCGGAGGTTACGATGGCCGCATCTGAAGGGCCGCTGAAAGGCGTCAAGGTTCTGGATCTCAGCCGTATTCTGGCCGGGCCGACCTGCACGCAATTGCTGGGCGACTTGGGCGCCAGTGTCATCAAGATCGAAAACCCGGCAACGGGTGGCGACGACACACGGCAGTGGGGCCCGCCATATGTCGAGGATGGGGACGGAAACCGCTCGGACCTGAGTGCTTATTTCATGGCAGCCAACCGCAACAAGAAATCCGTGGCGATCGACATCACGACCGCCAAGGGTCAGGCCGAAATCAAACGGCTGGCATCTCATGCCGATATCCTGATCGAAAATTTCAAACCCGGCGGGCTGGCCAAATACGGGCTGGACTATGTGTCTCTGTCGCAGGAGCTTCCGGGGCTCGTGTACTGCTCGATCTCGGGATATGGGCAAACCGGACCAAATGCGAGCAAACCCGGCTATGATCTGATGGCGCAGGGCTATGGCGGGATCATGTCGCTGACCGGCGACCCCGAAGGCGCGCCGATGAAAGTGGGTGTCGGCATTGCCGACGTGATGTGCGGCATGTACGCCACCGTCGGCATACTGGCGGCATTACGGCACCGCGACCAGACCGGCGAAGGACAGCAGATCGATCTGGCGCTGGTCGATACGCAGATCGCGTGGCTGATCAACGAAGGTGTGAACTACCTGACATCCGGCAACGTACCGCAACGGCGGGGTAACGGGCATCCCAATATCGTGCCCTACGACGTCTATGAAACGTCAGATGGCCACGTCATTCTGGCGGTTGGCAATGACACACAGTTTCAAAGATTCTGCCGTTTCATAAACCGCAAAGACCTTGCCGACGATCCCCGTTTTGCAACAAACCCGGCCCGCCTTGAAAACCGCGATGCTCTGAACGCAATGCTGCGACCTGCCCTGCAAGGCATGGACACCGCAACGGTGATCGCGGGTCTGGAAAACCTGAAAGTTCCCGTTGGTCCGGTACAAACACTGGATCAGGTTTTTGCCACCGATCAGGCGGCGGCCCGCAACATGCAGATCGCCATGCAAGCGCAACCTGGGCCGGTGCAACTGATCGGAAATCCGCTCAATTTTTCGCGCACGCCGGTCACCTATCGTGCGGCTCCGCCAGTATTTGGCGCCGATACCCAGGCCGTTCTGAGCGCCGAAAATCCCTTCGACGATTGAAACACAGTGCCCGTTTCGGCGGCATGTTGCTGAAACATGCCCTTGAATCGGCGGTTTTTTTCGCGTTTTACACACACAGCCTTTCACCAATTCGAGAGCTGGGTCGATACTGTTACGTCCCGTCGGCACACTCTGATAAATCGAACAGTGTCAAATATCGCAATCAGATTGGACCCAAGTATGAAACAAGACGTTTTTGGACAAATGAACACTTTGGCCCAGCCGGCAAGCGTCGAAGCGTGGAATGGTGTTCTGCTTGGGTTCGTGGCGCATTCAGCGGTCACGCCCCAACACTTGGGCAAAGTGCTGGAGCTTGAGCCGGATTTTGCGCTGGGTCATGCCATCAAAGGTTTGTTCATGGCGTTGCTGGGCCGGCGTGAAATGATGCCTGTCGCAGTCGAAGCGCTGACGGCTGCAAATGCCGCAATGGCGCGGCAGCCGATCTCGGCCCGCGAACGTCTTTATGTCGATGCACTGGCGCTTTATCTGGCCGGTCAGTTGGAGCAGGCGGTTCAGAAGTTCGAAGCGGTGCTGCGCGACCATCCGCAGGATACGCTGGCCATGAAACTCAGCCACGCGACCCGATTTGTGCTGGGCGATGCCCCGGGCATGCGCCGGTCGATCGAACGCATCCTGCCCGCTTATGCGCCGGATCATCCAGGGCGCGGATACCTGCTGGGCTGCCACTCGTTCGCGCTCGAGGAAACCGGTGCCTATGAAAAGGCCGAAATCGCGGGCCGTCAGGCACTGTGGATGGTTTCGGACGACGCATGGGGGCTGCATGCGGTCGCGCATGTGCATGAGATGACCGGTAACGCGCAGCTGGGTCTGGACTGGCTGGCCGGTCGCGAAAACGCCTGGTCGCACTGCAACAACTTCCGCTATCACGTGTGGTGGCACAAGGCGCTGATGCATCTTGATCTGGGTCAGATCGATCAGGTGATGGAGCTGTATGATCACCACATCCGCCAAGACAAGACCGACGATTACCGAGACATCTCGAACGGAACCTCGTTGCTGATGCGGTTGGAACTTGAGGGTGTAAATGTCGGAAATCGTTGGGAAGAACTGGCCGATTTGTCCGCCGCGCGAACCGAAGATGGCTGTTTGATTTTCGCGGACCTGCATTATCTTCTGGCGCTGACCGGCGACAACCGCGCAGACGCCACGGCAAAGATGCTGAACCGCATCCAGCAAGACGCAAAACGCGCCAAGGATGACACTACCCGCCGCATGGCCGATCCCGGCGTAGCCGCGGCACTGGGTCTTGAGGCATTCGCCGACGGCCAGCATGGCACCGCCTTTGACCATCTGTGTACCGCGCGCGGATCAATGCAACTGGCAGGTGGCAGCCATGCGCAACGTGATGTTTTTGAACGTATTACAATCGATTCCGGCCTGCGCGCCGGACGTCTGGATGAGGTTGAGCACATTCTTGACGACCGTCGTGCCAAGCGGGCCGGAGGCGAGGACAACTATGCCCTCGCGCGTCGGGCACTGATCGCAGCGGCACGCGACAGCGGTGACATGCAAAGCGTGCCCGCCGAATAACAATAAAAAAGACCAGGAAGGACAGAGAACGTATGGCGACTGTTTCGCCCGCTACTGATTTTGCATCGGTTGCAGCTTCGGCTGCGACCTCTGCCAGCACGCGCGATCCGCGGCTGGATTTCTATCGCGGCATCGCGATGTTCATCATTCTGATCGCGCATATCCCGAACGATCCGTGGGCCAAATGGATTCCGGCACGCTTCGGCTTCTCGGATGCGACAGAGATTTTTGTGTTCTGTTCCGGCATGGCCTCGGCGATTGCCTTTGGCGGGGCCTTTCTGCGCAAAGGCTGGTGGCTGGGCACCGCCCGGGTCGCCTTCCGCATCTGGCAGGTCTATTGGGCACATATCGGCCTGTTTTTCTTTGTCGCCATGACCATGGCCGCACTGGACCAAACCGGCACGTTCGAGAAAACCTATGTCTCGTCTCTGAACCTGCAGCATTTCTTCAACGATCCTGCGCCGCAGATGGTCGGGATTTTCACACTCACCTATGTACCGAACTATTTCGACATCCTGCCGATGTATCTGGTGGTTCTTGCGATGATGCCCTTGTTCATGGGCCTGTCCCGGATCGGTTTCTGGGCGGTTGCGGCAACCTCGATCGCGATCTGGCTTGTCGCCCAGTTCGGAGTGCTGGCCCTGCCCGCCGAGCCGTGGTCGGACCGCCAGTGGTTCTTCAACCCATTTGGCTGGCAATTGCTGTTCTTTACCGGTTTTGCATTCATGCGCGGCTGGATTCCCGCGCCGCCTGTGTCGAAAACACTGATCTGGATCGCGGCGCTGTTCCTGATCTTGTCCGCGCCCTTCGGCTCGTGGAAGGTGTTCCTTTGGGTGAATTCCGCAGCACCGGAACTGGGCGCGCTGATCCGAAAGGCCTGGCCCCTAACCGAGGAATTGCGGAGCAAGACGGAATTCGGTCTGTTCCGTTATCTCCATTTCCTGTCGCTGGCCTATCTGGGCTGGGTCGCCGCCGGGGAACACGGGCATCGCCTGATCGCCTCGGGACACGGCGTGACGGCGCGGATCTGGCAATGGCTGCTGACCGTCATCACCAAGGTGGGTCAGCAATCGCTGGCAGTGTTCGTATTTTCGATGGCAGCGGCACGACTTATCGGCGTTGGACTGGACCAGACCGGGCGGGATTCCGCCGCTGTCTTTGCCGCCAACATAATTGGCTTTGCCATGATCATCGGTGTGGCCTATCTGGCCGCATGGTTCAAATCGCAACCATGGAAATCTAAGAAATGATTCTTACACGCCGCGCATTTCTGACCTTATCGACGGCACTGGCATTTGCCCCATCCGCGTTTGCGACTGGCGGTGAGGTTCCGTTTGACCGCAATGATGTGATTAAGCTTGCCCGCGATCTGGCCAGCCGCCCCTATGCGGAACGCGAGATGGTGCCGCAGGAATGGCAGGACCTGACATATCAGCAGTATCGCTCGATCCGGTTCCGGCTGGACCGGGCGTTGTGGTACGAGACCGAGACACCCTTCAACATCGATTTCTTTACCCCGGGCCTTTATTTCCCGCGCACTGTTCAGGTCTCGACCGTTGAAAACGGCATGACGACACCGGTCGCGTTCGATCTGGCGATGTTCGACAAATCCGAAGACGTGCCACACCTGCCCGTGGACGACACTCTGGGATTCTCCGGTCTGCGCCTGCGCACCGAGATGCACCGCCCCGGTAAAACCGATGAATTCTGCGTCTGGCAGGGTGCCAGCTATTTCCGCGCCATTGGCCTGCACGAAGTTTATGGCCTGTCAGCCCGCGGGCTGGCGCTGAAGACCGGCGACCCGGATGGCGAGGAATTCCCCGAATTCATCCGTTTCTGGCTGGAGCGCCCCGCGCCGGGGCAACGCAACATGATCGTCCATGCGCTGATGGACAGCCCCAGCGTAACCGGCGCGTACCGCTTTGATGTCACCGCAGGCGCGGATTGCGTGATGGAGGTCGAGGCGACCCTGTTCCCGCGCGAGGATCTGACCCATGTGGGCATCGCGCCCGGAACCTCGATGTTCCTGTTCGATCAGACCAATCACAGCCGCTTCGACGATTTCCGCCCCGCCGTGCATGACAGCGACGGGCTGATGGTGCGCAACGGCGCGGGTGAAGTGCTGTGGCGGCCGCTGGCCAACCCGACGCGGTTGCAGATTTCTTCCTTCGTCGACACCAACCCGGTCGGGTTTGGCCTGATGCAACGGAAGCGTGAGTTCTCGGATTACGCTGATCTTGAAGCGAACTATCACAAACGCCCCGGCCTTTGGGTCGAACCCAAAGGCGACTGGGGCAAAGGCTCGGTCACGCTGGTCGAAATTCCTGCCGATCAGGAAATCTACGACAACATCGTTGCCTATTGGCGACCGGCTGCCCCGTATGCTGCGGGCAGCCAGATCGATATATCCTACCGCCTGATCTGGGGCGACAATCCTCAGCGTACGCCGATGGCCAGCGTAATCAACACGGCAATGGGCGAAAACACGTTCGGCGAAGGGCGTCTGGCCGTCATCGACTTTGAGGCCAGCGATTTGTTCGACGACCTCGAGACGATTTCGATCTTTGTGGATTCGCCTCATGCCGAAACCTCGGACGGTGTGTTGCAACGCAACCCGGATACCGGCGGAATGCGGTTGGCATTTTCATTTGAACCCGCCGAACGGGATCATGTCGAACTGCGCGCGCAGTTGCTTGTCGGAAAACAACCGGCCTCCGAGGTCTGGCTGTACAGATGGACCATATGAACCGCGATCTGCATATCATGCCCCCCGAGGCGCTTTTGGCCATGCCGGCGCAGGATTTCAGCGCCGGGTTCCGTGACGCACAGGTTCCTTCCCGGACGGACAATCCGTCTGCCGGGTTCTGGCGCGCCTTGGCTTTTTCACCCGCGATGGCCGCAACGCTGGGCCTGTTGTGGGTGATGTCCGACTGGTTCGGAGCCGAAGGGATCAACCTGATCGAGGGCATTCTGCTGACGCTGATCTCGTTCAATTTCTTCTGGATCTCGTTCACGGTCTGCACCGTTCTTCTGGGCATGGCGTCGCTTGCGCGGCAGGAGCAGCCCAAACACCAGACCCGCCCGACCCCGCTGCGCGTCGCGTTGTTGATGCCGGTTTATAACGAAGTGCCGTGGTTCGTTCTGGGCAATGCCCGGACCATGCTGGAAGAATTGCGGGCGCGCGGCGGCCAGCATCACTATGCCATGTTCATCCTGTCCGACACACGCGACCCCGAGATTGCCGCGCAGGAACAGGCCAGCGTCGAGGCGCTGCGAACCTCGCTCGCACCCGGGCTGGAGTTGTATTACCGCCGCCGCGAACAGAATACCGACCGCAAGGTCGGCAACATCGCCGACTGGGTCAGTCGATGGGGCGCGGACTGGGATGCGATGCTGGTGCTGGATGCCGACAGTCTGATGACCGGCCGCGCCATCGCCCGCCTGACGGATTCTCTGGCGCGTGATCCCGGCGCGGGCCTGATCCAGAGTTATCCGCAACTGATCGGTGCGCAGTCGGTCTTTGCCCGGATGCAGCAATTCGCCAACGGAGTTTATGGCATTGCCTTTGCCGAAGGTCTGGCCCGCTGGTGCGGGCAGGAAGGCAACTACTGGGGCCACAATGCCATCATTCGTACCCGTGCCTTTGCCTGCTGCGCCGGGCTGCCCAAACTGCGATCTTTCAGCGGGCAGGACCAACTGATCATGAGCCACGACTTTGTCGAGGCCGGGTTGCTGCGCCGCGCCGGCTGGGGTGTGCGATTCCTGCCGCGTATTCGCGGATCGTATGAAGAGACACCGCCCACCCTGATTGACCACGCCATGCGCGACCGCCGCTGGTGTCAGGGCAACCTGCAGCACCTGAAACTGCTGGGCTCCGCCGGATTCCGCGCGGTGTCCCGCTTCCACATGTTTCATGGTGCGGTCGGCTATCTGATGTCACCGCTGTGGTTCGCGCTGCTGGTCATGTGGGCGCTGATCGGTCAGGGCGAGGATGCGTCGGTTCTACATTATTTCAGCCCAGACAACCCGCTATTTCCGCAATGGCCGGAAATGACTGAAACCCGCCACGTGCTGATCATTCTGGTCATGTATGCAATGTTGCTGGCGCCCAAGGTACTGGGCGTCGTGGCCCTGCCCCTTAGCGGTGTTCGCTATTCCGATTTCGGTGGCGGGCGGCGGTTTTTCATCTCGTTTCTGTCCGAGGTGATCCTGTCGATCCTCTATGCCCCGATCCTGATGGTACAACAGATGATCGCAGTCTTCCGAACAGCGTTGGGCATCCAAAAAGGTTGGTCCCCGCAAGCCCGCGACGGCGGTAGCTATAGCCTGCGCACCCTTGTTCTATGCCACGCTCTGGAAACGATCAGCGGGATCGCACTGAGCGTTGGGATTCTGGCCGGGCTGGTATCGGTCTGGCTGGCCCCGATCGCCATCAGCCTGGCCCTGGCTATACCGCTGTCCGCGCTTAGCGGCGTGTCCGCAGGAACGGCCCGGCGCATGGTCGGTATGCGCGAGGACTTCGCCGAACCCGCAATCACCCGTTCGGCCCGCCGCCACCGTGACGAACTGAAACGCCTGATCGAGGGCAAGGGGACGATGACCCCGGCGGAATGATCAGCTTCCGGGCAGGCCTTCGTACCAGTCCACCATCATGTCCGCCCACCCTTTGGGAACACCGTGACCACCAGGAAACAGCGCAAACTCCAGCGCGCTGTTTTCGGCGCAGCCTGTCCAGTTTCGGCGCATGAAATTGCCCGTGATCGAAAACCCGGATGGTTTGGTATCCGGGCATTCATTGGCTTCACGCCAGATTTCAAATCCTGCAAAGATATCCCCCTGATGGAACCGGCCCCCACCCAGTATGCGCCCCTCCAACGGGACTACATTGTCTGCCCAGCCATGGGTGTGAAACAGCTTGACCGGCCCTGCGCAGCTTTCGGGATTTGGCCGCCAAAAGCCTCCTGACACGGGCACATAGGCCGAAAACGTCTCTGGTGCATCGCAGGCCAGATAGTTCACCATGAACCCGCCTGCGGAAAACCCGCCCAGCACAACCCGGTCGCTGTCGATGCCAAATCGGTCGGCTGCGTCCTGCACCACTTCGGTCAGAAAGGCGGTATCGTCCCGCCCCTCCCAGCCGGGATAGAAGTTCCAGCTTTTGCGCCCGTTGCTCATTGCCCCTTCGGGTGCCATCACCGCATAGCCACGCGCGAGCAGCGGATCAACCATATTGCGGTTCTTCATCGTACCGCTGCCGCTGCCGCCATAGCCATGCAGGAACACGACCAGCGCCGGGTTTTCGGCCTTTGGCAATTCGATGTGGTATTCGCCGGACGGGGTCTCGCACGTACCTTCAGATTCGGCACAAGTGGCCAAAGCCGTTTGTCCGGCGAATGAAAGGCTCAGCGCCAGCCAGAATTTCGCTTTCATCAAATGTCCTCTTTGTAAGCTTCGACCGGCAGCCCTGCGCGCAGCCAACCCGGTCCGGCGGCCGAGCCCAGCATGCCTTCGGGGACGTCGATAATATTGGTAAAACCGGCAGCCGTCAGTTGATTGCTCAGCCGCGCCGACCGGACGCCACGGGCGCAGATCAGTGCAACAGGTGCAGACCGATCGCCATCTGCAAGCTGCGTGAGCGCCTGCACGAAGTCCTCGCGGCGCATATCAAGCGGATGCGCGCCCCTGCCAATCCCGGTTGCGCGCCATTCCCGGGGGGTGCGGATATCCACCAGCAGGATGTCCCCCGAAACTGCCTGTTGATACGCGCCGGCGACCTGAACCCGTCCACCGGAATAATCCTGTGGAATCAGACGGTACTGCCGTATCGCAAAGCCGGCGGCGATGGCGGCACCAACACCCAAAACTACCCGCCTTCGCGTTAGGTTCACTTTTTCTGCCACGCCGCGCTCCCATGCCGACAAATCGGTTTTATCACAGGGCGAAGCACATTGCCGCGTCGAATTGGCATCGGCCGGATCAAGTTCGCGTCATTTTCGCCCCAAAGGAAAATCCGCGCGCCCTTCACGCCGAAACGGGCGCATAATCTTGCAATCGCTGGACAGTCAGAGAATTATCCTTACAAAATCAATACCACTTTGACCGCCCAGACCGGAGTATCGCACTTGTCCCTATTCCTTATCGCGGCCCTTCCCTTCCTCGGAGCTGTGTTCCCAGCCCTTCTGATCCGGGCGGGACGAAACGCGGCGGCCTCGGCTGCCGGACTGACCACATTTCTGGCACTGATGGGGCTGCTGATCCACATTCCGTCCGTCATGCGCGGCGAGGTGGTGACGGCCAGGTTCGACTGGATACCGGGGCTGGGACTGAACGCGAATTTCATGCTGGACGGGCTGGGGTTTCTGTTTGCCCTGCTGATCCTGGGGATCGGTTTGCTGATCATCCTCTATGCGCGGTTCTACCTGTCCCGCGAAGACCCGATGGGGCAGTTCTATACCTATCTTCTTCTGTTCCAGGGCGCGATGGTGGGCATCGTTCTGTCCGACAACATTCTGCTTTTGTTGATTTTCTGGGAACTCACGTCGCTCAGTTCCTTCCTGCTGATCGGATACTGGCGGCACCTGCCCGAGGGGCGTCAGGGCGCGCGCATGGCGCTGGCTGTCACCGGATCAGGCGGGCTGGCGATGATCGCCGGGATGCTGATCCTTGGTAATATCGTGGGGTCCTACGACCTGAGCGTTATCCTCCAGAACAAGGAGCTGATCCAGTCGTCGCCCTACTACATGCCCGCGCTGATCCTGATCCTGCTGGGTTGTTTCACCAAGTCAGCGCAGTTCCCGTTCCATTTCTGGCTGCCGCACGCGATGGCCGCACCAACACCGGTTTCGGCCTACCTGCACTCAGCCACGATGGTAAAGGCCGGGCTGTTCCTGATGGCGCGGATGTGGCCGGTTCTGGCCGGGACCGAGGCCTGGTTCTACATAGTGGCAACAACCGGTCTGGTAACGATGTTGATCGGTGCCTGCATTGCGCTGTTCAAGGATGACCTCAAGGCCTTGCTGGCGTTTTCGACCGTGTCGCATCTGGGTCTTGTGACCATGCTGCTGGGCTTTGGCACTAAGATTGCCGCCGTGGCCGCCATCTTCCACATCATCAACCATGCAACGTTCAAGGCCGCCCTGTTCATGACCGCAGGGATCGTCGACCACGAGACCGGAACCCGTGACGTCAAACGGCTGGGCGGGTTGCGGCACCTGATGCCGATCACCTTCACCATCGGGACGATTGCAGCCCTGTCGATGGCTGGCCTGCCACCGCTGAACGGGTTCCTTTCCAAGGAAATGATGCTTGAGGAAACAGTCCATACAACATGGCTGAACTCGCATTATCTGGTGCCCGGTCTGGCCCTGTTGGCGGCGCTTTTCTCAGCGGCCTATTCCTTCCGCTTTGTGGGCCACGTTTTTCTTGGCCCCGAGCGGGACGATTACCCGGCACATCCGCATGATCCGCCCGTCGGGCTGTGGTTGGCCCCCGCATTTCTTGTGGTTCTGGTTGTGCTGATCGGTCTGTATTCCGCCGCCATCGTTGGCCCGCTGGTCGCCGTTGTCTCCAGCGCGGTGATCGGCGGAGAGAAGCTGCCCTACTATTCGCTCAAACTGTGGCATGGCTTTACTCCGGCGCTTTACATGTCCATCGTGGCAACGCTGGGAGGTTTTTTCCTGGTGTCGCTGCACAAGCGCGGAGAACAGGTCTGGAACGCGCTGCCCCGGCCCGAGGCAAAAGACATCTTCGACGCAGTGATCGGCGCGCTGACAAAGCTCAGCCAGTGGGTCACGGACGAGCTGCACAATGGCGTCATCTCGCGTTATGCCATCATCATGATCGCCTTTACCTTGGGGATGGGTTTTTACGCCTATTCGACCGGCACAATCGGGCTTGAGACCCGGGTGCCGCTGCCCGCACCAATCATACCGATTATCGGCTGGATCTGTCTGGTGGGAGCAACGCTCGCGATCATGTGGTTCCACCGCAACCGCCTGTTGTCACTGGTGCTGATCGGTGTTGTGGGTCTGATCGTGTCAATGGCGTTCAACTACCTGTCCGCTCCGGATCTGGCGCTGACGCAGATTTCGGTCGAAGTGGTCACGATGATCCTGCTGTTGCTGTCGCTGAACTTTCTGCCAACCGAAACCCCACGGGACAGCAGCGCCCAGCGCCGCTGGCGGGATGCGGCGATCTCTGTCGTGGCGGGGATCGGCAGCGGCGCCTTGATCTATGCGCTGATGCTGCGCGATTTCGCTTTTCCGACGATATCGGATTTCCATCTGGCGAACTCGTACAAGGGCGGCGGCGGCACCAACGTGGTCAACGTCATTCTCGTCGACTTCCGGGGCTTTGATACTTTTGGCGAGATCATCGTTCTGGGCATTGCCGCGCTGATCATCTTTGCCCTGACCGAGGCGGTTCTGAGCACAAATGTCCGGGCCTATCTTCTGAACCGCAAACCGCACTGGCCGCAATCGGGCGACTCGCACCCGCTTATGATGGTGGTTGCAACCCGCGTGATGATGCCGATTGCCCTGATGGTGGGCGCCTACATCTTTTTCCGCGGCCACAACCAGCCCGGCGGCGGCTTTATCGCGGGTCTGATCGTCGCGATCGCCTACCTGATGCAATACATGGCCAGCGGATACACCTGGGCCATTGAACGGCAGAGGTTCTTTTACCACGGAACAATCGGCTGGGGCGTTCTGATAGCCGCTGCGACCGGACTGGGCGCGTGGTTCAATGAAAGGCCGTTCCTGACCAGCGATTTCGGCTACATTCACTGGCCGCCGCTGGAAGAGTTCGAATGGGCCACCGCCATCCTGTTCGACACCGGCGTATTCCTCGCCGTTCTGGGTGCTGTCATGCTGGCGCTGGACAGCCTGTCACGGTTTGCATGGCAACCGGGCATGGCGCAGGAGTTCCCGATGGATATCAACCCGCTTCGGGATGATCCGCCAGAAGAAGACCAAGAGAAGGAGCAGGCCTGATGGAAGCGCTCGTAGCCTCTGCCGTAGGCGTCATGACCGCAGCCGGGATCTTCCTGATCCTTCGTCGCAGGACTTTCCCCGTCATTCTGGGCCTGTCTTTGCTGACCTATGCAGTCAATGTGTTCCTGTTTGCCACCGGGCGGCTGGCGCTGAATGCGCCGGCGGTTCTGAACAAGTACAAGGACGTGCCCTACACCGATCCGCTGCCGCAGGCACTCGTGCTGACGGCCATCGTGATCTCGTTCGGTATGACGGCGGTGATCGTGATGATCGCCCTGTCCGCCTATCTGTCGTCCATGGATGACCACATCGACATGAGCGCGCAGGACAGCGTGGACGGCGCAGGAGAAGACGCATGAATCACTGGATCGTTGCGCCGATCGTCCTGCCCGCGATCCTGGCCCCCTTCATCATCATGGTACTGCGATTCCATCTGGACCTGCAGCGCATCTTTTCGGTCGCCGGTGTCGTAGGCCTGCTGGGTATCGCCCTGACCATCACCGCAAAAGCGTCGGGCGGCGACATTCAGGTCTATGAACTGGGCAACTGGCCCGCGCCATTCGGGATCGTGCTGGTGCTGGACAAACTGTCGGCCATGATGGTGCTGCTGACGGCATTGCTGGCCCTTCCCATCGTTCTGTATTCCATTGCCTCCGGCTGGGACGACAGGGGAAAGCACTTTCACGCCCTGTTCCACTTCCAGCTTATGGGTGTTTGTGGCGCCTTTCTGACCGGAGACGCGTTCAACCTGTTCGTTTTCTTCGAAGTTCTGCTGATCGCCTCTTACGGCCTGATGACGCACGGAGGTGGTTCTGTACGGCTGAAAGCCGGGGTTCAGTACGTCACCTACAACCTGCTTGGCTCGACCCTGTTCCTGTTTGCACTTGGCACCATCTATTCCGTGACCGGCACTTTGAACATGGCCGATCTGGCGCTGCGCGTGGCCGAAATTCCACCTGAAGATACAGCTTTGCTACGGGTCGGCGCGGTACTGCTGCTGCTGGTCTTCTGCATCAAGGCCGCCGTTCTGCCGCTGCATTTCTGGCTGCCCGCCAGCTATGCCAACGCGCCTTTGCCTGTGGCCGCGCTATTTGCGATCATGACCAAGGTGGGCGCATACTCGATCCTGCGGGTCTATACCCTGGATTTTGGTCCCGACGTCGCAGTGACAGAAGGCCTGGTCGGAGCTTGGCTGCAACCAGCTGCATTGGTCACTCTGGCGGTCGGAGCAATCGGCATTCTGGGAGCACAGCACATCGCGCGCCTGGTCGCGTTCTGCGCGATTGCGTCGATGGGCACTTTGCTGATTGCGATTTCGCTGTTCTCGCCCGGCGCAACCGCTGCCGCGCTATATTACATTTTCCACTCGACACTGGCGACAGCGCTTATGTTCCTTGTGGCAGACCTTGTGATGCAGCGGCGCGGCGGTGCCATTGAGCCCGGTAATCCGATGCCGCAAAGCGGGTTGATTTCGGCGCTGTTCTTCGTGGGCTCAATTGCGCTGGCCGGTATGCCGCCACTGTCCGGTTTTGTCGGTAAACTGCTGGTACTGGACGCCGCGCGGGATGCCCCGGACGCCAACGCAATCTGGGCGGTGATCCTGATCGGGTCTTTTGTGACCATCGTCGGACTGGCCCGGGCCGGTTCGCTGATCTTCTGGAAAAGCCACGACGCGCAGCTTAACACCACAGCAGAGACCGAAAATGAAGATGAAGACGTCGTTCTGCCTGCGCCCGAACCTCAACCGGCGCTGGCATTCACGGCGGTATTCGGATTGGTCCTTGGCCTGATGCTGTTGACCTTGTTCGCTGGCCCGGCGCTGACCTACGCTGAAGGCACGGCAGGACAATTGTTCTCGCCCGAAAATTACATCTCGGCCGTCATGGGAGGTGAAGAATGATCAAACTGCTACACCGGATATTTCCGCACCCGCATCTGACCATTCTGCTGACGTTTGTGTGGATGTTGCTTGCCAACCAACCCTCGCTGAATTCGCTGGTGTTTGGTCTGATTCTGGGGATCATCATCCCGTTCATCACGCAGCCCTACTGGCCGGACCGTCCCATACTGCGCAACTGGCCGATGATCGTGGAATACATGCTTGTCGTTCTATGGGACATTGTGATGGCCAATATCGCGGTCGCCCGGATCATCCTGTTCAAGCGCGACAGTGATCGGCAACCAAACTGGGTCTGTATTCCGCTTGAACTGCGCACACCCGAGGCGATTACCGTGTTGGCCGGAACGATCACCATGACGCCGGGCACCGTCAGCTGCGATTTGTCTGCGCAGGGGCACAATCTGTTGGTCCATTGCCTTGACGCCCCGAACCCTGACGAGGTTCGGGACCAGATCAAGCAACGCTATGAACGTCGCCTCAAGGAGATTTTCGAATGATCACCTATGCCATCTATTTCACCTTTGCCTGTTTTGGCGCGGCGATCATGATGTGTCTATGGCGGATCGTGACGGCCGACGGTGTCGGCACGCGGGTACTGGCGCTGGATACCATGGTCATCAACACCATCGCGTTGATGATCCTTTACGGTCTCAGGCTGGGAACCGAGATCTTCTTTGAATCCGCCATGATCATCGCCATGCTGGGCTTTGTTTCAACGGTGGCTTACGCACGCTTCATGCTGCGTGGCAACATTATCGAGTGAGGGCGACATGGGTTTCGTTTTCGAATTTCTCATCGCTTTCTTCCTGATCGTCTCGGGCATATTTGGTTTCGTGGGATCGTTTGGCATGATCAAGCTGAAGGATCCGATGTCCCGGCTGCACGCGCCGACCAAGGCCACAACTCTGGGCGTTGGGGGCGTTCTGCTGGCGTCGATCTTTCATTCCGTCCTGCTGGAGGATCACGCGTCGCTGCACGAGCTGCTGATAACGCTGTTTTTGTTCCTGACCGCGCCGATCACGGCCCTGTTCATTGCCAAATGGCACATTCATCGCCATGAATCGCCCGGCGATCTGCCGGATGCAGGCGAGGATGAGCTTTGGGCCACCCACGCGGTCGAGCAGGTCGAAGACGTCCCGGATCACACAGCGAACTGAACCTGATGCATACACCTCCGTTGCCTTTGACCCGCGATCTGGTTCTGATCGGCGGGGGCCACACGCACGCGCTTGTGCTGCGCAAGTGGGGAATGAACCCCTTGCCCGGCGCGCGAGTGACCATCATCAATCCCGGCCCAACCGCGCCTTATTCCGGCATGTTGCCGGGTTATGTGGCCGGGCATTACAGGCGGGACGAGCTGGACATCGATCTGGTAAAGCTGGCGCGATTTGCCGGGGCGCGCATCATTCTGGGCGCGGTAAACGGCCTGGATCCAGCAAGACGGGTTGTTCACGTTTCAGGGCACCTGCCTGTTTCGTTTGATGTCGCATCGGTCAATGTGGGCATAACTTCTGACATGCCCGCCTTGCCCGGATTTGCGGAACATGCGGTGCCGGCGAAGCCTCTGGGCCTATTTGCGGCACGTTGGGCCGACTACCTGAAGACGCCCGGGCCCGCGTCAGTCGCGGTCATTGGCGGCGGTGTTGCCGGGGTCGAACTGGTCATGGCGATGGCGCATGCGTTGCGGGCGCAGGGCCGCGACGCCCGGGTCGCGTTGATCGACAACGCCACGGCTTTGACGGCCACAGGCCCCAAGGCCGGGGAAACCATCCGACAGGCGATGGAAAGCCTGGGGATCGCGATCTTCGAAAACGCTTCCATTCGCCAGATCGGCAAGGATTATGTTGAACTGGAGGATGGCCGCCACATCCCAGCCGCGTTCGTGACCGGAGCCGCTGGTGCGCGACCCTATGACTGGATCGCTGAAACAGGGTTAGAGATGCAGGGTGGCTACATCCGTGTCGACGCGCATCTGCAGTCCAGCCACCCCTTGATCTTTGCCGCCGGCGATTGCGCGCACCTGTCCGACAACCCGCGCCCCAAGGCCGGCGTCTATGCGGTCCGTGAAGCGCCGGTTTTGTTTGACAATCTGCGCGCGGCATTGGGAGCGGGACGGATGCGGCGGTACGTGCCGCAGAAAGATTATCTGAAACTGATTTCGCTGGGCAGGAAGTCCGCCCTTGCGGAAAAGTTGGGAACGTCATTCAGCGGTCCGTTGATGTGGAAATGGAAAAACCACATCGACCAGAAATTCATGAACAGATTTCGTGACCTGCCGCAGATGGCAATACCGAAACTGCCCGGGCATCATGCGGACGGTTTGCGCGAAGCATTGGGTGACAAACCGATGTGCGGCGGTTGCGGTGCCAAAGTTGGGCGTGGTGCCTTGCAGCAAGCCTTGCAGACGTTGCCTGCGCCCGAACGCTCGGATGTCACCCCCCTGCCCGGCGATGATGCGGCCCTGCTGACAACGGGTGGGGCGCGTCAGGTCATCACGTCGGATCACTTGCGCAGCTTCGCCGCAGACCCCGTGTTGATGACGCGCATCGCGGCCGTGCACGCGCTTGGTGATATCTGGGCGATGGGTGCGGCGCCGCAGGCGGCGACTGCAACTGTGATCCTGCCCCGCATGTCCGCCACGTTGCAGCACCGCACGATGACGGAAATCATGACAACCGCCAGCGACGTTCTGCGGCAGGCTGGTGCCGAGATTGTTGGCGGCCACAGCTCTATGGGCGATGAGATGACCATCGGTTTCACCATCATCGGTCTTTGCGCCCAGGAACCTATTACTCTGGCCGGTGGTCTGCCGGGGGATGCACTGATCCTGACCAAACCCATTGGCAGCGGTGTTTTGATGGCCGCTGAAATGGCTGGTCAGGCCGATGGCGCGTGGGTCGCGGCCGCATTTCGCCACATGACCCACCCACAGGGCACAGCCGCCGAAATCCTCAGGCGCGCGCATGCGATGACGGATGTCACGGGTTTTGGTCTGGCCGGCCACCTGAAGGGAATGTGCGAGGCTTCGGGTTGCGGTGCAGCACTGGATCTTGAGGCCGTGCCTGTAATGGTCGGCGCTGAAGAGTTGTATTCGAACGGCATCCGGTCGAGCATTTTCGCTGACAACAGGGCAATAGCTCCGGAACTGCCCGCGGAAGGTAAAGCAGGCTTGTTATTCGACCCCCAAACCGCCGGAGGATTGCTGGCTGCGGTCGCCCCGGACCAGGCTCAGGACCTGTGCGCGTCGCTTCGTGACGCGGGATATCCCGCAGCTATTGTCGGTCGGTTAACCAAGGCTCTGGGCTTGCGTCTTTAAAGCCGGGCCAGAACCTGTTCGATCCGGGCAGCGACATCGGCAAGACTGTCGGTATCCAGCCGGTCGGCCTGAAGCTCCGCAATGACCTGAGCACCCCTACCCTTCTGCGACTTGGCGTAGGCCGGATCATAGTGCTGATCCATCAGCGCCCGCGTCAGACCACGTTTATCTCCGGCCTCCATCAGGGACAGCCAGTTATCGACGACGTCATGGCCGCGATGAAAGCGCAGCGGTGACAGCCGGTCACGCATCCGCTCGTGATCTGAAAGAATGTCATCATAGGCAGCGACCAGATAATCTGCCCGCGCCGCAAGCGGGGCATCAATTCGGACACGAGGAGCCGCTCGCAGCCCGTTCCAAAGGCTGGGCGGCAGGATCAGTCTTCCGATTTTGGAAGACTCGGCCTCGACGACCACTGGCCGACTGGCGTCCATCCGACAAAGCACGGCGGATAATGCGGACTCAAACCCTTTCTGGCTGGGTTGTCCTCCGGGCATTTCACCCAGCAACGAGCCGCGATGATTGGCCAGCGCCTCAAGGTCCAGAACCTGCACGCCTCGCTTTGCGAGATGCGCGAGCAATTCGGTTTTTGCCGTTCCTGTATATCCGTCCAGCGCCACAAAGCGGTGCGGCAGGACGTCATCGTACAGATAGCGGTTCACCAGCCGGCGGTAGGTGCGGTAGCCACCTTCAACTACGTCGGCACGCCACCCGATTTGCTGCAGCATCCAGGTGAAAGACCCTGACCGCTGCCCTCCGCGCCAGCAGTAGACCAGAGGCCGCCATCCTCCCTCGTGATGGCTGAGGCTGTTTTCGATATGCGCGGCAGCATTGCGAAACACCAGAGCCGCGCCCAGCTTGCGGGCCAGAAACGGGCTTTCCTGAACGTAGATCGTGCCGACTTTCGCCCGTTCTTCATTGTCCAGAACCGGCAGGTTGATGGCACCCGGCAAATGATCCTCTGCGTATTCTGCAGGGCTTCGCACATCGATCACGGTATCGAAGTCGTGTGTGTAGAGGTCAGGCAGGGTGGTGAATTTCAGAACCATATCTGCGGTCTATCTTGGGCTTGGCTGAAAGAAAAGCCAGCTCACTCCTCGACTGGTTCGATCAGTTCTGCGCCGCTGGCCCGGTTCGAGTTCACCGCAGGATCAACCCGATGGTAGGTCAACACATCTTCCGCACCGGGACGCATCAGCCGGGCCGCCCCTTTACCCGCCTCACCCAGCCAAAGCGCCCAGTCGTCGGATTCTAGGATCAATGGCATCCGATGATGGATCTTGCCCAGATTTCCGTTGGCCGCAGTGGTGACGATGGCGCAGGTGCTTTGGCGTTCACCTTCAAGACCCCAGTCCTGCCAGACACCGCCGAAGGCAATCGGTTCGTTGTTGCGGCGCGAGATATACCAGGGCAACCGCTGTCCTTGGTCGGATTTGGTCCATTCATAGAACCCTGTCGCCAAAATCAGGCAACGCCGCTCGCGGCAGGCCGCGCGGAACGCGGGTTTCTGGGCCAGGGTTTCAGCCCGCGCATTGATCAGCAACGGGCCATCATTTTGCGCCTTGTACCAATGCGGCAGAAACCCCCACCGCATCGGATCAAGCTGGCGGCCTCCTTCACCGGTCCGCACGACATGCACCTGATTGGTCGGGCACACATTGAAATTGGGAACGCCCGGAAGGCTGTTCGCCGGGCGCGCAGAAAACAGCTGCGCCATTGCGTCGTTGGGAAGAGTTATTGCAAACCGTCCGCACATAGGTAATGAACCACTGACATTTTTTTCTACAGGCTCAGGTTCACACGAGGTCACATGGCAAATCAAACAGCTAAATCCCTGAAGGGCAAAGCGCTTGGTGATCTCGAGGCAGGTAAGTTGCCGCAGGCACTTAAAAAAGCGCAGTTGGGGATCAAGAAGTTTCCAAAGGATACGGACTTTCAAGCCATTGCGGGTTTTGTTTTCACCGAATTGAAACAGTACAAGAAGTCCATTCCCCATTTCGTCGAAGCCGCGCGTCGCAAACCCGATGACCCTCAGTTTGCTGAAAACCTTGCAAACGCTCTGATGCAGACAGGCCAGATCCCGCGCGCGCTGGCTTATGCCGAGAAAATGCTGGAGCAGTTTCCCAACAACGCAGAGCTTGTTCGCGTTGTGGATGAGATCCAACTCAAAGGATCCAACTGGCGCGAGATTGTTGAACATGCGACCGAAAAACTCAAAAAATCTCCGGACGATGTCACGCTGTTGACGACCCGAGCCCGCGCTTACGACAGAATTGGGTTCAGCGACAACTGCAGGCAGGACGCCTATCGCGCTTATGAACTGGCGCCAGACGACAACGCAGTCGCATTCCAAAAAGCCTCGATTCTTCATCAGGAGGGCAAGAAAAAGGATGCCGCCGAGATTCTCGACCGGATCATCACCAATGATCCCGCTCATGTGGCGTCACTATTGCAGTTGTCCAACATGGCCGACGAGGACCGCGCGCGCGACCTGGAACCGCTTGTAGCTACTGCCATCGACAACAGCGATCACCCTGTCTCGCAGCTTGAGTTCGCCAAGGCGCAAATCACATCCGTTCTGCATGGGCTGACTGCCGCAATGCCCGGGTTTGCGCGGGCCAACGAATTGCAACACGAGTTGAATCCGTACAAATTCGGCGACGAAAGCCAGAAACTTCGGCGCATTGTGCAGTTGTTCCCCGAAATTGACACTCCGATCTCCTCCGAGGTGGTCGATGGGCCGATCCCGATTTTTGTCATCGGCCAACCGCGCTCCGGGACGACACTCATGGAAATGATGCTGAGTTCGATTCCGGATGTCGCAGGGTGTGGGGAACTGACTGTAGGGCCGGACTTGTCCTACGACTTTATCCATGAAGGCAAAGCCTATGACGCGAAAGACGCGGAGGAATTTGCCCGAGATTTCCGCCGCCTGATGCCACCGGTCCCGGAGACATCAATCGCGTTTGTCGACAAGTTGCCTCACAACTACCAGCAGGTAGGATTCTTACTTTCTGCATTCCCGAATGCGAAAGTTATCAATATGATGCGCGATCCGCGCGATGTCGGTTTGTCGAAATGGATCAGGCGCTTCCCGGCACCGGGTATGAGATATGCGTCCAATCTGGAAGCAATCGGACATTCCGCGAACATGTACCGCAAGTACATCGCCCATTGGGAAACCATTTTCGGCGACCGGATTCTGACCGTGCCGTATGAAAAACTCGTCACTGACCCCGAAACCTATAGCCGGCAGGTTGCGGACTTCCTTGGCCTCGAATGGCACGAGACGATGATGCACCCGGAAAAGAACAAAAAGCAGGTGCGCACCGCCAGCATTGATCAGGTTCGAAAGAAGATTTCGACCAAATCAATCGGCGGCTGGCGTCAAGTCGCAGACCACATCCAACCGATGCTGAACGGCTTCGATCCCGAGCTTTGGCCGGAATACGATCTCAGCTGACACAAATCACACCGAACAGAAAAGGCCGCATCGGGGATGCGGCCTTTGTCGTTGGTGTCGGGATGCTTACTTCTGCTTGATGCGTCCGTCCAGATAAGGCGTATACGGCGCGTTCGCGGCTAGGTATTCAGCGGTGACATCCGCCAGATCCGGCCCGAAGTCATAAGCTTTCTTGTCGTCGCCCTCGAACATGGAATAGCCGTCACCACCGTTGCGGACATAGTTGTTGGTCACGACCAGATATGTCGCCGCCGGGTCAATCGGCACGAAGCCATCGCCTTCGGCCACCATCACCTCGGTTACGCGTCCCTCGTTCGGGGCAACCGACGGATCCCATGTGAAGGCCATACCGGCCACTTGTGGGAAGCGGCCTTTGACTTCTTCAACCTGGCTCACGCCGTTTTCCAGGGCGTCGATGACCCCCTGACCGCTGATCTGGAAGGTCGACAATGTGTTCTGGAACGGCAACACCGTCAGAACCTCGCCCATGGTCACTTCGCCCGGATCGATCGAGGCCCGCAAGCCACCGGAATTGGCGATGGCGATCTGAACGCCCTGATCCGCCACACGGGCCAGCATTGCATCGGCAACCAGATTGCCCATCTGGCATTCCTGCACGCGGCAGATCGCGCGGTCGCCTTCAATCGCATCGGCAGCATTGGCCACAACTTTGTTGCGGATTTCATCCAGGGGAACCGCCAACTCGGCGATCCGGTCCAGCGCGGACTGATCCTCGGTCACGGTGTTGTCCATGATCAGCGGCTCACCAACGGCCTCGATCACATTTCCGTCGTCGTCGAATGTCACATTCAACTCGCCCAGGAATTTACCATAGGCGTAGGCCTGAACGATCTGAACGTCATTCACGACGGTCGGGTAAGGCCCGACGGCCCTGTCGGACACGTTCGACAGGTACGTGTTGGAATGCCCCCCTACGATCACGTCAACGCCGGTGGTTTCCTGCGCCACGCGCTGGTCCACACCATAGCCCGAGTGACTTAGAACAACGATCTTGTTGACGCCTTCGCCGGTCAGCTTGTCCACTTCTCCCTGCACGGCCGGAACCGGGTCGGAAAATGTAACGTTTGGCCCGGGTGAGGCCAGTTCGTCCGTATCCTGAGGCGTCAGGCCGATCAGGCCGATCTTTTCACCGCCAACCTCGATAACCGTCGACTTCGCGATCTTGTCGGTCAGCAGTTCTTCGTCAGCAATGTTCGCGTTGGACATCAGAACCGGAAAATCGACGGAGTCGACGAAACCGCGCAGCACTTCGGGGCCGTCGTCAAATTCGTGGTTGCCCACGGTCATCGCGTCATAACCCAGCCGGTTCATGAACTCGGCCGCGACTTTGCCCTTGTAGTAGGTATAAAACAACGAACCCTGAAACTGATCTCCGCCATCCACCAGAATCGAATTCTCAGCGCGGCCGCGGGCTTCTTCCACTGCGGTCACAAGGCGCGCAGAACCGCCGAAACACTTGCCTTCGGCATTGTCTTCGGCGTCGCAGCCGCTGTCATATTTGTTGATCGGCTCAAACCGGGAATGGAAGTCATTGGTGTGCAGAATGGTCAGTTTGTAGTCGGCGGCCGCAACACCTGCGGTCAGGCCCACAATGGCAGTAGATGCCAGAAAACGGATCAACATTAATGAAACTCCCTGTCGTTGATTGCAGGGATCGTGCGCCGACTGAAACAAAGAGTCAAAGGGGGAAATCCGCCTTGATTCCCCACGCCGTGCAAGGCATCACCACCTCATGCTGATTTACAAGATTTTCAGGTCCGATGAATGGACCACGCTGCAGGATCAGGGCGCGTCAGACGGCGCGCCGATTGACGTTACCGACGGATTTGTCCATTTCTCGACGGCCCAACAGGCCGCCGAAACCGCCGCCAAGCATTTTGCCGGAGTTGATGGCCTTGTCCTCTTGGCCTGCGACGCCGACGCCATGGGCGATGATCTGAGATGGGAAGTTTCGCGCGGGGGTGCCTTGTTTCCCCACCTTTACCGGCAGATCCGAATGACCGATGTGATCTGGACCCGCGCCCTGCCCTTTGACGGAACGCTACACCAGTTCCCCAAGGAGATGGTATGACCGGCTTCATCGATCCTGATCGTGAGCAGTTCGAGTTGTTCAAGGCACTGGATCGCGATCAACCGATCGAGATGCTCAACCTGGTCAGGTTTCGCGCGCAGGCTGAATACCCTTCCGGGCACGCGCTGGCAGATGCCGGCCTGACCGGCGCTGAGGCCTACCAGAACTACGGATCGGAAACCGCGCCCATTGTCGCCCGCATCGGAGCGTCCATTTTGTGGCGCGGTGGATTTGAAACCACTTTGATAGGCCCCGCCGACGAAATCTGGGATGCCGTGTTCATCGCCCGATATCCCAGCGCGCACGCCTTCCTTGAGATGGTAACCGACCCCGTTTATCGCACCGCTGTGGTGCATCGTCAGGCGGCTGTTTCGACCTCGCGGCTGATCCGTTGTTCGCCAGCACAGGTCGGAGGGACCTTCGGATGAAACTGATCGAAAAGCTTGGGCTGTCAGCCTTACACAGGCTGGACCCCGAAACTGCCCATGGGATGTCGATCCGGGCTTTGAAAGCCGGATTGGTCCCGGCTGCCGGCCCTGTCACGTCACCACGCCTGCGTACGCAGATCGCCGGTCTGACGCTGGCCAATCCGGTCGGCCTGGCCGCTGGATTCGACAAGAATGGCGAGGTTCTGGGCCCTTTATCGCGGGCCGGGTTCGGGTTTATTGAAGTCGGTGCGGTGACACCGCGTCCACAACCGGGCAACCCGAAACCGCGCCTGTTTCGCCTGACCGAAGACAAGGCGGCCATCAACCGTTTCGGCTTCAACAATGAAGGAATGGACGTCATGGCTCGCCGTCTCGCGAGCCGTCCCCGCGATGCGGTTATCGGATTGAACCTTGGCGCCAACAAGGACAGCGACGACCGCCCCGGTGATTTTGCCAAAGTACTGGCCCATTGCGCCGCCCATCTGGATTTTGCCACGGTCAACGTGTCGTCCCCCAACACCGAGAAACTGCGGGACCTGCAGGGTAAGGCCGCGCTTGGCGCTTTGCTGGCGGGTGTTGTCAAAACGCGAGACGCGCTGCCGGCACCGATTCCCGTATTCCTGAAAATTGCTCCGGACCTGACGGCACCAGAGATACAAGATATCGCCGATATCGCGCTGGAAACCGGAATTGACGCGGTCATTGCCACGAATACCACCCTGTCTCGCGACGGGCTGAGAAGCGCACACAAGGATGAGGCTGGTGGCCTGTCTGGCGCGCCTTTGTTCGAAAAATCGACCCGCGTTCTTGCGCAGCTCAGCCAACTGACCGAAGGACGCATTCCCTTGATCGGCGTGGGTGGCATCAGCAGCGCGGAACAGGCCTATGCCAAGATTTGCGCCGGTGCCTCGGCCGTCCAGTTCTATACGGCCATGGTTTACGGCGGCATGTCGCTGGCATCGGAAATCGCCCGGGGTCTGGACGAACTTCTGGCCCGGGACGGGTTTGAAAATGTCGCACAGGCGGTTGGCAGCAAACGAGAGGATTGGGTGTGATGGAATACTGGCACAACCCGCGGTGTTCGAAATCGCGTTCGGGGCTTGCACTGCTTGAAGAAAACGGCGCAGAACCCCGTGTCCGGAAGTATCTGGAGGACGCACCGTCAGAAGACGAATTGCGGGCCGTGCAGGCGAAACTGGGCATTGCTGCAATCGACATGATGCGCACAGGTGAAAAGCGCTTCAGGGAACTGGGGCTGAACAAAGCGACGCCGGACGATACCTTGATCTGTGCCATGGCCGAAAACCCGATCCTGATCGAACGCCCTATTGCCATTCGCGATGAAAAGGCCGCTATCGGGCGTCCGCCCGAAAACCTGCTGACCCTGCTTTAAGCGACTTGCGCCTCTAGCTTCGGATAGCGCCATCCCAGCGTGACGCCACGCGCAATGTTCAGAACCATCAGCGCGGCCCACAGCCCGTGATTACCAAATGCAGGCACCAGAATGAACAGGGACAGGACGTAGATCCCGACCGAGTGGATCATCGCCTGGCGCATGTCCCGGGTCCAGGTCGCGCCGATGTAGATACCGTCGAACATCCAGCTGGCCACGCCAATCACCGGGGCAATCGCAGCCCAGATCAGAAATTCGCGCGCGGCCTCACGCACCTCGGGCGAGGTCGACATCACATCGATCAGCGCGGGTCCTGCCAGATAGAAAACCAGACCCAGCGCGAAAGCGCCGCCTACGCCCCATTGTGACGCCATCACGGACGCACGCCGAACCTGAAAACGGTCCTTTGCCCCGACCGCCCCGCCGACCAGCGCCTCGGCCGAAAAGGCGAAACCGTCAAGCGCAAAGGCTGTGATTTCCAGAAACTGCAGCAGAACCTGATTGGCGGCCAGATTGACGTCGCCAAGATCTGATCCGACAAAAAGAAAAGTGGTGAACGATCCGGTCAAAAGGACGGACCGCACCATGATGTCGCCATTCACCTGCATCATCCGGCGCAGCCGTGCGCCGTCGAAAATGCGCGGCCAGTCTCTCCACTGATTGCCGGCAAATGCCTGACGGCAGAGCCATAGCCCCAGGGCCAACCCGGTCCATTCGGCGATCAGTGTCGCCAGCGCGACGCCCTCGACTCCCCAGCCCAGCCCAAGCACGAACCACAGATCCAGCAGGATATTCAGGCCATTCATCCATACCTGAAGAACAAACACGCCCCGCGTCCGCTCGATCGCGATCAGCCAGCCTGTAACGGCATAAAGCGCAATTGTCGCCGGGGCACCCCAGATCCGGATTTCCAGGTATTGTCGGGTCAGGGCTTCGACTTCGGGGCTTGCGGGGGACAGGGCAAATGCCCCCCACAGCACCCAGACCTGCGTCAGAATGAAAAACAGCCCCGCAGCGCCGCCCAACAGCAAACCGCGCATCAGAAGCGCGCCGGTTTCCGCCGTGTCTCCGGCCCCGCGCGCCTGTGCAGCCAAACCCGTGGTGCCCATCCGCAGAAAGCCGAATATCCAGTAGATGGCCGACAGGATGACCGCACCCATACCGACAGCGCCGATCGGGGCGGCCAGCCCCATCTGCCCGACAACACCAGTATCCACCGCCCCCAGTATCGGGACAGTGGCATTGGACAGAACGATAGGTGCTGCGATCTTCAGCACCCGTCTGTGCGTGATGGGTGCCGAGGCATCCCGCATCCAAGGCTATCCTTCGTCCGAATCCGATTGCGGCATCAGGAAATGCCCCGAAGCCTGCGCGAACAGGCGCGCATGGTTGTCCTGCCACGCCTCGACCCGGACCGAAGCATAACGCCGCCCGGAACGGCTGATGTAAGCGCGGGCATAGGCATCGCGCGGCAAGCCCGAACGCAGGTAGTCGACCGTGAAATCGATGGTTTTCGGGTATCGGAGCAAACTTGCATCCCGAATGTCTTCGGCACTCATCTCTCCGCTTTCGATGCGGGGAAACACGGTCTCCCAGCACAGGGTGATCACGCCGGTCACCTCCAAAAACGCGGCAGTGACCCCACCGTGCAGCGCGGGCAGCAGCGGATTGCCGATCAGTTTGTCGTCAAAATTCAGAACACCCGTCAGTTCATCTCCACGCCGGTCGAAGGTGATGTTGAGAAACCGGATATACGGCACCCCATCGACCATGGCGTTCAGTGCGGCGTCCCGACGGTTCTTGACCACCTGCATCGGCTCCGGACGATTGCGCGCCATTTACCTGCCCTCCACGGTGAAAGACCCCGATGCGGTTGCGACAGGATGTTCCTGATCGTCATCCGTTGCGGTCGCGCGCACGAAGGCCACATTGCGCGTGATGTGATAGCATTTGGCGCGCGTTGTAATGTTCTGCCCCGGCGTAGCCGCCCGCATGTAGTCTATGCGCAGGTCAATTGTCGCCGTGGCACCCGGCGCGGACGGATGGCTCATGACAGCCGCACCGCTGCAAGTATCCAGCAGAGCGAACACCGCCCCACCATGAATGACGCCGGTGCGCGGATCCCCGACAAGGTCCGCGTTGTACGGCATGGTGATCTCGGCTTCTCCGGCACCGATATACGTCAGCTCCATGCCCAATGCCCTGGCATGTGGAATCGCCTCGATGAACTGGCGCGCGAAACCCAATTTTTCTACCATTCGGTCTTTCCCTTCTTCCGCGCCCTTTATGATCGTCAGTTCAGCGAAAGGGCAAGCCCGACTGTTGCGCTTGCCGCTACGACTCCATAGGTTGCAGGCAAGGAGATGAGGAATGTCCGACACCCGTTTGTCATTCAAAGAAATGTGCGCCGAGTTCGACGTAACGCCCCGTACCCTGCGCTACTACGAATATATCGAGTTGCTGCAACCTGACCGCGAAGGCCGCTCCAGGTATTACGGCCCCCGTGAGCGCGCGCGCATGACGCTGATCATGCGCGGACGCAAGTTTGGGTTCCCGCTGGAAGAGATCCGGCAGTGGCTGCTGATCTATGAACATCAGGGCAACCAGGCTCAGATGGCAACTTTTGTGGAAATGGCTGACCGGCAAATGGAGGAGTTGCGCCAGCAAAGGCAGCAACTGGACGAAGCCATGGACGCCCTCAAGCAACTGCGCGACCAGACGGCCAATTCTCTGGGCTGACAACCTTTCAAGCGTCATTTCGGTCGAAACTGAAGCTCCCGTGGTCCCGCTGCGGGATTTTTCTTGTGGAGAACGTCGATACACGCAGCGTGGAATCGCGAGATTTCCCCTTACCCAGGGGAAAGAAGATTACCGAAACGCGGATTTACGCGAACGGATGTTACGTCAACTTTTTTGTGACGTAGCGTTCGCATTACGTAAACGTCATCTGCATGTTGTAAGAGGCCCATCAACTGCGCAAATCTTTTTCACGACGCCAGTGATGAGAGTTTGAACCATGACCGAAGACCTGATGACCATCCGCGAAATGTGCGAGACCTATGATGTCACACCACGTACCTTGCGGTTTTACGAGGCCAAGGAACTTTTGTTTCCTATCCGTGAAGGCCAGAAACGTCTGTTCACCAAACGCGATCGTGCCCGTCTGAAACTGATCCTGCGTGGCAAGCGCTTTGGCTTCAGCCTGGAAGAAATCCGGCAGCTTCTGGACCTGTATCACGTCGGTGATCAGCAACTGACACAGATGTCCCGCACCTATGAGATCGCGTGCGAACGTCTGGCAGACATGGAAGCACGCCGCGAAGAACTGACACAGGCCATCGACGATCTGAAAGAGCAGTTGCGCTGGGGCGAAAAGGTCATCGTCTCGATGAAACAGGAAAAGAAGGCGGCCGAATAATCTCGCCCGCCCCCGGACATCTGAATTAAGGGAGCTTCACATGCCCGTCTACAACGCGCCAATCAAAGACGCACAGTTCATTTTGCACGATGTACTGAAAGTCTCGACCTCGGACATTCCGGGATATTCCGATCTGGAGGCCGAGTTCACCGGCGCCGTGCTGGAGGAAGCGGGCAAGATCGCCACAAATGTTCTGCACCCGCTGAACGTGGTTGGCGATACCGAAGGATGTCGGCTGGAAAACGGTATCGTCTATACGCCATCCGGGTTCAAAGATGCCTTCGAGCAGATGAAGGAAGGCGGCTGGACGGGCCTCGACATGCCGGAAGAATATGGCGGTCAGAATATGCCCTATGTTCTCGGAACTGCCGTGGGCGAGATGTTCTCGGGCTCCAACCAGGCATTCACCATGTATCAGGGCCTGACGCACGGCGCGGCGTCTGCGATCTTGGCGCACGGAACCGACGAGCAGAAGAACAAGTACCTGCCCAACATGGTCAGCTGTGAATGGACTGGCACCATGAACCTGACCGAGCCGCATTGCGGTACCGATCTGGGTCTGATGCGCACCAAAGCAGAACCGCAGGGCGACGGCTCTTACAAGATTTCCGGCCAGAAGATCTTTATCTCGGCCGGCGATCACGACATGGCCGACAACATCATCCACCTGGTGCTGGCCAAAATCCCCGGCGGCCCCGAAGGGATCAAGGGCGTGTCGCTTTTCATCGTGCCCAAGTTCATCGTGAATGAAGACGGCAGCCTGGGCGAGCGCAACGGCGTTTCGGTCGGCAAGATCGAAGAGAAGATGGGCATCCACGGCAACTCGACCTGCGTCATGAACTATGACGAGGCGACCGGCTGGCTGCTGGGCGACAAGCACAAAGGCATGCGCGCCATGTTCACCATGATGAACGAAGCGCGTCTGGGTGTGGGCATGCAAGGCCTGTCTCAGGCCGAAGCTGCGTACCAGAACGCTGTCGAATATGCCAAAGACCGCCTGCAGGGCCGCGACGTAACAGGTGTGAAGAACCCGGACGGCCCCGCCGACCCGCTGATCGTTCACCCCGACATCCGCCGCAACCTGATGGATCAGAAAAGCTTCACCGAAGGCGCGCGCGCATTCATCCTGTGGGGCGCCACAATGATCGACAAGGCGCACCGCTCGGGTGACAAGGATGCGGACGGGCTGATCTCGCTGCTGACTCCGGTCATCAAGGGCTTCCTGACGGATCAAGGCTACGACATGACCGTTCAGGCCCAGCAGGTCTATGGCGGCCACGGCTACATCGAAGAATGGGGCATGTCACAATACACCCGCGACGCCCGGATTGCGATGATCTACGAAGGTGCGAATGGCGTTCAAGCGCTCGACCTTGTAGGCCGAAAGCTGGCACAGGATGGCGGCAAGCATGTCATGGCCTTCTTCGAGATGGTCAAATCTTTCTGCAAGGAAAACGGTGGCAAGGACGAAGCTTATGACAAAGCCTTCATCGAACCGCTGAAAGCTGCGTCGAAAGACCTGCAAGCCGCTGGCATGTACTTCATGCAGGAGGGCATGAAGAATCCGAACAACGCGCTGTCCGGGTCATATGACTTCATGCACATGTTCGGCCATGTCTGCCTGGGTCTGATGTGGGCGAAAATGGCAAAGGTTGCACAGGAAGCCCTAGACAGTGGCGCATCGGACAAGAACTTCTACGAGACAAAGATCAACACCGGTCGCTTCTATATGGCGCGCCGTCTGCCTGCCACATCCATGCATCTGGCCCGGATACAAACCGGCGCGGATACTGTAATGGCGCTGGACGCGGCAAATTTCTGAACTCAGTCTGGTTCCGGGTGCTTTCGCCCGGAACCAGGTACCCGGAGGACAAGACATGCCGAAACGCTTTCGCTTAACCCGCCGCTTTCCGGTTGCAATGACCGAAGACGGGTATCGCCGTCTCAAGGGTTTCGCCCGCGAAGCGGGGCTGGACGAGGGTGAAGCGCTGTCTTTTCTGTTCGAGAATTTCAACAGTGTCATTGATGAGGAGAACCTGACCCACCGGCTACGCATATTCAATTCCGAACTGGAAGCGCGAAAGCGGTGAGGCAATACGCCAATTCTTCGCCTGCGATGGCATCGAGCCCGAACGCCTCCGGCGGGAGTATTTTTGAAAAGATGAAGGCCTGATGCGCCCCTGCCACCGGGCGCACTCGCCATCAGGACAGGGACGACTTCACCTTTTGCGGTCATCGGCTCTCCAGCCTGTACCGCATGTTGATTGAAACAAACCAAGGTTGATCAAAGGTAAACGTCGGCTCTTCATCTTTTCCAAAATACTCAATTCCAACCTGACCACATGCGCCTTGGGAGGGGTAATCGCATGACTATCAAACTGCATTGTTTCGGAGAAAGCGGGAACTCTTACAAAGCGGCGCTGGCCTTGGAGATGTCGGGGCTGGTGTGGGAGCCGGTCTTTGTCGATTTCTTCAATGGCGAGACCCGCACGCGTGAATTTCGCGCGGAGGCCAACGAAATGGGCGAAGCGCCCTTTCTGATTGATCGTGATTTCCGCACCAGTCAGTCCGGCGCCATTCAGGCATATGTGACTGAGAAATCAGGGAAGTTCGGCGGCAGGAACCGGGAAGAGAACTACGAGATTTTCCGTTGGGTGTTGTGGGATAATCACAAACTAAGTTCAATGGCTGGCCTCACTCGTTTTCTGATCAATTTCCTGCCGGAAAAGCACCGCAACCCGGATGTGATCGCGTTCAATCAAGGTCGGCTTAAGGCGGCATACGAGATTCTGAACCAGCATCTGGCCGGTCGTGACTGGATCGTCGGGGACGGTGTGACAAATGCAGATCTCAGTTGCTGCGGCTACCTGTATTATCCGGAACCATTCGGTTTTGACCGCGCCGACTGGCCAAATATCGACGCCTGGCTGACACGCCTCAGCGAGCAGCCCGGCTGGAAACACCCCTATGACCTGATGCCCGGCAACCCGTCGGATCGAGCTTGAGGAGAATACCCATGACCGAAGCCTATATCTATGACGCTCTGCGCACTCCGCGCGGCAAGGGCCGCAAGGATGGCAGCCTGCACGAGGTAACCTCGGTGCGCCTGTCCGCCCTCACCCTGAACGCGATGAAAGAGCGTAACAACCTCGAAGGCCACGCCGTAGAGGACGTGATTTGGGGCAATGTCACGCAGGTGATGGAACAGGGCGGCTGTCTGGCGCGCTCGGCCGTGCTGGCGTCCGATCTGGACCAGTCGATCCCCGGTCTCGCGATCAACCGTTTCTGCGCCTCTGGCATGGAAGCGGTGAACCTGGCGGCGAACCAGGTGAAAGGCGGTGCTGGCGACGCGTACATCGCTGGCGGCGTCGAGATGATGGGCCGCGTACCCATGGGCAGCGATGGCGCCGCCATCGCCGTTGATCCCTCTCTGGCGATGAGCACGTATTTCGTCCCACAGGGCATTTCGGCCGACATCATCGCGACGGAATATGGCTTCAGCCGGGATGACGCCGACGCCCTGGCGGTTGAATCCCAAAAGCGCGCAGCAGAAGCATGGGCAGACAACCGGTTCGAAAAGTCGGTTATCACCGTAAAGGACCAGAACGGGCTGACCATTCTGGACCGCGACGAATATATGCGCCCCGGCACGGACATGCAGAGCCTTGGCGCGCTGAACCCCTCATTTGCGATGATGGGTGAGCAGATGCCCGGCTTCGACAAGGTGGCCATGCTCAAATACCCGCATCTGGAAAAAATCAATCACATTCATCATGCGGGTAACAGCTCGGGCATTGTGGACGGTGCGGCCGCGGTTCTGATCGGCAACAAGGAATTCGGCGAGAAATACGGCCTGAAACCCCGCGCGCGCATCAAGGCAACCGCGAAGATCGGCACCGACCCGACCATCATGCTGACCGGCCCGGTTCCGGTGACCGAAAAAATCCTGGCCGACAACGGCATGAAGATCAGCGATCTGGACCTGTTCGAAGTGAACGAAGCCTTTGCCTCAGTCGTGCTGCGCTTCCAGCAGGCGTTCGACGTCGACCCGGCGTTGGTCAACGTCAACGGCGGCTCGATCGCGATGGGTCACCCACTGGGTGCAACCGGCGCAATGATCATCGGCACGCTTCTGGATGAGCTGGAGCGTCAGGACAAGGAAACCGGATTGGCCACGCTTTGCATCGCGTCCGGCATGGGTGCGGCAACGATTATCGAGCGTGTCTGATGCCCAAGCTGGATCTCTCTCAAATCCCTTTCCGGGGCGGTTCGGGTTACCCCGGCAAGCTGGCCAAAGCTGGCGATGGCCGCTTTGTTCAACCGGTCGGAGATGCCGGCGGGCTGTCCCAATACGGGGTCAACATCGTGCGGCTTGAACCGCAGGGCATGTCCTCGCTGCGCCATTATCATATGGAGCAGGACGAGTTTGCCATCATGCTCACTGGCACCTGCGTGCTGATCGATGACGATGGCGAGCATGAGATGCAGCCCGGCGATTGCGCCGCTTGGCCCGCAGGTGAGGCCAATGGCCATCACCTTGTAAACAAAACCGATGCGCCCGCGACCTTTCTGGTGGTGGGCACGCGGACCCCGACCGAGACCGGATATTATAGCGACATAGACATGATGGTGAAGTTCGATGCCCACGGCTTTCGCTTCACCCGCAAAGACGGCAGCCCGCTGACGGCTGACCAGATCGGAGACGAGACATGACTGATTTCACCATGAAAGTGGACGCCGACGGCGTTGCCATCATCACCTGGGACGTACCCGAGAAAAGCATGAATATCCTGCGCGTCGAGGCGCTGGCCCTTATCGAAGAGATGATCGATCAGGTTCTTTCAGATGACAACATCAAGGGTGCGGTCATCACCTCGGCCAAGGACAGCTTTGCCGCCGGTATGGACCTGAACGTGCTGGGATCGATCCGCGAGAAGTCGGGCGATGAACCAGCGCAGGCCATGTTCGATTTCACAATGAACGGGCATCGCATTCTACGTAAGATCGAACTGGCGGGAATGGACCCGAAGACCAAAAAGGGCGGCAAACCGATTGCCGCCGCCCTGCCCGGCACCGCGCTGGGGATCGGGCTTGAGGTGCCACTGGCCTGTCATCGCATTTTCTGCGCCGACAACCCGAAGGCCAAGATCGGCCTGCCCGAAATCATGATCGGCATCTTCCCGGGCATGGGCGGAACCACCCGCATGGTCCGCAAGCTGGGTGCCGTTGGTGCGGCTCCGCTATTGCTGGAAGGCAAAACACTGGAGCCGAACAAGGCCAAGGGTGCGGGAATGGTCGATGAGGTCGTCGAAGACCCGCTGGCCGCCGCGAAGGAATGGGTGCTGAACGCCAGCGATGCGGATCTGGTCAAGCCTTGGGATGCAAAGGGGTACAAGATGCCCGGTGGTGCGCCGTACCATCCGGCTGGCTTCATGAACTACGTTGGCGCTTCGGCGATGGTCAACGGCAAGACACAAGGCGCGTTCCCGGCCGCTCAGGCCCTGCTGAGCGCGGTCTACGAGGGTGCTCTGGTCGATTTCGACACAGCCCTGAGGATCGAGGCGCGCTGGTTCACTTCGATCCTGATGAACCCGTCCTCGTCAGCGATGATCCGCAGCCTGTTCCTGAACAAGGAAGCGCTGGAGAAAGGCGCAGTGCGACCTCAGGGTGTGCCGGACCAGTCGGTTAAGAAGATCGGTGTTCTGGGCGCGGGCATGATGGGCGCGGGCATCGCGCTGGTGTCCGCTCAGGCCGGAATGGAAGTCGTTCTCATCGACCGCGATCAGGAGGCCGCCAACAAGGGTAAGGCCTATACCGAAGCGTACCTGGACAAAGGTATCAAGCGCGGCAAGGTCACGGCTGAAAAGAAAGAAGCCATGCTGGCCCGCATCACCGCGACGCCCGATCTGGAGCATCTGAAAGGCTGCGACCTGATTATTGAAGCGGTATTCGAAGACCCCGCAGTCAAGGCCGACATGACCAAAAAGGTCGAAGCGATCATTCCCGAAGATTGCATCTTTGCCTCCAACACCTCGACCCTGCCGATCACCGATCTGGCCAAGGCCAGCGTGAGGCCGGATCAGTTCATCGGCATCCATTTCTTTTCGCCGGTCGAGAAGATGTTCCTTGTCGAGATCATCAAAGGCAAGGAAACCGGGGATCGTGCGGTTGCCAAGGCGCTGGATTACGTGCGTCAGATTCGGAAGACACCGATCGTCGTCAACGACGCGCGGTTCTTCTACTGCAACCGCTGCATCATCCCGTACATCAACGAAGGTGCGCGCATGATTACCGAGGGCGTCAGCCCTGCATTGGTTGACAACGCCGCACGTCAACTGGGTTTCCCGGTCGGGCCGGTACAGCTGACCGATGAGACCTCGATTGATCTGGGCGCCAAGATTGCCCGCGCAACCAAGGCGGCGATGGGCGATGCCTATCCCGAAAGCCCCTCGGACGATCTGATCTTCTGGATGGAAGAACAGGGACGTCTGGGCCGCAAGGCAAATGCAGGCTTCTTCGACTATGACGAAAAGGGCAAGCGCGTCGGGTATTGGAAAGGTCTGCAAGACAAATACCCGCTGGCCGAAGATCAGCCCGACCTGATCGAAGTGCAAGAACGCCTGATGTTCGCACAGGTTCTGGAAGCGGTCCGCGCGCTGGAAGAAGGTGTTCTGGAGGATATCCGCGAAGGTGACGTGGGTGCCATTCTGGCCTGGGGTTTTGCCCCGTGGTCCGGTGGCCCACTAAGCTGGCTGGACATCATTGGCGCACCTTACGCCGCCGAACGCTGCGACCAGCTGGCAGCGCAATACGGCGAACGGTTCGCCTGCCCGCCGCTGCTGCGTGAGATGGCCGATAAGGGCCAGACGTTCTATGGCCGCTTCGCGCCCGAGGCCAAGGCCGCCTGAACAAGTGATGCAGGCGCGTAATACGCGCCTGCATCGTTTTCTTAGTGTTTGGTTAGGTCTGCCATTCAGGCCGCAAGAACAGGGCTGGCAAATTCGGCCTGCCGGGTCTTCCCGGGCGGCGCACTCCCAACTGTGGCCTGACGGGAAAAATCGGTTCTTGCGGGATGGGCGCGGGCAGCGCACCCAACGGGTTTGCAAGGGCTGATAGTTCGCCCTTGTATGCGATCAGATCGACAAGGTGGTCGGTGTCCTGCGCCTCGGCGATCTGGTATGAAGGCTGATCCGGGGACCCGCGCGATCCAAAGCGACTTGCCGGGCAATAGGCCTGCAACCCGCCTTCAAGGAAGACCACCTCGTCACAATCGAAAAAAAACGTGCTGACATCGAAGGTTGTGGACGGTGCTTGCGAGGTCATCCGGCACATTCCGCTGAGCATCCGGGCCGGGATCACAGACACGCCTTCGGTGCCCGGTTCAATCCGGCTTATGTCCAGCGCCACCCCCTGTTCTGGCATCAGCCAGACAGGACGCCCATTATACGCCGCACGCGACGGCACGTAGACGGGCAGATATTCTGCGCGCGTTTCGCCCGTTGCGATGCTCACCCTGTCAGTCGCAATTCGGCGTACTTCCTTGAAACCATGGTCCAATGTTCGGACAAGATCACCTGCCGCAATGCGTTCCACCGGCTTCCAGCCTCGGGTCGTTGCAATCTTGGTGCCGTGGACAAACCCGCCCCGGCGCGACAACGTTGCATTGCGCGACAGGACGTCGTCCATCTTCCGCGCATGATCTGATAAATCAGTAACACTCACTACTTCAAACACGTGCCCAGCCCCCCTTGGCACAGATAAACATTGAAACGTGGGTATCATGTGATCAGGCGCGCTGTCTTAGTTTTGACATATTTTAGCCCGAATTGAGCCTGTTCCGGCCCAATTGACCCACAATCAGCAAACAATGCGATTGTTTTTCACAGGCTTGCCGGAAATTCGGAAACGGTGACGGGATCAGGAGTGGAACCGGTAGTCGAATCTTCCGATATCTTCCGCGCAGGCATCCGACACCGCATTTCGGGTTCGCGTGGAATAGTACTGCCGATAATCCACCTCTCTTTCGGACCCGTTGAGATGCGGAAGGGTCAGCCTGAAACCGAGATGCGCGAACAACGGTTCAGCATCCTCCTCGAACTTCTCAAGCCGAATAAAGGCTCGGCACTGCTCGTGCCCATCTGCCCGCGTCATGTAGCGCCGCGCGGGATGCGCCTGAATTGACCTAAGCGTGGCCGGGTTCAGCAAGAATTCTTCAAATGATGACACCTTTGCCAGCGACACTGCGGGGTGGTCAAATTTCTGGTCCCGCAGCCAGTGGTAGTAACTGACAAGCCGATCCCAGGGGTTGCGGACCAGCGTGAAAGTGAACATGCGCTCTAACACCTCGGGCGGGACAAGCCCGTCGATATCCGCCAGGGTGGAGTGTTTCCACAACCGGCCCTTGGCCCGTAAGTCCTTTTGCCGTCGATGACGGTTCCGCGCCTTGGGCGTGTCTCCGATCAGGATGTCATCCTTCGTTGCCCTCTGTTCCAGCGCCGATGCAAGCGACGTGCCGCCCGTTTTGGGGATGTGGACAAACACATACGACCTGCGCCGGGAAACGATCACGCCACGGCCTGTTCCGCCGACGCACGCATCGAACGCCAGCCCAGCAGGGCTCCGGCCAGCACGATCAGCCCGATGCCGACGATCTGGATGCCATCGATTGATTGGCCGAAGGCCGCCCACGCAAACGCAGGACCGAAGATCATCACCGAGTATTCGAAAATTGCGACATAGGATGGCTCACCAACCTGATACGCCTTGATCAGCATGAAAACAGCAATGGTTGACCCAACGGCCTGGACCACCACCCAAAGAAGCGAGGGTTGTATCTGCCAGACCACGCCCCGGGTCACAAACCCTTCCGGGCCCGGTTCCGCACCGACCGGAAAGATCGAAAACCCCGTCAGCCCCAGCGCGCCAGCAATACCAAGTGTAATTACCATCCCCCCCAGCATGACGACCGTACTTTCCTGCGCGCAGTGGGACCGTGTCAGGATCGCCCCAAGCGCATAGAAAAACCCGCCTGCAACCGGCAACAGGGTTCTGGCATCGAAATCCGCCGGATTGAGTTGCAGAACCAGAAGTAATCCTAGAAACCCGAGCAGCGCAGCCAGAATTCGCCAGGGCCCGATTTTCTGCCGAAGACCAAGGGCCGAAATCAGCAACACGAAAATCGGGGACGTAAACAACCCCGCCAACGCCTGAGCAACCGGCATCAAAGCAAGCGACGAGAAGTAAAACAGCATGGCCAGCGTCATCAGGACGCTTCGCAAAAGAACAATGCCCGGGCGGATCGGGCGCAATCCGCCCAACCCAAGCAGTGACAACAGAAGCACCAGCGGCAGCATCAATATTGCGCGGCTCAGGTGGAATTGCCACAGACCGATCGTTTCGGCCACCAGAACCACGACATTGTCGATCACCCCGATGATGGCCATTGCGCCGATCATGAGGCCAGAGGCCAAAACGGGTGAAGATGGGTTGCCTGTCTGCATTCTGTTCAATTTTCGCCTTCGCTGCCGGACCCGCGTATTTCCCCGCATCCGGATACCGGGCGCAAGTGCCAAATACGGTTCAACAGGTTTGCGCCGCGTAAATTTATCATGCTAAGCTGGATCAAAATAATTTTGAGCAGACCTCGCCCCGATGACGGCCCTAAAACAGTACCAGCGGATCGAAGCCACCGGTCTGTGGCGGCCCTCGCCCGATATGCAGCGGCGCGAGGTGGTCGTGTCAATTGGCGAGGCCACGCTGACGATATCGGATTTCAATGACCGTGCGCTGACCCACTGGTCCCTGGCCGCGCTGGAGCGACAAAATCCGGGCGGCTACCCGGCCATTTTCAACCCTGACGGCGACCCGGATGAAACGCTGGAACTGGCCGAATCCGAAACCACGATGATCGAAGCGATCGACAGGCTGCAACGTGCAATCGAACGGTCACGTCCGCACCCTGGCCGACTGCGCTGGCTGAGTGTCGGCGGGGTAGTCGCCGCCGTGGCGGCCCTGCTGTTGCTCTGGCTGCCGGTTGCCTTGCAAAGCCACGTTGTTTCAGTCGTTCCCAAGATCAAGCGGCAGGACATCGGCGATACCATCCTGCAACGCATCGAAAGGGTCTCCGGGCGCGCCTGTGTATCGGAAGATGCCAAGGCCGCGCTGGATATGCTGGCAAAAAGGACCGGTGTACGGCAGATCGTGATCCTGCCTGCCGGGGTGCAGAACAGCCTTAGCCTGCCCGGCGGCACGGTGCTGCTGAGCCGAACGCTGGTCGAGGATCATGAAGACCCGGCGGTGGCGGCAGGATATGTCATCGCCGAACGCGCTCGGGCCGAGGCACATGACCCGCTTGATGACCTGCTGGACCGCACCGGCCCGACAACCGCATTCCGGTTGCTGACGACCGGTGAACTGACACCGCAGATCATCGACAGTTACACCGAGCAGGTCCTTTCGGAACCGCGCCCATCCCTGCCCGATCAGGAATTGCTGGCCGTGTTTGCTCAGGCAGCCCTGCCCTCGACACCTTACGCCTACGCGCGTGATATCACCGGCGAAACGGTTCTGGGCCTGATCGAGGCCGACCCGATGGTGGGCCGATCCCAGGAGCAGGTCCTGCCTGACCGCGACTGGGTCCGGCTGCAAAACATCTGTGGTGAATAAAGCGTTCGGGATTTACCTGAACACTCTCCGACACGAATACCCCGAATACGCCGTAGGCGGGGCAGGGATTTCGTGCCTCACCTTACACCCGAAACGCCGCAGACAGCTTACTTGGTACCGAACATCCGGTCGCCGGCGTCGCCCAATCCGGGCATGATATAGCCCTTGGAATTCAGTTCGCGATCCAGCGCGGCCGTCACGATATGCACATCCGGATGGGCCTCTTTCATCCGCGCGACCCCTTCGGGCGCGGCCAGCAGACAGAGGAAACGGATATCGCTCGCGCCTGCCTCTTTCAGCAGATCAATCGCAGCGGCTGAACTGTTGCCTGTGGCCAGCATCGGATCCACAGCAATGACCAGGCGGTCTTTCAGTCCTTCGGGCGCTTTGAAGTAATACTGGACAGGTTTCAGCGTCTTTTCATCGCGATACAATCCGACAAAGCCCACCCGCGCCGACGGGATCAATTCCAGCACACCGTCCAGCATCCCGTTGCCAGCGCGCAGAATCGACACCAATGCCAGTTTCTTACCGGCCAGAATGGGGGCGTCCATCTCCTCCATCGGGGTTTCGATGTTGCGGGTCGTCAGCTTTAGTTCTCGCGTGACCTCATAGGCCAGCAACAGGGTGATTTCCCGCAGCAACTGCCGGAAAACGGCGGTCGATGTACCCTTGTCCCGCATGAGCGTCAACTTGTGCTGCACCAGCGGATGATCAACGACGGTCAGATGTTCGCTCATGTTTTCTCCGGTCTTTTTTGGACCCGCGCACGGGTGTCTTCATCACAGAAGGCCGCATTGAGGGCCGTATCATTCATTGCGCTGAAATCCTCGGCCTCCCAGCCGAAAGCTGCGTTCAGCATCTCATATTCACGTCGCATGGTGGTATGGAAAAACGGCGGATCGTCGGTTGAGACGGTGACCTTGACGCCCGCATCGCGCAACTTTGCGATCGGATGGGCGCTGAAATCCGGATACAGGCCCAGCGCCACATTGGACCCCGGACAAACCTCAAGCGTGATGTCCCGGTCGACCAGTTCATACATCAGGTCGGGGTCTTCGATAGCGCGCACACCATGTCCGATCCTCTCGACCCCCAGGGCGCGCACCGCATCGCGCACACTGTCCGGTCCGCCAAATTCACCCGCATGGGTGGTCAGCCGCAATCCTGCCTCGCGGGCGCAATCAAACGCCCACTTGAAATCGCCCTGCGCGCCGACCCCTTCGTTGCCGCCCATGCCAAAGCCCGTGATCCAGTCGCCTGAGGTTTCGGCCGCGCAACGGGCGCTGAGTTTCGCCTTGTCCGGGCCAAAATGGCGAACACACGTGACGACGCCGCGCAGGGTGATGTCGAACTTGCGCTCAGCCTCATCCGCGGCGTCCTGAATGGCATTCAGGTAATCGCGCCAGGCGTGCACATCGCCACCGCCGCAGAAATCGGGGCTCAGGAAGGTTTCCGAATACACCACACCATTGGCAGCGCTTTCTTCCAGAATAGCCAGGGTCAGTCGGCGGAAATCCTCGGGCGATTTCAGTACTTCGCAGGCAGCCTCATAAACGCTCAGGAAATGGGCGAAATCGCGGAAGTCATAGGAGCCGTCGGGCTTGAAAATACCGCTCAGATCAATGCGTTTTTCATGCGCAAGTTGGCGAATGAAGGCGGGCGGAGCCGCGCCTTCGTGATGCAGATGCAACTCGATCTTGGGCAGGTCTGCGACAGTCATAGAAAACTCCGTCCCGGTCCATGTGCCGGAATGTTCAGGTGATGCGCGATGCTGGCGGCGACATCGGCGAAATTGACCGCACCGATCTGCCCTGCGCCCCGCCCTGCGATCAGCACCGGCACCTTTTCGCGTGTGTGGTCTGTGCCGGTCCAGCTAGGATCATTTCCATGATCGGCGGTCAGCACCATAAGGTCACCCGGGCGCAGTTTTATCAGGATCGCGCCGATTTCGCGGTCGAACCATTCCAGCGCGCGGGCATAGCCGCTGATGTCGCGGCGATGTCCATAGAGACTGTCAAACTCCACAAAATTGGCAAAGGTCAGACTGCCGTCTTCAGCTTCGTCCACCAGATCAGACAGGTGCCCCATCAGTTCGGCGTCCGAGCCCTTGCGCAAAGTATCAATCCCCTGCATCGAGAAAATGTCGCCGATCTTGCCCACAGCGTGAACGCGGCGGCCGGCATCCTGAGCCCAGTTGGTCAAAACCGGCGCGGGCGGCAGAATGGCAAAATCTTTGCGGTTGGTGGTTCGGGTGAACCCGCCCTCGGGCGAGCCGATAAACGGGCGCGCGATAACGCGGCCGATCTTCATGTCATGCAGCATCGGGGCCAGCGTCCGGCACATCTGCAGCAGACGGTCGAGGCCAAAGCTTTCCTCATGCGCGGCAATCTGGAACACGCTGTCGGCCGAGGTGTAGCAGATCGGCCAGCCCGTCCGCATGTGTTCGGCTCCTAGTTCGGCAATGATTTTCGTGCCCGAGGCGTGGCAATCGCCCAGTATCCCGTCTGTTCCGGCTGCCTCTGCCGCCGCGCGGCTCAGATCAGCGGGGAATGCGGGCGTGGTGTCCGGGAAATAGTGCCAGTCCCACGGCACCGGCAGTCCGGCCAGTTCCCAGTGGCCCGAAGGCGTGTCCTTGCCCAGCGAATTTTCGTGCGCGCAGCCCCAGAGGCCGGTTGGTTCGACCTCGAGCCCCGGTGTTTCATCGCCTGAGGCCAGACGCACAGACGCTCCCAACCCCAGCGCGTCGAGGTTGGGCAGGTGCAGCGGACCCGATCGGCCATCTTCGGCCCGCCCTTCCGCGCAGGCCTGCGCGATATGGGCCACGGTGTTGGCACCCGTATCAGGGACCTCGCCGTTAAAAAACTGATCCGCATCCGTTGCGCCGCCAATACCGACAGAGTCCATGACGACAAGGAAAGCCCGTCTCATGCGGTAATCCTTTCATGGACGAGATCGGGGATCGGTGCGGGCGTTTCGCTGATCGTGATGGCCTGCAAAATCGCCTCTGCGGCTTGCCGGGCCGCGTCTTCGCGTGCGGCGTGCACCACGGCCAGTGGCTCGCGCTGTGATACCTGCTGCCCCAATCGCACGATGTCAGAAATGCCCACTGCCGGGTCAATGACGTCGGCTTCGACCTGCCGCCCGCCACCCAGCGCGACGACAGCCAGACCCAGCGCCTCGCCGTCTATGCTTGTGATATAGCCGCTGTGTTGGGCCGCAACTTCCTGAATGACATTCGCTTCGGGCAGAAAGCGTTCCCAGTTTTCGACAAGATGGACCGGACCGCCCACCGCCGCCATCATGCGGCCAAATCGGTCCGCCGCCCGACCATCCCTGATCACATCGGCGATTTGCCTGCGCCCCTCGTCAATCGAGGCATACATTCCCGCATCTTTAAGCAACACACCACCCAATTCGGAGGAAAGCTCGGCAAGAGGCGTCGGTTGGCCGCTGGTCATCGTTTTCATCACCTCGGCTATTTCCAGCGCATTGCCCAGCGCCGAGGCCAGAGGCTGGTTCATATCGGTGATCACTGCCGAAGTGCGACAACCGGCGGCGTTTGCTGTTTCGGTCAAGGCCCGCGCCAGATTTCGAGCAGCATCCAGCGTTTTCATGAACGCACCGGAACCGACCTTCACGTCCAGCACCAACGCATCCGGGCCCGCTGCCAGCTTTTTCGACAGGATCGACGCCGTGATCAGATCCAGGCTTTCAACTGTCGCCGTCACGTCGCGCACCGCGTAAAGGCGTTTGTCCGCAGGCGCAATCTGGCCGGTTGCGCCGACGATGGCCGCACCGGTTTCGCGCAATATCTGCTCCAACCGGTCCTGACTGATTTGGGTGCTGACCCCTGGAATGGCCTCAAGCTTGTCCAGTGTCCCGCCGGTATGGCCAAGGCCACGCCCCGAGATCATCGGAACATAGGCCCCGCATTCGGCCAGCGCCGGCGCCAGCACAAGGCTGACACAATCCCCGACCCCACCGGTCGAGTGCTTGTCGATCACCGGACCGTCCAGATCCCAGCTCAGCACCTCTCCACTGTCCCGCATCGCGACGGTCAGATCGGCGCGGCCCTGTGCGCCCAGACTGCCCATGCAAACTGCCATGGCAAACGCCCCGGCCTGCGCGTCACTGACGGCACCATCGGCCAAACCCTGGGCGAACCAGTTCAGCTCTGCACTGGTCGGAACGTCACCCCGGCGCAGTTTTGCGATGATCGAACGGGCGTCCATAGGTTCAGACATCCTCCATATGAGAGGCGTCGAACGCGCCGGGCAGAAGCTGTCCGATGGTTGTCTCAAGCTCAGTTCCGGTTGCTGTCGCAAGCGTCACTTTGACGTCCGGCTTGCCGAATTCCGCCAGCTTCTGACGGCATCCGCCACAAGGCGGTACCGGTTGCGGGCTTGAGGCGACAACATAAACCTCGGTCAGTTCCTGCTCACCCGCGGCCACCATCGCGGCAATCGCACCCGCTTCGGCACAGGTGCCTTCCGGGTAGGCGACATTTTCCACGTTGCAGCCGGAAAAGATCACTCCGGACTTCGACCGGATCGCCGCGCCCACTTTGAACTTCGAATACGGCGCGTAAGCGTTTTCCCGGACGGACAGGGCGGCGTCTTTCAAAGGCATGGTGATTCCCAATTTTTGATCATCTGGTCAGAATGCCATACCCTAATGGAAAGAGCCGGGGGATTTGAAGCCCCCGGCGCATGTTTCCTGATCCGATCTTGGCTTAACCCAGCGTTGTATTGAAGGTCCCGGGCAATGTGACCTCCAGCAGCTCGACATCATCGGACGGGTCCGCAAGGCGCGTGCGCATCCCCGGCGGGATCACAAAGGCGTCGCCCTGTTCCAGCCGATAGGGATCACGTCCTTCCCCTTCCAGCGTCACCTGACCGTTCATCACGAAGGTGAAATGGATATCGGTATCATGACTGGCCCAGACCGGTTCGCCCTGCCCCCGTTTTACCACCTGAACCCCGGCAACGCCCTTAGTGTTTTCCGCAATCGTGGTGTCCCGGCAGATATATCCCGGCAAGCGGAACTCCCCCCACTCGGCATCTTTGGCCTGATTGTACACAAACCGCTGCCCCTGCCATTCCCGCGTGGGCCGGAAATGAGGGGTGGGCAGATCCATGTCATGATCGATTTCCGTGACATGTTCCGCGGGTACACCGATCTCAATCACCTGCACATTGTCCGAGGCCTCGAGCACGCGGTGACGGATTTCCGGAGGCTGGATAAAGCAATCGCCCGCCGTCAGGCGCATCTTTTCGCCCTGATCCTCGTACACAACATCGACCCAGCCGTGGATACAGAAGATCAGCTGAAACCCGACCTTGTGAAAGTGCACCATGTCGGGCACCGGGCCGCCATCGGGGATACGGATGTGGCTGGCGATGATCGACCCGCCCAGCCGATCAGGCACCAGATCGCGATAGTGCATACCCGCCCGTCCAATGATCCACGGCGCCTGGTCCTTTAGCCTGCGCACGACAAAGGAATGCACCGTTTCCGGCATCACCAGCGGCGGGTTGCGGTCGTCAATTTCTATGCGAGTTCCATTGGGGGCGACCAGCACACGCTCGCCATCGGCAAACCGATCCGGATCCTCGGTCAGGATTCGCAAGGTCCCGGGCGCCTCGGGCGCGTCCTTTTCGATGCGCAATCGCAAGCCATGGCCCGAAAACACCGCAACACGGGGGTCATCGGCGGGATAGATCATATCCATCCGCATCCCCAGCGTTCTGGTATAAAACGGGATGTCGTCGCGCAGTTCGTTCGTGGGCAGACGGAATTCAGCGAGTGTCGGACTTTTGCTGCTGGTCATCAGGCTTCTCTTCAATATTCGATTTGGGCCATCCGATCAGAACAGAGGCCAAAATGCCAATCGAAAAGAACATCTCGAGCGTTTCTTCCAGCGCAAACAGACGGATCGCCATAATCGGGGACAGCGTCTCGTCAAAAAGTCCCGAGACCTCTTCCAGAAGCTGGGCCACCACAGCCGACAGCCCGGCAAGAACGAAGATCAGCAAAAACGGCGCGCGCTGTTTCAGCGCAAGCCGTGCGTTGGGCACCCCGTGCCAAATGGCACCGCCCAGTATGATGACCGCAAGCACGACCCGGATCAGCGTCATGTCCAGAATGTCATCCAGGCCGCTCAGTATCATAAACGGCACGGTTCCTTCGGAATAAATGTCTGCTTCCAGCTCTCGCTCGGCCAGAAGCAGGCAGGTCACACCGATGTACAGACGTTTCAATCCGGGAAACCGCACCAGTGCCGCCAGCCCGGCAGCAAGCAGCGCGGCGGCCGAAATCGTTTCGAACGGCCCCCCTTCCTGGTTGAGCTGCTCGGCCTGCAGGGGCCAAATCACAACGGCGCACAGGATCAGGGCCATCAGCGCGATTGCCACGCGGAATCCGGACTTTTCCATTCCAAATGAAGATTGGTTGCCTGAAACGGCCTTCTCCGGCCGCGTGTTGTCTTTTATGCTCATGCCTGATTTTGCGCTTCGCTGCAGTGAAAGTCCACTCCGTGTAAAAGAACCACGAACAATTTCAACCAGCCTGTCACTCTCGGCCAATTCCGGCCTACGCATTAGACCGCATAGCCAAGTCAGAAAATATAGTTTAACACTAAACCAAATTCCGGGAAGGAGCTTGTTCACCGATGTCCGACACACCCAGCCTGCGGCAGGCCGCGCTTGACTATCACGCCCACCCGAAGCCCGGAAAACTTGAGATAAAAGCGACCAAACCGCTGGCCAATGGCCGCGATCTGGCGCGTGCCTATTCGCCCGGTGTGGCCGAGGCCAGCCTTGAGATCAAATCGGATGCCGCCAATGCCGAGCTTTATACGTCGCGCGGGAACCTGGTGGGTGTCGTGTCAAACGGCACCGCGGTTCTGGGGCTTGGCAATATTGGCGCGCTGGCCTCGAAACCGGTGATGGAAGGCAAGGCGGTTCTGTTCAAGAAATTCGCTGGTATCGACTGTTTCGATATCGAAGTGGACCAGCCCGACCCGGAAAAGCTGGCGGATATCGTCTGCGCGCTGGAACCGACCTTCGGCGCTATCAATCTGGAGGACATTAAAGCACCGGATTGCTTTGTCGTCGAAAAACTGTGCCGCGAGCGGATGAACATCCCGGTATTTCACGATGACCAACACGGAACGGCCATCGTCGTTGGCGCCGCGGCCAAGAACGCCCTGCACGTTGCCGGCAAGAAGTTCGGAGACATCAAGGTGGTGTCAACTGGCGGCGGTGCGGCGGGCATTGCCTGTCTGATGATGCTGGTCAAACTGGGGGTCAAGCGCGAGAACATCTGGCTGTGCGATATTCACGGGCTGGTCTACGAAGGCCGGGCCGAAGATATGAACCCACACAAAGATCAGTTCGCGCAGAAATCAGACCTGCGCACACTGGATGATGTAATTGGCGATGCAGATCTGTTTCTGGGACTCAGCGGCGCGAATGTCCTGAAGCCCGAGATGGTCGCAAAGATGGCAAATCGCCCGATCATCTTTGCCCTGGCCAATCCGACCCCTGAGATACTGCCGGATGCCGCCCGAGAGGTTGCTCCGGACGCGATCATCGCAACGGGCCGCAGCGATTTTCCCAATCAGGTCAACAACGTGCTGTGCTTTCCCTTCATCTTTCGCGGTGCCCTGGATGTCGGCGCGACCGAGATCAACGATGACATGCAGATTGCCTGCGTCGATGGCATCGCCGAACTGGCCCGCGCCACCACCAGCGCGGAAGCCGCTGCCGCCTATCAGGGAGAACAACTGACGTTCGGGCCGGATTATCTGATTCCGAAACCGTTCGATCCGCGTCTGGTGGGCGTTGTATCGTCATCGGTTGCCAAGGCGGCAATGGCCAGTGGCGTGGCCAAACGGCCGATCTCGGATATCGAGGCTTATAAGGAAAGCCTGAACCAGACTGTTTTCAAATCGGCCCTGCTGATGCGTCCGGTGTTCGAGGCCGCAGCCGCAGCGTCGCGCAGAATTGTCTTTGCCGAAGGCGAAGACGAACGGGTTCTGCGCGCGGCACAGGCGATCCTGGAAGAAACTACGGAAACACCGATCTTGATTGGCCGACCCGAGGTGATCGATGCACGCTGCGAAAAGCTGGGCCTGACTGTCCGGCCGGGGCAGGATTTTCAGATCGTGAACCCGGAAAACGACCCGCGTTACTACGATTACTGGAACTCTTACCATCAGGTCATGCAGCGCCGGGGCGTCACTCCGGATCTGGCCAAGGCGATCATGCGCACCAACACGACCGCGATTGCCGCCATCATGGTCCAGCGTGAAGAAGCCGACAGCATGATCTGTGGCACCTTTGGTGAATATCGCTGGCATCTGAACTATGTCGAACAGGTTCTGGACGACGGAAATCTTCGTGCGCAGGGCGCGCTGTCCCTGATGATTCTGGAAGACGGTCCCCTTTTCATTGCCGACACACATGTCCGGCAACTGCCCACACCTGAAGAACTTGCTGAAACGACAATCGGGGCGGCCCGCCACGTGCGGCGGTTCGGGCTTGAGCCGAAAATCGCGTTCTGCTCGCAATCTCAATTCGGCAATCAGGCCGAAGGTTCTGGCAAACGTCTGCGCGCCGCGCTGGATATTCTGGACTCCAAACCTCGGGACTTCACCTATGAAGGTGAAATGAACCTGGATGTTGCGCTGGACCCCGAGCTTCGCTCGCGTATCTTCCCAAATTCGCGCCTTCAGGGCGTTGCCAACGTATTGATCTTTGCCCACGCGGATGCCGCCAGCGGGGTGCGAAACATTCTGAAGATGAAAGCGGACGGAATCGAAGTCGGTCCCATTCTGATGGGCATGGGCAACAAGGCGCATATCGTGACGCCCTCGATCACGGCGCGCGGCTTGTTGAACATGGCGGCCATTGCCGGAACCCCGGTTGCGCATTACGGTTAATGGGGTGGCCTGACATAGGCCGCCGTTTTCGGGAGGGGGCACCATGAAGGGGCATTGTCACTGCAAGGCCGTCCGTTGGGAAAGTGACGGCATCATAGCGTGGAGTTGTTATTGCCACTGCACAGATTGCCGCCGCAACTGCGCCGCCCCTGTTACCGCATTTTTCGGATTGCCGCATGAATCGGTGACCTGGTCTGGCGATCCACCTGCGGTCTATCGGTCATCTCCGGATGTCGAGCGGTTGTTCTGCGCGGCCTGTGGAACTCAGATGGCGTACCGCAATGCAGGGGACACGGTGAACATCCACCTTTACATCGCGACGCTGGAAAACCCGGAAACAGTTTCGCCCCGGTTTCACGTGTTCCATACAGATCACCTGCCGTGGCTGGATATTCAGGACAGCTTGCCCCGATACGCCAAGACCGGAAACTGAACGCTCCGTGATTCCGCGACCATTTGCAACTAATAATTTGCAGTTTTGCAAAACAAAGGCTTTGTTGCCAATTCACCTTGATAGGGAGGGCGATTTGCAAAACTTTGCAGCCCATTTTCCCGGTATCTGCAAATAATTCGCGGTAAACTGACGCGTCGTCATTTCAGCCGCTTGTCCGACAGGCGGCAGATGCCTAACACACTGGCAAGGGATTTTGAGGAGGACGATGCCGTGGCTTATCAGGACATCTATGAGAGTTGGAAATCCGATCCGGAGGCGTTCTGGATGGACGCCGCCAGGGGGATCGACTGGGTACAGCCGCCAAGCAAAGCGCTGTTTGACGACAATGCCCCGCTCTATGAATGGTTCTGTGACGCCAAGGTCAACACCTGCTGGAATGCGGTGGACCGGCATGTCGAAAACGGTCGGGGTGAGCAGACGGCCATAATCTACGACAGCCCGATCACCCATACAAAACGCGAAATCTCATATGTCGAACTGCGCAACCGCGTTGCAACGCTGGCCGGGGCGCTGCGGGCCAAGGGGATCGAGAAAGGCGACCGGGTCATCATTTACATGCCCATGATCCCCGAAGCGCTTGAGGCGATGCTGGCCTGCGCGCGTTTGGGGGCTGTTCACTCGGTCGTGTTTGGCGGTTTTGCCAGCAATGAACTGGCCGTTCGGATCGACGACGCGAAACCAAAGGCGATCATTGCGGCGTCTTGCGGGCTGGAACCCGGTCGAGTGGTGCACTACAAGCCGCTACTGGACGGCGCCATCGAGATGGCGAGTCACAACCCCGAATTCTGCGTCATCTTCCAGCGCGAACAGGAAGTGGCGCAGCTGATCGAAGGGCGCGATTTCAACTGGCATGGCTTCCAATACGGCGTTGAACCGGCGGAATGTGTGCCGGTTGATGGCAACGATCCAGCCTATATCCTTTATACCTCGGGAACGACCGGCGCGCCCAAAGGTGTTGTGCGCCCTACCGCAGGGCATCTTGTGGCGCTGAACTGGTCAATGAAGAACATCTACAACGTTGATCCGGGCGATGTGTTCTGGGCCGCCTCGGACGTGGGCTGGGTCGTCGGTCATTCTTATATCTGTTACGCGCCGCTGATCCACGGCAACACGACGATCGTGTTCGAAGGTAAACCGGTCGGCACCCCGGATGCGGGCACTTTCTGGCGGGTGATTTCTGAACACAACGTGCGCAGCTTCTTCACCGCCCCAACGGCCATCCGCGCTGTCAAGCGCGAAGACCCTTTGGGCGACATGCTTAAGAATTACGACCTGTCCTGCCTGAGGGCACTGTTCCTGGCAGGTGAACGTGCAGACCCGGACACGATCACATGGGCGCAGAACGCACTGAAAGTTCCGGTGATCGACCATTGGTGGCAGACCGAAACGGGCTGGACCATTGCCGGCAACCCGCTGGGGATCGAGGAACTGCCGGTCAAGCTGGGATCACCCGCCAAGCCGATGCCAGGATATGACGTGCAGATTCTGGATGAGGCAGGCCACCCGGTTCAGGCGGGCGAGCTTGGGGCCATCGCGGTCAAACTCCCCCTGCCGCCCGGCACTCTGCCGACCCTTTGGAACGCCGAGGACCGGTTCCGCAAGTCCTATTTGGATCAGTTCCCCGGTTATTACGAAACCGGTGACGCGGGGATGATCGACGAGGACGGCTATCTCTATATCATGGCGCGCACCGACGACGTGATCAACGTGGCCGGCCACCGCCTGTCCACAGGTGGGATGGAAGAGGTCCTGGCCGCCCATCCCGACGTCGCCGAATGCGCGGTCATCGGCGTCTCGGACCAGCTGAAAGGGCAGATGCCAGTTGGCTTTTTGTGCCTGAACGCCGGCTGCGATAAAGATCACGCCGAGGTCGTGCAGGATGTCGTCAAAATGGTGCGCGAAAAGATCGGGCCTGTTGCGGCGTTCAAGCTTGCTGTCGTGGTCGACCGCTTGCCCAAGACACGGTCGGGCAAGATCCTTAGGGGTACCATGGTCTCGATTGCAGATGGCAAGGACCACAAGATGCCCGCAACCATCGACGATCCGGCCATTCTGGATGAGATCGCCGAAGCCCTGAAAACCATCGGTTACGCTCAGTAACCCAGAAACGGGCGACAAACCGTCGCCCGCTTTTCGCCTTTCGCTTGCAACCTGTTACCGGCCCCCTACTGTCACTCTGAGACAGAGAGGGCCCATGACAGATCAAGAACTCTGGCGACTAACCGCCACCGAATTGTCCAGCCAAACCCGCAGCGGCGCACTGAGCGCCGAGGCCGCCGTGCAAGGCGCGCTGGACCGGATGCACGAGATCAACCCGGACCTGAATGCGGTCGTAGACGACCTGAGTGTGCAAGCCCTTGAACGCGCACGAGAACTGGACAAGGCGCGCGCCAAAGGCGCGTCTGCAGGCCCGCTGCACGGTGTTCCCGTCACCATCAAGGTCAATGTGGACCAGAAGTACCACGCGACAACAAACGGCGTTTCTGCCCTGAAGGATGTCATCGCACCCGACGACGCCCCGGTGGTTGCCAATCTGTTGAAGGCAGGCGCGGTCGTGATCGGCCGGACGAATACACCTGAATTCTCGTTCCGCGCGGACACCGACAATCCGCTTTATGGTCGCACGCACAACCCCTGGGGCAGGCACATCTCGCCCGGCGGGTCGTCTGGCGGTGCAGGCGCTGCCGTGATGGCCGGCATCGGCGCACTGGGCCATGGCAACGACATCGGTGGCAGTCTGAGATTTCCGGCAGCTGCCAACGGCGCGGTGACGGTCAAACCCGGTCTGGGCAGGGTACCAGCCTGGAACCCCAGCCAACAGGCCGAACGCGGGTTACTGGCACAGTCCATGTCGGTGCAGGGGCTGATCGCACGTTCTGCTGCCGACCTGCACCTGTCCATGCCTTGTCTGATTACCCCTGACCCGCGGGATCCGTTCCACGTTCCCCTGCCCTGGCGGACCGAGAACCCGGATACCCCGATCAGGGTTGCATTTACGAAGAACACATACGGCTACGACCTGCACCCCGAAGTTGAAAAGGCGCTGGAAACCGCACGCGATGCGCTGACGGACGCGGGCTATCAGGTAGACGAAGTCGAAACGCCGGATGTGTTCGACTGCGGACGCAATGGGTATCGCGCACTGATGGGCGAGGTTCTGACCCTGATGAAAAGCGACATCGAAGCGGTCGGGTCGCAGACCATCCGGGATGTCTTTGAAGTGTATTTCCAGGAATTTCCGCCGATCGTGGGAACCGAGTTGATCCGCATGCTGGCGGAACGCAGCCACTATGCAAGGCAATGGTCACTGTTCATGGAGGACTACGCGCTGGTTCTGTCCCCATTTCTGCCGCAACCCTTCTTTGGACCCGATCGTGACACAGAGGGGGCCGAAGGTGTTCACGAGGTTCTCGGCTGCGCCGTCTACTCGTACGCGATGAACTTTCTGGGTCTGCCGGCCGCATGCGTTCCCGCCCGGCTTGCAAGCCTGCCTAAAGGCCCTCAGCCGATCAATGTGCAGATCGCTGCGCGGCGGTGGCGTGAAGACCTGGCGGTTGATGCCGCGGCCGCGATCGAAGCCCGCGTCGGGCAGATGTGTTTTCCGCTGTGGGACAGAATGGAATCAGGGGCACGCTGAGCCTCGGCCTAAACCCTGACAACGCAGCTGACAAAAATAGACCCCGGGTTTTTGTGCCCGGGGTCCGCATACTAAAATATGCCCGAATTTCTGATGACGAGCGTAGCACCACCCACCCTCGCCAGCGCGAAAACTGCGCAATCATTTCGAATACGCTGTTGGCGGCCACTCACTCCCGCCTTAGCGTGTTCTCCGGGCAAGTTCAGATTAACGAATGATAAAGCACTTTCCTGTGAACTGGTTCACACAAACCGAAAAAATGTTCAAACTGGACAGCTTAGGTAAACTGCTCAGAAATCAGACGCTCCTCAAGACCATGGCCGGGATCGAACAGAATTCGGTGTGTGATTGACGGCTCGGACCGGATTTCAACCCAATCTATGTCAGGGAATGAGTTCGAATCCGCATCCGCCATGACCGGGCGTTTATCCGCTTCGATCACATCAAACCTGACATGCGCGATCTTGGGCAACAGAGCGCCGCGCCAGCGGCGCGGGCGAAATGCGGCAATCGCGGTCAGCGCCAGAACATCCGACCCGATCGGCAGAATCGGGCCGTGGGCCGAGTAGTTGTAGGCGGTAGATCCGGCAGGCGTGGACAACAATGCACCGTCGCACATGAGTTCAGCCATGCGAACCCTGCCATCCACGCTGATCTTCAGACGCGCGGCCTGCGGTCCGGCGCGCAGCAACGACACTTCGTTGATTGCAAGCGCTTCGTGCATCTTGCCGGACTGATCCATGGCGCGCATGGCCAGCGGGTTGATGACCTCCTCCTCGGCAGCGGCCAGCCGCTCCATCAGGTCACCTTCACTGAACTCGTTCATCAGAAAGCCGATGGTTCCGCGGTTCATGCCATAAACCGGCGTATCCAGATGTTGCATGTTGTGCAGGGTGTGCAACATGAACCCGTCGCCCCCAAGCGCGACCACAACATCTGCGTCCCGAGGCGCGGCATTGCCGTATCGGGCGACCAGCGCATCCCGCGCAATCTGGGCCACCTTGGCGTCGCTGGCAAGAAAGGCGATTCTCTGAATCATGTAAACGGGTTTCCGGTGCTGCACATTTGGTTCCGAAACAAACATACCTTTCCCCGATAGGCCAGACTTGACGCCATAACGGGCCAATTCGTCGCTTTACGACTTTTGCATGTATGTCGTTTCCGATAGGAAATCCGCAAGATTATTCCCAGCCATGTGGAGCCCCCATGAACGCCAATCTTCGTGACACCGGTTTTTTCACCCAGTCTCTTTCGGATCGTGATCCTGAGCTTTTCGGCTCGATCCGGTCCGAGTTGGGCCGCCAGCGCGACGAGATCGAGCTGATTGCGTCCGAAAACATCGTCAGCGCCGCAGTGATGGAGGCGCAGGGCTCGGTGATGACCAACAAATACGCCGAAGGCTATC
>NZ_JBQFMJ010000015.1:0-133984 GCF_056531785.1 Ruegeria sp. K7
CCACATCATGCTCTGAACATGCGCCCACCTGTGCCTGAAACCTTATTAGAGAAACCTCAATTTAGTGGTGCCGAACGAGGGGGCTAGACACGATATGGGAAATAAAGAAAATCTTGCACCGTCACGGGCATCGATATGCCGTGCATAAAGAACGTTCACGGCGAGATCGCCCCGCCGAGGTTACCGGCGTTATCTTGACACGCTGTGGCGTTACTGCGCCCAATCGGCAAAGACAAAAAATACACGCTGTCAGGGACGAATTGAGCAAATCCAAATCGCCTTCTCAAGTGAAGAGTTTCGAGGCTCAATTGCGCGGAAGGCTGGCGCAGCTCAATCAAATTCGCGCAGGTAATGGGCCGCGTGAAGACTTATGAAGCTCAAGACGCAGTCGGGCGAAATTGAATTGCACCCCTCGCACCGAACACACACCACGCAACCGCAGTAAATCGAATTGGTGAGGTGAAGCGACCACCTCACCTCTGACCTCACTCACCATAAACCCTTATTTTATTGGTTTAAATTGACTTGAAGTGAGGTGGGTGAGGTAAATGAGGTAGGTGTGTCTTTATATAAAGCGAAAGTTTTTTCCGTAGGGATGCTTTCGCTAAGGAGGCAGAAAAACAAAAGTGCTCCATATAACGTGAACGTACCCACCTCGTCACCTCACCCACCTCACTTCTTCAAATTAAACCTTTAAAAACAGGCGGTTGATCAAGTGAGGCGGCCCTCACAAACGCACCCCGCAGACAAAAACACCTCACCGAGACACGAAAAAGGCCGCTGACGCGGCCTATCTCGATTTGCAATATTGCTACGTGAGCGTCATTCGTCCTTCGGGATCAGCCTCCACACGGTGCGTCTCTGGCGAGTTCCAGCCTTTTCGAGGCGGATTTCCACACCCTCAATATTGAAGTACGCGTCAGCGTGATCGCCGAGGAATTTGCCCAATGCCGTAGCATCATAGATAAGGTCTGCGTCTTTGCGGGTTCTCTTTACCCCTCAAGTTCAATATCTTCAGCGAAACACAAGGCCACCAAACCTTCATCCGTGCCAGCAACCATCTCTGTTGTGACAAACTGCTGCTGAGGATCATTTGCCTTTTCCCACCAGACCGCGATCAAGTTATTGATGCCCTCAGCTTCATTGATAGCCGCAACAGCATCCTTCTGGTCTTCGTTTCCAAGGAACGTACTGACGCCCGCGTTTTCGAGAACCCCGCCAAGTACCCTAACCCATTCGCCATAGGAGGCCATTTGCGGGACTTTCTCCGGTCGGGGCATGCCGTTCACTACCCACGCCTTAATGAGCGTCAGCGCGGCCCACAGTAGTTCTCCGCGATGGTCCGAAACGTAAGTGCCTTCAAGATCAAACTTAAATTCCTTCCGGTCCTTTGGGTTTTCCATCCTGGCATCTAGGCGGATCAGGAATGCACGTCGCTTTAGGTCTTCGTTCAGGCGAGCATTGTTCGACGTCATCACGAACATTGCGTTTGCCGATACGGTTGCCATCTCAGACTTCCCGAGAACTCGCCCCTCAAAAGTCGTCGCCGTCAGTACTGAGGCCAATGCATCAGACGTGATTTCACCGGACACATTGTCAAAAAGGCCGTAAGGCTTCTGCTTCCGCAGGCTGGCAAAGATCGTCTTACGGCGTTCTTCTTCAGACGAAGGAAGTGCAGCCGATGGTTCCGATACACCGGCAGCAATGTTGTATGAAGATGCGGCAAGCAGAGACGCGCCGGTGGCAACCTTTGGCTTCGAGATGAATGCGAGAGGCAACAGGCGTTCGACCTGTTCACCCCGTAACCATCTTTCCAAGCGGCGGGCTCGGGTAACAGCGTTATCACCCACCCAAAGCTCTTCACCGTCACTTCGAGCAGCTTTGAAAAGTTCGGGAACAGCGCCTCTTTCTCTCGGTTTGATCGACGGCAAAACATCCGCCAGCCGATAGAGCCGCGCACCCATTGCACCTGTGGTATAATCCAACCCACGCGCACGGGCCGTCACAGTATTCCGCGTTAGCCCGACCGCGTGGGCCAGATCGCTTTGACTTACAGTCAACACTTGTTAACCTACTCACAAATAAAGATAGTTTTCCTTGGATCATTCATCCCGTTCTGTGCGGATTATGCACCTGAGCTGGGAACAAAGCAAGAAAACCGCAAAAACGGGTCAAGGTCAGCAATGCTGACCTAAAAGATGCAACGCGTTAAATGGAAAGCCTGCTTACGCAGGCTTACTTTAGTGAAGTGCTATGCGAACTCGTTTATGTTCATTCCGTCTCTGACAAAGTCGATCAGTTGCATTTGCATAACAAACGAACCTGAAGCCAACCCATCAGTTAGTATGATGTGCTCTTTGGGTTTCAATCCAAGCAACGAGTTCCTACGGAAGGCGTAAATCATCTCCATCGTCATATCACCAAGGTTATCGATGAACGCCTTGTTCGCTAAGAAAACATTCCACACGTCGCCATCATAAGGCTCAAAGCCAACGGACTTGACTGTACCCGTGCCCGTTGATGTTAGAAGCTTGTCTCCCGGCTTTAAAACGTAAGCTTGTACCAATGAGTAGTAGTTTCTCATTAACGAGTGCCATTTAGAAACCTTTACTTTGTACTTCGCTCTATCAGTTTCGACTTCCACCACGACGACGGGGAATTCTTTTTCTGGGCCTGCTATCAAAACAACCGGATATACCGTCGAACCTTCGATACATAAGTTCGTCTCCAGCCTTGTCCGCAGTAAATGGCTGAATATCTTCAATTGGCTTTTCATGCCCGTCTTTCAGAAGGACTCTTGTACCTTCAACGACGCAGGCAGCTCGACCGCGAGTGTCCCTTTGAATTCTAATGGTTGAACCGTCAAAAGTCGCACTCTCGGATTCAATTTGATCTGTCACTGAATTATCTCCTCTCAAGAACAAAATACTTGCGTGCCTAATCAACACTAAATGAGCCAACCAATTACCTGAGCCACCGAAAATACCCTGACCCTTGATCATATTAGCTGAGTTTCCGTTTTCTGCACAGCCGGTGCAAACAGCAGGCATCCAGAACACAAAAAACTGACTGATTAATGATCGAGCGGGTCAACCTGTTTCAAGCTGTCAAACAGATACCGCATGCCAGCACCATCACCATAGCCACCCTCAACAGCATCTCTGTTGGCGCGGCCTGTCAGGTAACGACGATGCGCATCAGAAATATTGGCGTTGTCGCAGGCGTCCTGAAAGCGATGACGGAAGCTGTGAAAGACCGCCTTGGGGTCCTTGATGCCTAGCTTGGAACGCAACAGGTATGAGAACCGCTTGCCGTAGTCGGCGCTGACGCGCCCACGAGTGTCCGGCGTCATTTCTTCCAGCTTCTTAGCGTATCGCCCAAATTGGTTGAATGCGAAAGCGTCAGCCGGTCGGGCTTCGACCACGCCACGCAATCCGGCTGCGATCAATGCGGGATGGACAGGCACCCAACGAACAGATGCCGCATTTTTGGTTTTTTGGTCTTCGCCTTCATCGGTGATCTTCATTGACCAAACGCCACCGATTTCCTCGAAGTCTTTTGTCCGAAGCTGGCAGGCCTCTTGAATCCTCAACCCGTGGTAGGCAGCAATCCATGGTGCCCAGCGGTCCACGGTCGTGCTACCATATTGGTCCGCATTCGATCCTTTGACGAATTCCAATATCTTGCCAACTTCCTCACCCGTGAAGGCGCGGCGGGCCTTTTCGGCGCTGTGCTTCACCTTGGGCTTAACCAGCTTCATGCCCACCCAAGGGTCGGCTTCGACGAAGCGACGCCCAACAGCGTGAGACATGAGACCCTTGAGCATGTCGAAGTATTTCTTCTGAGTGGCATAACCGATGGTGTCCGCCCCGGTCTTCTTGGCATCTGCAACTAGCTGCTGAATTGTCATTTCGCGACGCTTGCCGCTCTGGACCTTGGGAAGACCTTTGAGTGCGTCGGTAAACTCCCGCAGGTGAGCGCCGGTAATGTCCTGCAATCCAATCTCGCCATGCAATTCAGTGAACCGCCTGACGTATGTACGCCCGTTTTCTGCGGTATGTGCATCAACGGACGGTGCCCAATCTTCGACCAGATCGCGCAAGCTGAACACGTCGCCGACAAGATCAACGTCTTGACCAATCTGGCGCAACACCCTACCCCGCGCATTTGTTTGGGCGCGTATCGCCGCTGACGCGGCGTGGTTTTCTGCTTGCTGTAACTGTAGCTCTTCTGGGTCAGCCAACTCGTCAATCAGCACCTTAGTGGGCGCGCCTCTTGGCCCGACCTCAACGTCGAATGCGCCCGCGTCAGCGGGCTTACCGGCCTCTAAGAAAGCCAGTGCTTTCTTGCTTCGCTCGAACTCATCCAAAAGCCCGGACAATCCACCGGCCTTGTCCAGCAGCGCTCTTTGATCTGGCGGCAATTGTCGGGCCAATGCCCGCCAACCCTCTTCGGCCTTAGCCTGTTCAAGCTGCGCATCCATGATTGCACGAATGCGCCGCGCCTCCTTTGCGGCAGCAACCGGGTCCGTCGATCTGGTGGATTTTTGGTAAACATCTTTTCCAGCCCAATGCGCCCTAATCGACTCGGGTATCGCGATTTTCACATGATACCGCCCACGCAACTGAATAGTGTCAGCAACCTTTTTCATCCACCAATCCCTCAATCGTCACATTATCTAATGTGACGACCAATGTGACGCTTTGCAAGGCTAAGGCCCTATTTTCACGAAGTTCTTTATTTTTATGGGTGAATTACTGGTGCGGTCGAGAAGACTCGAACTTCCACGGGAGTTACCCCACAGCGACCTCAACGCTGCGCGTCTACCAATTCCGCCACGACCGCACTGCCAGTGACTTGGTAGGGGGCGTATAGACGCTGATGAAGACGTTGTGAAGAGGCAAAAGACACCTGTTTGAAATCCCCTGCCCTCTGCTTATCTAATCAACCAAACCGACTACAGGATTCCCGCGCAGGAGCTCTCGATGACAACATCCGATCCCCGTCCCGTTGTTCAGATCGACATCATTTCGGATGTGGTATGCCCATGGTGTATTGTGGGATTTCGTCAGCTTGATCTTGCTTTGCAACAAACAGGTGTGCTTGCCCGTCTTCGGTGGCATCCGTTTGAGCTGAACCCCGCCATGCCGCCGGAAGGTCAGAACCTGAGAGAGCATATTGTCGAAAAATACGGCTCGACACGTGAACAAAGCCAGCAGGTACGCGAACGGCTGACAGCGCTGGGGGCTGAGCTTGGGTTTACCTTCAACTTCAACGATGACAGCCGGATCGTGAATACCTTTGCCGCACACCAATTGCTGGATTGGGCAGAACATGAGGGGCGTCAGCATCCGCTGAAACTGGCTTTGTTTGATGCCTATTTCACGCAACAGCAGGATGTCTCGGACATTGATGTATTGATGCAGGTAGTGCGAGCGGCAGGTTTGAACCCTGACGCGGCACGGGACGCACTGGCTGGCGGCACCCACGCGGCTGCCGTGCGGGAAAAGCAGCAATTCTGGACAAGCCGGGGTATTTCAGGTGTTCCGGCTATGGTGTTTGGGGGCAAGTACCTGCTGACCGGCGCTCAGGGTCAGGACACGTATGCTCAGGTATTGCAGCGATGCCTGTCCGAAGCCGCCTGACCCCTTTTCCCTGACCCCTGCGCAGGATAAGAGGCCGGTATGGAATGGAAGATCACCGAAGGGCTGACCGAATACGAAGACGCCGTGGCCTTCATGGAGGCGCGCGTGGCCGCGATCGCCTCGGGCGACGCGCAGGAGTGTATCTGGTTGCTGGAACATCCCCCGCTTTACACGGCGGGGACATCCGCGCGTATTGAGGATCTGACCGATCCGGAACGGTTTCCTGTTTACCAAAGCAAACGCGGCGGCGAATACACCTATCACGGACCAGGCCAGCGTGTGGCCTATGTCATGCTGGATCTCAACGAACGTGGCCGGGATGTGCGCAGGTTTGTGAAACAGCTGGAAAACTGGGTGATTTCAGCACTTGCCGAATTCAACGTCCGTGGAGAGATCCGCGACGGTCGTGTCGGCGTCTGGGTGCGGCGGGATGACAAGCCGCTTACCGTTACGGGCCAGCCTGCCGAAGACAAAATTGCGGCCATTGGGCTACGCCTGCGGAAATGGGTCAGCTTTCATGGAATTTCGATCAATGTCGAACCTGATCTTGATCATTTTACGGGCATCGTTCCGTGCGGCATCACCGAATATGGGGTGACATCCCTTGTCGATCTGGGGCTGCCGGTGACACTGGCGGATGTGGATTCTGCCCTCCAGAGAACCTTTGACGACGCTTTTTCTGCGGGTGATTCCTGACGGATCGGTCGATGGCGCGGTACCGATTGCCCAACGTGAAGTAACAATCACCGACTCCTCTGGCATCTGTTTCCCGGTCAGTGGGTTCATTAACCATTATTACCCACATTTCCGGTGATATTTATGCAAAGTTTAATTCTGGCCGATACAAAGAAGACGTTAACGAGTAGTATGAGTTCACCGTTCTAAAGTGAGTGGTATGTTAACCGGTGATCACGGGCTTGCCCGGAGAATCCGAATATGTGTTTGGTTACGAGTCTGCCGTTCCGACCCCAAATCGGAACGGCAATTCTCATTAAACGCATGTTTCACTGATGTCCAAAGCGGGAAGATGCGGGACAGCATTGGTCAGTTCGCTCCAACTCCAGCGTTGCGTGCGTAATCCCAAATCGGTCTTTCAGGCTCTGCCTGATCCTTGATCTGACGGCCCCGGCGTCGGACCAGGACACCTCGTCTACAATGACATGTGCGGTCAGCGCCGGTTCGCGCTCCTGCATGCTCCAGATATGCACGTGGTGTACGGCGGTTACGCCTTCGGCCTCTTCGATGGCCGTGGCAACCTGTTCCGGCTCCAGATCGGGGGGCGCCCCCAGCATGAGAACCCGGATCGTTTCACCGATCTCACCTTTGACATGCCAAAGGATGTAGACCGAGATCATGATCGTGACTGCGGGATCGACCCATGTCCAATCAAACACAATGACCGATGTTCCGGCGATAATCACGGCAACAGACCCCAGCGCGTCTGCCACGTTGTGCAGGAAGGCCGCCCGGATATTCATACTCTCCTTGGCCATTGAGTAGGTCAGTGCCGCAGTGATGAGGTCGACGACCAAAGCAATCCCGGCAATCCAGACGACAATCCAGCCATTGACCGGTTCCGGCTGGATGAACCGCGTGACACCTTCATACATCAGGTAGACGGACAGCACGATCAACGTTGTGTAGTTGATCAGCGCTGCCACGACCTCGGCCCGGCCATACCCGAAACTCATGCGCGGGTCGGCGGGTCGCCGTGCGATCTTGCGGGCGAAAAAGGCGATGACCAGCGCTGCGGCATCCGACAGGTTGTGCAGCGCATCGGCGATCAGCGCGAGCGAGCCAGACAGAATGCCGCCGACAATCTGCGCCAGTGTAAGGAACAAATTGACGGCGATTGCCCAGGCGACACGGGCATCTCCGGCCTTTGGGTCGATGTGATGATGGTGGCTGTGACCAGAGTGCGAGTGCTGATGTGCCATGTAAAGAGCGCCTGTTGTTTCGGTTCTTAAAGCAATGTAATTCCTCTAGTAACTAGAGGTTCAAGTGGCAGGCCAATAAAATGTACTCAATCGGTGATTTGTCCCGCCATACTGGGGTCAAGGTTCCCACCATCCGATTTTACGAAGAAAAAGGGCTGTTGCCCAAACCTGCGCGCACAGCCGGGAACCAGCGGCGGTATGATGCGGCTGCGCTGCGGCGCTTGCAGTTCATCCGCCACACGCGCGATCTTGGGCTGCCCCTTGCCGAAGTCGAAGCTCTACTGACCCTGGAAGGCGCGCAAAGGGATGACCTGAACCGCGCGCATGACATCGCCGAGCGTCAACTGGCTGACATCCGCGACCGGATCGCACGTCTGGCCCGGCTGGAAAAAGAACTGGCCCGCATCACCAAAGCATGTGACGGGCATCATGATCATGTCTGTGCCGTTCTGCATGCATTCGGGGATCATGACACCTGCGATGGGGCGCATTAGAGTCAGGTCAGAGATGCGCGAATTTTCTCGGCATGTTGGGCGATGAGGTCGAAATCACCCATATTTCCCGGCGGGCGCATCGAAACGCCCTCGTGCCGAGGCAGGACATGGAAATGCAGGTGGAAAACCTCCTGTCCGCCTGCGGCTTCGTTGAACTGCTGAATGGTGACGCCGTCCGCGTCAAAGGCCGCCTTTACCGCCCTCGCCATTTTCTGCACGGTCGCCATTGCAGCAGCCAGTTGCTTGGGTGAGGCATCCAGAACGTTTCGGCACGGTGTTTTGGGTATGACCAGAAGATGACCGTCCGAGCGTGGCATAATATCCATGAAGGCAAGCGTGTCATCGTCTTCGTAAACACGGGTCGCTGGGATTTCACCACGCAGGATCTTGGCGAAGATGTTGTCATTGTCGTAGCCCGTCATGGCATTTCTCCCGATTTGGTGCTGCTACCCGTTCTGCGACCCAACCCGCCGGGGGTCAAGCACGGAAACGGGAACTGGGCGTACCTCTTGAAAACCGTACTGCAATGGCCAAATAGCAGGCACCACCGGGTCAAAAATGTCGTGGAAGCCTCCTGCCCGCGACAATTAATCTTGATCCAGATCAAACTCGACCATTGAAGGTCGTCCCCTCGCAATCTAAAACCAGCAGGAATCCCGCGCGTTGGAGAGGTCCGACTGCGCGGTAGTGTTGTAACAGGAGGCACCTAAATGGCAGACGCAGCCATTCATGGTCACGAGCATGAAGACAATCGCGGTTTCTTTACCCGCTGGTTCATGTCGACCAACCACAAGGACATCGGGATTCTCTACCTGATCGTTTCGGCCCTGGCCGGTCTGATCTCGGTTCTGATGACCGTCTACATGCGGCTTGAACTGATGCACCCCGGTGTTCAGTACATGTGCCTGGAAGGCTTCATGGCCGACCCGTGCACACCCAACGGACACCTATGGAACGTGATGATCACCTATCACGGTGTTCTGATGATGTTCTTCGTGGTCATCCCCGCCCTGTTTGGCGGATTTGGCAACTATTTCATGCCGTTGCAGATCGGTGCACCGGACATGGCCTTCCCGCGGATGAACAACCTATCCTTCTGGCTGTACGTCGCGGGTACCTCGCTCGGTGTGGCTTCGCTTCTGGCTCCGGGCGGCAACGATCAGGCCGGTTCGGGCGTGGGCTGGGTTCTGTATCCGCCGCTGTCGACGACCGAGGGCGGCATGTCCATGGACCTTGCGATCTTCGCCGTGCACGTATCGGGCGCCTCCTCGATCCTCGGCGCGATCAACATGATCACCACCTTCCTGAACATGCGCGCCCCGGGCATGACCCTGTTCAAGGTGCCGCTGTTCAGCTGGTCGATTTTCGTCACTGCATGGCTGATTCTGCTGTCGCTGCCGGTTCTGGCAGGCGCGATCACCATGTTGTTGATGGACCGCAACTTTGGCTTCACCTTCTTTGATCCGGCCGGTGGCGGTGACCCGATCCTGTATCAGCACATCCTGTGGTTCTTTGGACACCCGGAAGTGTACATCGTGATCCTGCCTGGTTTTGGCATCATCAGTCATGTCATTGCGACCTTCTCGCGCAAACCGATCTTCGGCTACCTGCCGATGGTTTGGGCGATCATCGCGATTGGTGTTCTGGGTTTCGTCGTTTGGGCGCACCACATGTACACCGTTGGCATGTCGCTGCGTCAGCAGGCCTACTTCATGCTTGCCACGATGGTCATCGCGGTTCCGACAGGCGTTAAGGTCTTCTCGTGGATTGCGACGATGTGGGGCGGTTCCATCGAGTTCAAGACACCGATGCTGTTCGCCTTCGGCTTTCTGTTCCTGTTCACCGTCGGCGGTGTGACCGGCGTTGTACTGTCACAGGCGGGTGTGGACCGTGCCTATCACGACACCTACTACGTTGTGGCGCACTTCCACTATGTGATGTCGCTGGGTGCCGTGTTCGCGATCTTTGCCGGTGTCTACTTCTACTTCAGCAAGATGACGGGCCGTCAGTACTCCGAGTTCTGGGGTAAGGTTCACTTCTGGATGTTCTTCATTGGCGCCAACCTGACCTTCTTCCCGCAGCACTTCCTGGGCCGTCAAGGCATGCCGCGCCGCTACATCGACTACCCCGAGGCATTTGCCCAGTGGAACTTCGTATCGTCGATTGGCGCGTTCATCTCGTTCGCCTCGTTCCTGCTGTTCTTCGGCATTGTCATCTACGCCCTGCTACGTGGCGCGAAAGAGACACGTCCGAACCCGTGGAACGAATACGCGGATACGCTGGAATGGACCCTGCCGACGCCGCCGCCCGAGCACACGTTCGAGCAGCTGCCCAAGCAGGAAGTCTGGGACAAGGGCCACGCCCACTAATCCCTGAAAGCACGACTTAGAAGCCCCGCCAATTTCGGCGGGGCTTTTCTTTTGAAACCTTCGGACATTTCGGGAATATCGCCAGAAGGCCAAAAATCGGCTATTCTGTTTGCGGTTGGTCATCCGGCAATCCGGAGGTACGCAATGCCCGAGATTGATTTCTGGTTCTCAATAGGTAGCACATACAGTTTTCTGACGGTGATGCGTCTGGATGAATGGTGTGCAGAACATGATGCGACAGTGCATTGGAAACCGTTCAACGTGCGAACCATCATGTCCGAACAACAAAACATTCCTTTTGCCGGCAAACCCACAAAGTCAGCTTACATGTGGCGGGATATCGGACGGCGCGCGGCAAAGTACCGGCTTCATGCCAAGCTGCCCGCCCCTTATCCGATTTCCGATCTTGCCCTTGCCAATCAGGTCGCCCTTCTGGGTATGCGCGAGGGCTGGGGCAAGGACTTTACCCAGAACCTCTATCGCATCTGGTTTGAAGATGGCGTCGAAGCAGGCAGCGAAACTGCCCTGTCCGAGGCCCTGTTGAGATGTCAGCAGGATCCGCGCCTTGCACTGTCCCGTGCGCGCAGCCCGGAAATCTCGGAGGCGCTGGAATCCGAGACCAAGAACGCCACCCAGCTAGGCGTATTTGGCGCGCCGAGCCTTGTCGTGCGCGGTGAGGTGTTCTGGGGCGATGACCGGCTGGATGATGCATTGTCGTGGGCGCGTGTCGGTCACGTGATCTGATCTTTTGGCCATCGACTCCGGGTGTCGATGCGCTATTTTTTCACCATGCCTTATCAATGGACGCAGACATCAGACACAGAGCAGGAATTGCGCCTTTGGCCGCATAATTCGCTGCCGCCCCGATGGGCGATGCGGTTCATCCTGTTGGTGTTTGCCTTCGGGCTTATCCCGATGCTGGCGGTGTTGGGGTCGGTGCTGCTGTGGGGGCTGCTTCCTTTCATGCTACTCAGCGTTCTGGGCCTGTGGCTGGCCATTCAGACAAACTACCGCGCCCGCAGCGTCTTTGAGGTTCTGACGCTGAGCGGCAGCCAGGCCCGGCTGGTGCACCACCACCCCCGAACCGGTCGTCAGGAATGGACGTGCAACCGATATTGGGCTCGGCCTGAAATGCACCAACGCGGCGGGCCTGTTCCACATTACGTCACCCTGACCGGCGACGGCCGCCAGGTTGAAATCGGCTCATTTCTGTCCGAGGAAGAGCGCATCGCGCTTTATGACGAGCTGATACAAAAACTGCGCGAACCTGTCGCGAAGCAATTGGCGCAGTAAACGTCGAAGTGACAGGTCAGCTGTTGCTGGCCGCGCAAAGCTGATCCTTGACCATCGGTCCGACCTTGCCGAAATCCATCTGGCCGGTATAGCGGGTTTTGAGTTCGCCCATCACCTTGCCCATATCACGGATCGAACCGGCACCTGTCGCGGTGATCGCGGTCAGAATGGCCTGGTTCACTTCGTCATCATCCAGCTGCTTTGGAAGAAATTCCTCGATCACATCAACTTCGCGCAGCTCGCGTTCTGCCAGATCCAAGCGCCCGCCCTCTTCATAGGCGCGTGCGCTTTCCTTGCGCTGCTTGGTCATTTTACCAAGGATTTCAAGTACCTCGGCATCACCGCAACCTTTTGCTTCTTCGTTGTCCGAACCCCGTGTTGCGATGTCGCGGTCCTTGATCGCCGCGTTGATCAGCCGCAGCGTCGATAGACGTTCGGCCTCCTTGTCTTTCATTGCTTGCTTCAGGGCTGCATTCACCCTTGATCGCATATCCATCTGCTCAATCCATCCCCAAGATGAAGGAACCCCGACCATATCGAAACAAAAAGCGCGACACAACCGGGGTCTAATATATCTAAGTCATTGATATTAAATGATTGCCCAAAAATTGAACAGACTTGACCCAGCGGCCCAACCCCCTTAGGAATGCGCCGATTTACCCTGCAGGAGAGTCGCGCCATGGCCCAGAACGCCCCGTCCAAGCCCACCGCATGTCTGGCTTTGGCCGACGGAACATTGTTCTACGGCACAGGCTTTGGCGCCACCGGCCAGACCGAAGCCGAGCTGTGTTTTAACACCGCCATGACCGGTTATCAGGAAATCATGACCGACCCCTCATATGCGGGACAGATCGTGACCTTCACATTCCCTCATATTGGGAATGTCGGTGTGAACCCCGAGGATGACGAGACCGGCGATCCGGTTGCGGCAGGAATGGTGGTCAAATGGGACCCGACCGAGCCTTCGAACTGGCGTGCCGCAGACGAGCTTAAGACCTGGCTGACGCAACGCGGGCGAATTGCGATTGGCGGCATTGACACCCGGCGACTGACCCGTGCCATTCGGCAGCAAGGTGCGCCTCATGTGGCGCTGGCCCACGATCCGGACGGTAATTTCGATATCGAGGCTCTGGTCGCCGCAGCCCGTGGGTTTGCCGGTCTGGAGGGCATGGACCTGGCCAAGGATGTGACCTGCGCGCAAAGCTATCGCTGGGACGAAATGCGCTGGGCCTGGCCCGACGGTTACTCACGCCAGACAGCCCCCGTGCACAAAGTCGTGGCGCTGGACTATGGCGCCAAGCGAAACATCCTGCGCTGTCTGGCTTCGGCCGGATGTGACGTGACCGTTCTGCCCGCGACGGCAACCGCTGCCGAGGTTCTTGCACACGATCCGGATGGCGTCTTCTTGTCCAACGGTCCGGGCGATCCCGCCGCCACCGGCGAATATGCTGTTCCCATGATCAAAGAAGTGCTCGAGACCACGGACCTGCCCATCTTTGGCATTTGTCTGGGCCATCAGATGTTGGCGCTGGCGCTTGGCGGCCAAACCGTCAAGATGAACCACGGTCATCATGGCGCAAACCACCCGGTCAAGGACATGGAAACCGGCAAGGTCGAAATCACCTCGATGAACCACGGTTTCGCCGTTGACGCTCAATCCCTGCCAGATGGCGTCATTGAAACCCACCGGTCGCTGTTTGACGGATCGAACTGCGGTATTCGCATGACGGACCGCCCGGTCTATTCAGTGCAGCATCACCCCGAAGCATCGCCGGGGCCGCAGGACAGTTTCTACCTGTTCGAACGCTTTGCGGATGCAATGACCGCGCGAAAAGAAAAGGCTTAGCCGCCTGCCTTTGCCGGATTAACCGGCCATTAACTATGTTGAAGCAACCCTGACGTGCGTAATCGCGTCAGGGTTTATTAATGGTCGAACTGAACTTACAGCAACTTGCCCCGGCAGAACCGGTACCGGCACTGGGGCTGCGCAAACCTCTCGGCCTCTATTTGATGGAACGCGGCCTGATCACCCGCGCGCAACTGGATCACGCATTGCTGCTCCAATCACGACAGCAGGCCCCCTTGGGCGAGATATTGGTGAGCGAGGGCTGCGTCAGCCGGCAGGATGTCTTGCTGGCCTTGTCCAAACAAACAGGCCTGCAAATCGCGGATCTGGAAGAAACGCCGCCATCCCCTGATCTGGTCGATCTGAAACCTGCGTCCTTCTGGCTTAAGAACCATGTCATACCGTGGGTCAGACTGGGTCCGATCCTTCTGGTTGCCACTGCCCGGCCAGACCATTTCGATGCCATTGCAGCAGAATTTGAGGCAAGCCGATATACAGTGATTCCCGTTCTGGCGGCACCAGATCAGATTGGCACGGCGATATCCCGACTATTCTCACGAGATCTGGCCCGGGCGGCCGAAACCCGTGTGGACCCGCTGCACAGTTGCCGCACCTGGACAGCCCGGGCACGCACCGGACCAGTCGCAGGCGCAATCGCCCTGTTGGCGACAATGATCGCAATCCCGACGATCGGTTGGTCCGTTCTGGTGTTTGCGGCGGTCTGCACGTTGTTCCTGTTCTGGGTCCTGAGATTGTCCGGGTTGCTGGCCTTCTTGACGTCAAAGACAGCTCGGACATCGGAACAGGAAGGACCCAGGGTCTCACGAACTCGCCAGCCCTATGTGTCGATCATGGTGCCTTTATACCAAGAAACCGAGATTGCCGACGCGCTGATCCAACGACTGCGGCGGCTGACATACCCCAAGGCACTGTTGGACGTTATTCTGGTGCTCGAAGAAGACGACGCCGTTACCCGCGAAACACTGTCACACGTTGATCTGCCCAGTTGGATGCGCACAGTGGAAGTCCCGAAACTGAACGGTTTAACCACCAAACCCCGCGCGATGAACTACGCCCTAGATTTCTGCCGCGGCGATTTGATCGGGGTTTGGGATGCCGAGGATGCGCCGCAACCGGATCAGATCGAACGAGTAGTCGATCACTTTGAACATGCGCCGCCCGATGTCGTGTGTCTGCAGGGCGTGCTGGATTACTACAACCCGCGCACCAGTTGGAGATCACGGTGCTTTACAATCGAATACAACAGCTGGTTCAGGGTAATCCTGCCCGGTATTGCCCGATTGGGCCTTGTGGTCCCGCTGGGCGGCACCACCTTCTTTTTTCGCCGGGACAAATTGGAGGAGTTGGGCGCCTGGGACGCGCACAATGTCACCGAAGACGCCGATCTGGGTGTCCGGTTGTACCTCGCCGGGTATCGGACCGAGATGGTGGACACAACAACCTTTGAAGAGGCGAACTTTCGGACCTGGCCCTGGGTCAAACAACGCTCTCGCTGGCTCAAGGGTTTCATGGTGACCTATCTGGTCCACATGCGCACACCGGTTGGTTTGTTGCGGGATCTGGGATTGCTTCGCTTTTTGGGCGTTCAGGCGTTTTTTCTGGGAACTTTGGGGCAATTCCTTCTTGCCCCTGTCCTTTGGGTGTTCTGGCTGTTGGCGATGGGTATATCCGTACCGCTGCCGCAGGGGCTGACGCAAGAAGGTGTCACAGCCCTTTTCAGCCTGTTTCTTGCAGCCGAACTGACCAACGTCATGGTCGGACTTGTCGCCGTCGCAGCACGGGAAAGGCGTTTCCTGCTGCCTTGGGTGCCGACGATGATCCTGTATTACCCGTTGGGCGTTCTGGCAGCCTACAAAGCGCTATGGGAGCTGATCTGGAACCCATTTTTTTGGGACAAGACCCAACACGGACAAGCGGCCGAGGAACAGCTGCCCTCCTGAGTTCAGGACTCGCGCCGGACCGCATCCTGTTTGAGGCGGGTCATGAACGCGATCGAGATGTGTTCCCGCAACGCCTGACTTGCAGCATCTTCATCACGTGCCGCGATCGCTTCGACAATTCCTTTGTGTTCATTCTGGGCGATTTCACCCCGGCCCTGCACGGCAAGCGATGTCGTGGCCATCAGGGCCATCGTGCGATGCACCAGATCCAGTTGCTGAACCAGATATCGGTTGTGCGACGCCAAATGAATCTGTTCGTGAAACCGCCGGTTGGCACGCGACAGGGCCGTCGGATCATCGACCAGTTCGTCATCTGCCAGAACCATGTCCTGAAGAACTTTGATTTCCTCTTCCGTTGCGTGTTTGGCGGCTAGACGGGCTGCCAACGCCTCGAGTTCGCGGCGCACGACGTACAATTCAGCCATCTGGTTGTGATCCAACGATGCCACGATAAGTGATCGCCCGTCCCTTTCCAGCAGGGATTGTGTTTCCAGTCGCTGCAACGCTTCGCGAATCGGGGTGCGCGATACGCCAAAACGTTCCGCCAGTTCGCTTTCGACAAGCCGATCGCCGGGCTTGTACACGCCAACATCAATGGCTTCGAGAATCAGGCTGTAGGCATCTTTGTTGGGTTGGCGGGTCTGGCTCATTTTGTCTTTCGTCTCCTCGTTCGGTCATGTCTATCCGCCACTTGGCCTTCCAATCAAGTGAAGCATTGAAATCCGCAGCACCGGACCCTAAACCATAACCATGGTCAAACCTGCATTTGCTCATGTCACCCAGTGGGTGTTCGATCTCGACAATACACTGTATCCGCCCCATATGCGCCTGTTCGATCAGATCGAGGTGCTGATGACGGATTATGTCGTGCGCACTCTGGGTGTGGACCAGGCCGAGGCGGATCGTTTGCGGTCAGAATACTGGCGCCGGTACGGCACTACGCTGGCCGGGTTGATGGCCGAGCACGACCTGGACCCTGATCCATATCTGCATGCGGTCCATCAGGTGGACATGAGTCATATGGATCCGGACGCGGAACTGGCCGCCCATATCCGCTCTCTACCCGGTCGCCGCATCGTCTATACCAATGGCAGTGCGCCCTATGCGGAACGCGTTCTGGCGGCACGCGGTCTGAGCGGGTTGTTTGATGCGGTCTATGGCGTCGAACACGCCGGATACCTTCCAAAACCGGAAAAAGCCGCGTTCGAGGCGATTTTCGCGCGAGACGGCATTCGCGCCGAACAGGCCGCGATGTTCGAGGACGACCCGCGCAATCTGGCAGCCCCGCACGAGATGGGAATGCGCACGGTCCATGTGGCACCTGAACCGCACACTGCGGAGCATATCCACCACCATACAGACGATCTGACCCAGTTTCTCGGACGCCTGGTCTGACAGGGCAACCTGCGACGATCTGCTCATTCTGCACCTGCATCATCGTTCCTATATCCGCCTTAGCGACGAACAGAACGGAGATCTCCAATGAGCGCGATCGAAATGTCCCCGCGCCTGCCTGTGTGGCAGCGCCTGTTGTTTGCCATTCCCTTGTTTGGATGGATGGCCCGCGATGTGAAAGACGGCGCGCCCGAGGATCTGGGCTATACCGCCGCCGCCATCGTCAGCATGTGGGGATGTTCCATCCTTCTGTTCGGTCTTCCCGGCCTGTATCTGCCCGCACTTGCGATGGTGCCGGTGATGTTCCTGATCCTGTTGCTGATTTCGCGGGGTTAGGAACCGGGACAGGATGTCACTTGGCGCCCGGGCCGCAACACCACTAGGGTCTGCGGACAACGGAGAATTTCGCGATGACTGACAGTTGTGACATCCTGATATCAGGTGGCGGTATCGCCGGTCTGACCGCCGCCGCTGCCTTTGGGGCAGCCGGATTTGACGTAATCTGCGTCGACCCTGCCCCGCCCGTGACCGAGCGCGACATTGAAGGGTCAGATCTTCGAACAACGGCGTTTCTGCAACCCGCCCGGGTTTTGCTGGAACAATGCGGGCTGTGGCAACGTCTGGATGCGCACGCCGCCCCTTTGCAGATCATGCGCATCGTGGATGCCGGCGGTGACGTGCCTGAACCGCGTGTCGTTCGCGACTTTGATGCCTCGGACATTTCCGACCAGCCTTTCGGCTGGAACCTTCCCAACTGGCTGCTGCGCCGGGAAATGGTGGCGCGGCTGGCCGAGTTGCCCAATGTGGATTTCAGGCCCGGAACCGGCACCACCAGTCTGTTTACCCGCACCGCCGAAGCCCGCGTCGGGCTTAGTGACGGCGCCCGGGTTCGCTGCCGACTTGTGATCGCGGCAGACGGGCGCAATTCACCCATGCGCGAAGCTGCTGGTATCGGCGTCCGGACAACACGCTATGGTCAGAAAGCGCTGGCTTTTGCGGTCACGCACCCAATCCCGCACGAAAACGTATCAACCGAAATCCACCGGTCCGGCGGGCCATTCACTTTGGTTCCATTGCCCGACTGGCAGGGTCAGCCGTCCTCTGCGATTGTCTGGATGGAACGTGGTCCTCGTGCGGTCGAGCTCATGAAGCTCGACGCCCCGGATTTCGAGGCAGCCATGACCCGTCGATCCTGCGAACTCTTCGGACCGCTCAAGTTAGCGTCGCGTCGCACGATCTGGCCGATCATCAGTCAATCGGCCGAGCATCTGTCCGGTGAAAGACTCGCCCTGATGGCCGAGGCCGCACATGTGGTTCCGCCGATCGGGGCGCAAGGTCTGAACATGTCGCTGGGGGATCTGCGGTGCCTGCTGGATCTGGCGCAGGCGCGACCGGACGGGCTGGGTGATGCCCAGATGCTGGCGGCCTACCACAAAGCGCGCCACACCGAGATCGAATTGCGTGTCAAAGGAATCGACCTGCTGAACCGCGCCTCCATGATCGAAGCGCGCCCATTGCGTGACGCCCGCGCAATGAGCCTGAATGCCCTTTATTCACTGGCGCCGGTGCGCAAAACGCTTATGCAGATGGGCCTCGGCATGCGCTGAGGCCCGGTCTCCGGCTTAAATCACCTGATCCAGAACCCGTTTCAGACGTTGGATGGTACCGTCCACGTCATACAGCTTGTCCAGCCCAAACAGACCAAGGCGGAACGTGCTGAACCCTTCAGGTTCGTCGCATTGCAGCGGCACGCCCGCCGCGATCTGCATACCCAGCGCTGCGAATTTCTTGCCGTTCTGAACATCGGGATCCGATGTATAACTGACGACAACACCGGGCGCGCCAAATCCGTCGGCGGCCACCGAGACAATTCCCTTGTCCTTCAGAATCGCCCGCACACCATTCCCCAGCGCCCATTGCGCATCACGCAGCTTTTCGAAACCATAATCACGGGTTTCAATCATTGTTTCACGAAACGCACGAAGCGCATCCGTTGGCATCGTGGCGTGATAGGCGTGACCGCCATTTTCGTAAGCCTGCATTATCTGGCGCCACTTTTTCAGATCGATAGCAAAACTGTCCGACGTCGTTTGCTCAAGTCGCGCTTCGGCCTGTTCGGACAACATGACCAAACCGGCGCATGGCGACGCGCTCCATCCCTTCTGTGGCGCGGAAATCAGAACATCAACACCGGTTGCCTTCATGTCGATCCAGGCGCACCCCGAAGCGATGCAGTCCAATACCATCAGCGCGCCGACTTCGTGCGCGGCTGCAGCCATGGCCGCCACATAGTCGTCAGGCAGAATCACACCTGCAGCGGTTTCCACATGCGGCGCGAACACGACATTCGGACGTTGTTCACGAATGGTCGTCACGACCTCGTCAATCGGGGCCGGTGCAAAGGGCGACGGGCTGGTATTTCCGGTCTGGCGCGCTTTCATCACAGTGGCCGAGGCCGTCAATCCACCGGTTTCGATGATCTGGCTCCAGCGGTACGAAAACCAACCATTGCGAACCACCAGAACATTGGCGTTCTGTGCAAACTGGCGGGCAACGGCCTCCATAGCATAGGTTCCGCCCCCAGGGATCACCGCGACACCGTCAGCGTTATAGACCTGTTTCAACATATCCGAGATATCGCGCATCACCTGCTGAAAGGATGCCGACATGTGGTTTAGGGATCGGTCCGTAAATACCACCGAGAATTCTTCGAGACCGTTTGGGTCAACACTGTCCAGCAACGCGGGCATGATTGTTCCTTTCCTGAGAGGTTCCTGAAGTTCTGAACCTTTTGGCGAATTTCGTAAAGCACCTTACGCACGTCACATGTTGACGCAACGGAACCTTTCTCTTCAGATTGTTTTTTGCGTCTCGCACGGCCCGATCAAGGCACAAATGACGCCAATTAGGGTCACCCCTACTTTACACTTTGACGTGTTTCTGACCAGATACATACACTTTGTACAAGAAAGGTAATTTCGCAGGTGACAGGGCAAAAACGGATAAGTTTTCAGGTAGTTCGCGACGAAGTCAAAAGAAGGATCGAAGCCCGTATCTGGCCGCAGGGATCTTTGCTGCCGACCGAGACGCAGCTGGCCGAAGAGTTCAATTGCGCCCGCGCGACCGTAAACCGGGCCCTTCGGGAACTGGCCGAACAAGGCTATGTCGAAAGAAAGCGGAAAAGCGGGACACGGGTCAAAAAAGAACCCAGCAAACATGCCAAGCTGGAAATTTCGCTAGCGCGCCAGACAGTGGAAAACCAGAATGCCACCTATCGGTATGCTCTGGTCGAACGAAGCGTCGTGCCCAGCCCTGGCTGGCTGGCATCGCAACTGAGTGTTTCGCCGGAAGCGCGTGTCCTTCATATCATCTGCATGCACTACGCGGACAACCGCCCCTTCCAGCTCGAAGAACGCTGGATCAATATCGAGGCCGTTCCGGATGTCGAACACGCCGATCTGAACCAAAACGGGCCGCATGAATGGTTACTGAAGACCGCACCCTTTACCGAAGCCGAAATCGCGTTCTGTGCCGTTTCCGCTGACGGGCGACTGGCCGAATTCATGGGGACCACGACCGGTACCTCAATGATTCAGCTTGAGCGCACGACCTGGAAAGATGGAGAGCCGATGGCGTTTGCCCGCATGACGCATCACCCGGGTTTCTGCATCCGCTCAAAATACTGACCTATCCGATTGGTCCCGGAAGACGCTCTTCACTCAGCAGCACGTTGGCCTCGACGTCACCGGCCCCAGGCAATGTCATGATGCGCCGCCGCAGGACGCGTTCAAAGTCCGACAGATCCCGCGCAACGACCCGAAGTCGGTAGTCATAAAGACCCAGCACATGCTCGACCGTCTGAACCTCGGGAATGGCGCTTACGGCACGTTCGAAATCCTCAAGGCTGACCTGCCCCTTGCGCGCCAGTTTCACACCCAGAAACACCGTCACCCCAAACCCCAAGGCCTCGGCGTTCAACCGTAGCCGGCGCCCCTTGATGATGCCTTCCTCCTCCAGCCTGCGGATACGCCGCCAGGTTGCCGGTTGCGAAAGGCCAAACCGTCGACCCAGCGCGCCCCCGCTTTGCGCCGCATCCTGCGCCAACGCACGCAATATCTTGCGGTCGGTTTCGTCTAGTTCCGTCATACCGGCAACACCTCGTCCCGTTTCACCCGGGCAATATGCATCAGCGCTTCGATGTCAGCGATGTGCGGCAGTGTCAGAATGCGGTCACGATACACCTGCTGGTAGTGGGACATATCCCGCGCCAAAACGGAAAGGCGCACGTCAACCCGCCCGAGAAAGGTCTGAATCTCGATCACTTCGGCCACTTTGCGTGCTGCGGCGGTGAACTCGTCAAAGGCACGTGGCTGGGTCTTGTCCAGCGTGATCCTCAGCGAAACCTCAACCGCATACCCAAGCGCGACCCAGTCGATCACGGCCTCCTGCCCCTGGATGATCCCTGCGGCCTGCATCTTTTCAATCCGCCGCCAGCACACCCCTGCACTGATCCTGCACCGCTCGGCGAGTTCGGCTGTGGTCAGGCTCGGATCGGCCTGGAAATGACGCAGGATGCGACGGTCAGTATCGTCAAGCATGAAATTTTCACAAGATAGATGTTTTGCGAATTATTCTTCATCTTTTTCTCAAATACTCAACCCCAATGCTATCGCCATTGCGCCGACGGGCAGATAGAACCACCGCAATCGAAACTGAAAGGACCGGCAAAATGCGCGTCTATTACGATCGCGATTGCGACATCAACCTGATCAAAGACAAGAAAGTGGCTATCCTGGGCTATGGCAGCCAGGGACACGCACACGCGCTGAACCTGCGCGACTCGGGTGCCAAGAACCTGGTCATCGCCCTGCGCGAAGGCTCGCCCTCGGCCAAGAAAGCCGAAGCCGAAGGTCTGCAGGTGATGGGCATTGCCGAAGCCGCCGCATGGTGCGACGTCATCATGTTCACCATGCCCGACGAGCTGCAGGCCGAAACCTACAAGAAATATGTGCATGACAATATCAAGCCCGGCGCGGCCATTGCCTTTGCCCATGGTCTGAACGTTCACTTTGGCCTGATTGAGCCGAAAGAAGGCGTCGACGTCATCATGATGGCCCCCAAGGGCCCCGGACACACCGTGCGTGGCGAATATGTCAAAGGCGGCGGCGTGCCCTGTCTGGTCGCCGTGAACAACGACGCCACCGGCAAGGCGCTGGAAATCGGTCTGTCCTATTGCTCGGCCATCGGTGGCGGCCGCTCGGGCATCATCGAGACCAACTTCCGCGAAGAGTGCGAAACCGACCTGTTCGGCGAGCAGGCCGTTCTGTGCGGCGGCATCGTCGAACTGATCCGCTGCGGCTTTGAGACTCTGGTCGAGGCAGGTTATGCACCGGAAATGGCTTATTTCGAGTGTCTGCACGAAACCAAGCTGATCGTTGACCTGATCTATGAAGGCGGCATCGCGAACATGGATTACTCGATCTCGAACACCGCCGAGTACGGCCAATATGTCACCGGCCCGCGGATCCTGCCCTATGAGCAGACCAAGAAGGCGATGAAAGAGACTCTGTCGGATATCCAGACCGGTAAGTTCGTGCGTGATTTCATGCTGGAAAACGCTGTTGGCCAACCGACCATCAAAGCGGCCCGCCGTCACAACGATGAACATCAGATCGAGCAGGTCGGTAAGAAACTGCGCGACATGATGCCCTGGATCTCGGCCGGCAAACTGGTCGATCAGGAAAAGAACTGAGCCTGACTTCTGTCAGCACAAGGGCGGCCCCGGTGGCCGCCCTTTTCAGTTTGCAACCGCATTTCGATAGCACTCGCCCAGAACGTAATCCCAGCCACCGTCGTAACTGCCGCGTTTGTCCGGTGCTTCGGTTGCCCAGGCCTGCCAGCCGGAATGGGTAAGGACTACCTTTGTTTGCCCCGGCCCGTGGTCTTCGAATTCGACTGTCACCAGGGTGGAACGCTTTTCGTCTGTTCCGGGATGCCAGGTAAACGCCACCTTTTGCCCGGGCGCAAACAACAGAACCTCTCCCCAGTCCGAACGTGTGCCGTCAAACATGGTTTCGTAAATCGCGCCACCTACAAACGGCTCGATCGAGACAGCAAGTGCCGGTTTACCGTGTGCGGCGGACACGGCATGGCCATGCAGCGGCCACCATTTTGCAATCCGGTTCACAAAAACATCAAATGCCTGTTCACGCGTCGCTTTTACAATCACCGTTTTGACGATGGGATCAGTCATGGTTCTGTCCCTTCTCATTAAATTCGGCCGCATAACCTTCCAACACTTCGGACCAATACCGATCCAGCCAATCCCGCAACTCGGCAAGCCCCTCGGGGCGGGCAGCATATATCCGCCGGGTCCCTTCGGCACGGCACACCACGAGGCCCGCATCGGTTAGAACCCGAAGATGCTGGGACACGGCAGGACGACTGACAGGCGTGTTTTCAGCCAATTCCCCAACTGCCTGCGGCTTGATTGCAATCGCTTCGAACAATTGTCGCCGGGTGGGATCACTTAAAGCAGAGAATACATATTGGTTAGCCATCACTTACCGTAAGTGAAAACTTACTGATTGTCAAATATGGCGGCGTGACATCCCCGGATGCGCAAGATAAGGGGAAGCCATGGTAGAGAGCCCCAATTCACGCGACTGGAGCGGCGTTGTAACGCTTGGCCTGATCTGGGGCGGCACTTTCATGGTCGTTGCCATGGCCCTGGAAGGTTACGGCCCGATCACCGTGGCAACTGCCCGAACGACACTGGGTGCACTGACTTTGCTGTTGATGATGGCGGCGACGGGCCGAAAAATTCCCACTGGAAACCCGGCACTCTGGTGGTCGATCATAATCATCGGCATCCTGTCGACGGCCCTGCCCTTTGTCCTGTTAAGCTGGGGACAGCAATTTGTTCCGTCAGCCTTTGCCGGGCTTTCCATGGCCGCAATCCCGTTAATGGTTTTGCCGCTTGCCCATTTCTTTTCCGACGAACCGATGAATATGCGCAGACTGTTCGGCGTAACCCTTGGGTTCACCGGTGCGCTGATACTGATCGGGCCAGGTCTTGCACAATTGGGGTCGGGGGCTGAACCCATGGCTCAACTGGCCTGCGTCGGTGCAGCATTGTCCTACGCCCTGGCCTCGATCTTCACCCGCCGCTGCCCGCCCGTTGATCCGGTTGTCCTGGCCGCCTTGACGCTTGTGGTCGGTGCTGTGCTGTTGCTGCCGATCATGTTGGTTTACGAAGGTATTCCCCGTTGGGAAGGCACCCGGCCCGGTCTTGCCATCATCGTGCTGGGCCTGTTCCCCACTGCCTTTGCAACGCTCCTGCGGGTTTCCATCATTCGCAGCGCCGGATCCGTTTTCCTGACCCTGGTGAACTATCAGGTTCCAATCTGGTCAATGGTGTTTGGCGCCTGGATCCTGTCCGAGGCGCTGCCTTTCCGGTTCTATCTGGCGCTGGCAATGATCCTGACGGGGCTGGCCATCAGCCAATGGTTCAGCCTGCAGAAACTGCTTTTCAGACGCTAGCCAGCCGCCGCCTCGACCTCGGAGACGATGCCGTCAACGACTTGATTCAACAGGGTATCATCTTCGCATTCGGCCATGACACGGATCAGCGGCTCAGTCCCGGACATGCGAATCAACAAACGCCCTTGTCCGTTCAATCGCGCTTCGGCATCGGCAATCGCCGTCTTGACGTTCTGAGCTTCCAGGGGATGTTGGCCAACTTCGTAGCGGACGTTTTTCAGCAATTGCGGAACTTTCTCAAACTGCTGCGAGATCTCAGAGGCGCTGCGGCCAGCCCGAACCATTTCCGCCAGGAAATGCAGCCCTGCCATCAGCCCGTCCCCGGTGGTTGCGTAGTCTGTCATCACGATATGACCCGACTGCTCGCCGCCCAGATTGAACCCGCCTTCGCGCATGCGTTCGACAACATAGCGGTCGCCTACCGCAGTGCGTTCTAGTCGCAGCCCCCGCGCAGCCAGGTGCCGCTCGAGCCCGAGGTTGGACATGACCGTTGCCACCAACGCCCCGCCGGTCAGCCGATCAGCACGGGCCCAGCTGCTGGCGAGCAGCGCCATCAACTGATCGCCATCGGCAACCTGCCCCTGTTCATCGACAATCACGACCCGGTCAGCGTCACCGTCCAGGCAAATCCCTACATCGGCACCGTGGGCAACCACGGTTTCCGCCGCCATTTGCGGTTTGGTCGACCCGCAGTTGAGGTTGATGTTCTTGCCGTTGGGCGCGATGCCAATCGGAATGACCTCGGCACCCAACTCCCACAGAACCTCCGGGGCGGTGCGGTGCGCAGCGCCATTGGCGCAGTCGATCACAACTTTCAGACCATCGAGCCGCAATTCACGTGGCAACGAGGATTTCACACGCTCGCCATAGCGGAACCGCGCATCATCCACGCGACGCGCCCTGCCAATATTCTGGGCCTTGGCGGGGTGGACGCCTTGTTCAATCAGGTCTTCGATATCCATTTCTGCCTGATCCGACAGCTTGAAGCCGTCGGGGCCAAAAAACTTGATCCCATTGTCTTCAGCCGGGTTGTGGCTGGCAGAAATCATCACACCCAGATCAGCGCGCATCGACCGGGTCATCAGACCCACCGCAGGCGTTGGCACCGGGCCCAGCAGCAACACGTTCATACCGGTCGAAGTCAAACCTGCTGTCAGCGCGTTTTCCAGCATATAGCCCGAAAGGCGCGTATCCTTGCCGATGACCACGCGGTGCACGCCGGAGGCGTCGCGCCGGAAATATCGCCCGACTGCCGCACCAATGCGCAAAGCCATTTCCGCCGTCATCGGATGCGTGTTGGCAGTGCCCCGCACCCCGTCGGTTCCGAACAATTTGCGCATCGGTGTTTTCTCCAAAATTCCAGCCTTGGGACCGGATTACCGGACGGCAGTCCACAAGCGCAAGGCCTGAGCCGTCTCGGCCACATCATGGACCCGAATGATCTGCACACCTTGCGACAATCCGGCCAACGCAACAGCAATTGATCCTGGCGCACGCGCATCCTTGCGCGGTTCCTTGCCGATCTGACCGATGAATCCCTTGCGCGACACGCCCAACAGGATCGGGCAACCCAACCCGTGAAACAGGCTGAGGTTCCGCAACAGGGTCAAGTTATGAGCCTCGGTTTTGCCGAACCCAATGCCCGGATCGGCAATGATCTGGTCCCGGTTCAGGCCAAGGCCCTCAAGATGTTCGATCTGTCCATTGAGGAAATCGTATACATCCAGCAGGACGTCATCATATTGCGGGTCATCCTGCATCGTCGCGGGATCACCCTGCATGTGCATGAGGCAGACCGGGGCAGCGACCCGGGCACAAAACGGGGCCAGATCCGGATCAAAGGTAAACCCTGACACGTCGTTGATCAGCCCTGCCCCGGCTGCCCAGGCGGCTTCGGCGACGCTGGCCTTGCGTGTATCGATTGAAACCAAAGCATCCGTTTCCGCGCAGATCGCGGAAATCAGCGGGCGCGTCCGCTCGATCTCTTCAGCTTCCGGAACATATTCGGCGCCCGGACGGGTGGATTCCCCACCAATGTCCAGAATGCTGGCGCCATGCGTGACCATGGATTTAGCTGCGGTCACAGCGGCTTCGACCGAATTGTGCAGACCTCCGTCCGAGAAGCTGTCGGGCGTTGCGTTCAAAATGCCCATGATCTGCGGGACCGTCATGTCCAGACCTGCAACTGCCGCCCTTTTGCGGGTCAGGCGGCTGATCACTTCTTCCGGGATGTCGTTCACGGCGACCAGAACCGGGTCGCCGTCGCGTGTCAGTTTTTCCGCATGGGTGAACCACAAATCCTGCCCAGCCAACGACACCGCATGGGTCGGGCGCGTCAGTCCGTGCTGTACAAGAGGACGAAAATACGCGGTCACAGTTTGGCCTGATCCACCGGCACCGCCCGCAGGGGAGTTTTGGGAGCCTCTGGAAGATCGCCGCCTATGACCAACATCTCGCTGGCTTCGAATGTTGCCGCGAACCACGCTGCCAACGCAACCGAATCGGACGGCGCCGCTGACGGGCCATCCACCGCATCCAGAACGATCTTGGACGGCGCCCAGACACAAATCTGGCCGTTCTTCATGGCCCAATCCAGCTCTGTCCGCGTTGAAACCACCACGCACCGGTGATCGCGCGCCGCCAATACCCATGCATTTTGTTCAATGGCCAGCAGGTCGATCCGACGTTGTGTCATTGCATGACCGGTTTTCGGAACAGTCAGGTCCGATGCCCCGACACACAGGATCAGAGGGCGCTGACGGCTTTCAAGCTGATCGATCCAACCGGTCAGATTTTTCGACTGCATCGCCTCGTTCGACAAATAAACCAGACGTGGATGCGGCCGCTCTTCTTCAATCAGGTCATGATGGACCGTGTCCTTGCCGCGAACGATCTCGACGCCCAAAGCACCTGGACCCCGGTCCAGCTTTTCTATTCTGACAAAAGCCCTTACAGCCTGAGGTTCAAGCAAGATACGCTCGGCGATCCGGTCCGCCAAAGTTTCCAGAAGGTTCAACCGCTCAGCAGCCAGTTCAAATGCAATGGCTTCTGTGACGCGGTCGTAGGACAGAATCCGGTCGACATCATCATCAATCGGATCGCTGATCGGGCGCACTTCGACCACGATGTTGAAACAGATGCGCTGCGTTGTTCCCCGCTCGGCCTGAAATGCGCCGATTTCCACTTCGACGATGTGATCGCGCAGTGAAATACGGTCCAGAGGACCCCGGGACGCTGTCGCTTCCGAGCGTTCGGACGGGTGCGCAAAGGCAAGGCGGATTTCAGAACTCATGGGTATGGCCTTTTCGGGCTCGGGCAGTGCAGGTTGCCTATCATAGGCGGTGCGCAGGCCTATAACATTCATACAAACGCCATTCCAACCGCCTAAAACGCCACTTGGGCCATTTGCACCGGCGAGAACTTGCGAAACCCGAGCGTGCGAATGCCGGTTCAGCATTCGCGGTGCTTAGTCACCAATCGGAAGCAGGTCAGTTGCTCGCGGTACGGTAATTGTGACGATAGAAGATGTGCACACCGATCCGGGCGGTTTCCTTGTACACCCGCGACCAAGACGGGCGTACGGCTTTGGTGTGATAATGCGTTGCCCCTTCGGTCAGTTGATCTGCAATCCCATCAATGGACGTGCGGGCAACTTTAGCGACACGCTCATAGGCTTTCTTTTCGTGAATGACCTCTTTGCGGCCATCGCAGGTGTAGGTGAACTGACACTGGTACTTCTTGCCCGTTCCCTGCTGGATGACACCGCACAGATCATCCGGAAAGCGGCTGCTTTCAACCCGGTTCAAGATAACCTCGGCCACCGCAAACTGACCACGGACGCTTTCGCCGCGTGCCTCGAAGTACAGCGCTTCGGCCAGACACTTCCAATGCTCATCGCCGGTTGCCTTGGGCTGCTGGTCCAACCATTCCTTGGAATAGGATACGTCCAGCGGTTTGGCTTCTTTTCGGGGCGTAAATAGCTTCAGGTAATCACGAAAAACCTGACCCGGCAGTTCACTCCGAGTCACCAGCTCAGCCTTGGCGGAATGAGTCTCTTCCTTCTCGGCGAAGGATACAGTCGGCAGCACGGTTGCTGCCACAGTGGCAACAGCCATTATGTAACGTAGCATCAGATAACCTCGCACAGGCACTTCTCGCGCCATACCCTCCCCCGGCGGGCGCGATGAGGCTCTTAACGCACTGAGGACGAAAGGTCTACATCTGAAAAAAATGCAAGAGGAAAATTGCCTGCGGGGTCGAGTTTTTTCGACCACAGGTCCTTCCAAAACCACTATTCCTAGGGCTTGCGACCCTTGTCAACCCCCAAGTCTGGACGAAATCGCCAGTTGAGCGGCAGCCAGCCGAGCGACAGGCACCCGGAAGGGCGAACAGGACACATAGTCAAAACCCAGATCGCGGCAAATCGAGATTGATTCGGGGTTTCCGCCATGTTCGCCGCAGACCGAAAGCGTGACATCCGGCTGCGCGGCACGCCCGCGTTCAGCCCCGAGTTTCAGCAGCTCGCCGACGCCGTCGCGGTCCAGTACATGAAACGGATCTTCGACAAACACGCCCTGGCGCACATAGGCGGACATGAACCTTCCCGCGTCGTCGCGTGACAGCCCATAGGTCATCTGGGTCAGGTCGTTTGTTCCGAAGCTGAGGAACGAGGTCTGTGGCGCGATCTCATCCGCACGCAGGCACGCACGCGGTGTTTCCACCATGACGCCCAGTCTGTATTCGAATTCCTGCCCCTTTTCCGAGGCGACAGCCGCAGCCACGGAGTCGATACGGGACTTCACCAGCTCGACCTCGCGCCGGGCGGAAACCAGCGGAATCATGACTTCGGGCACGACGGCCGCACCATCCATACTGGCTTCGATCGTGGCCTCGAAGATGGCCCGCGCCTGCATGTCATAGATTTCAGGCACCGTAACCCCCAGACGCACGCCACGCAGGCCCAGCATCGGGTTGTATTCAGTCATCGCATTGACCTGCCGCTCGACATCCGACACCGGCAGATCAAGTGCTTCGGCCAGTTCACGTTGCCCTGTACGAGTGGTTGGAAGGAACTCGTGCAATGGCGGGTCGAACAGGCGGATGCAGACAGGTTGCCCTTCCATGATCCGGAAAAGCTGTACGAAATCTTCGCGTTGCATCGGCAGCAAACGTTCCAGCACAGCCGCACGACCCGACGAGGTCTGCGCAAATATCATCTCGCGCATGACAATAAGCCGGCCGGGATCGAAGAACATATGCTCGGTCCGACACAAACCGATGCCCTGCGCCTGGAAATTCCGCGCGGTCTGTGCGTCCGCCGGCGTGTCTGCGTTGGCGCGGATCGCTATATCGCGCTCGGCGTCGGCCCAACCCATCAGTGTCTGGAAACAATCGTCCAGAGCAGCCTCAAGCATCGCGGGCCGACCGGCCAGAACTTGACCCGAACTGCCATCAATTGTCAGTTCGTCACCAGTTTGGAAAACACGCCCGTCCGGAGCGGTCAGCAGCTTCTTTTTTGTCTGGAACCGCATCTCCGAAGCGCCAACGATACACGGCAGGCCCAGACCACGCCCGATCACCGCTGCGTGGCTGGTCATGCCGCCCTTTTCCGTCAGCACGGCCACTGCGGCGTGCATACCGCGCACATCCTCAGGCGCAGTTTCGCGCCGCACCAAAATGCAGGGCTCGCCACGCGCGGCACTGGCCTGTGCCTCGGCGGACGTAAAAACAATCTTGCCTGTTGCCGCACCCGGGCTGGCGGCGATCCCGGTGGTCAGGATGTCCCGCTCTGCCTTGGGGTGTACCTGCCGGTGCAGCAGCTCGTTCAATGAGTGCGGATCAACGCGCATCACCGCGTCCTGCGGCGGCACAATACCGTCTTCGGCCAGACGCACGGCTATCCGCATCGCGGCGCGGGCACTGCGCTGAACGCGTACCCCGTCCAGAATATGCACGTGTCCGTTTTCGATAACGAATTCGACCTGCATTTCCTCACGCAGCTTTTCGCGCATCAGCGCGGCATGAGATTTCAGGTTGTCAAAGGCCTCGGGCGCCAGTTCCTCCAGTGACAGGCCGCGCGGGTCTTTTTCGAGATACAGCGCCGCCACATCTTCACCCAAAGCGTCCCGACCCTGGCTTTGACTCAGGTAACGGCCCGTGATCTGCGGCAGCCCGGTCGTGGAATCCACAAGCTGCAGAACTCCGGAACCGCATTCCCCCTGCCCGACGCCCGGTATCATTTCCTGAATGACAAGGCCAAGGCCGGCATCGGCCGGCGCGCCCTTTGCCTGACGCAGCAAACGCGCGGAAGTGCCATCCCAGGCTCGGGCCATCGAACGCAGAACACCGATCAGTTGCTCGCCCCGATCCTGCGGAAAGGCCTCTTCGGCTTCATCTTCGTAAGCGCGCAAGGACTGGCGCAACCCCTCGCGGCCGGTGAGATCGATATCATCAAACAGGTCAGGGTCCAGTCGGGCGACATGGATGGCATAACTCTGGACAAAACGCAGATACAGTGCGGCCGCTGCTTCAGCTCCCATCTTGTCGGACAGGTCAACATAGCGGGCGTCGTTCATGCCGATGTTCAGAACCGCGCCCGGCCCGCCCCAGTCGGGGTCCTCGGAGCTGGGACGCACACACAGCAATGCAGTCGGTTCGAACTGTTCTAGAATGGCGGCGATGTCGGGGATATGACCTTCGGCGATCCGGTGGACCGCATCGAATGACAAGGCGACCGTGCGCGGGACCGGCAGGTCAAGCCGGACCAGACGTTGCAGGCATTTCGCCCGGCCGCCATGGGTATGGGCGGCGACGGGCGCGTCGGATGTGATCAGCGTTGTATGCGGGTTATTCTGCACTGCGGCACCTTTTGATTTCACCGCAGCATAAGCGCAAACACTGTTGGCGCAAGTGAGTTCTGGGTCAGCCTTCGATCTTGCTCAGGTCGGCGACACCCAGACAAACCCGGCGGATCTGGCTGAGCAGGTTCAGACGGTTGCGGCGGAGAATATCATTGTCGGTATTCACCTGAACCTCGTCAAAGAACGCATCGACCGGGCCGCGCAACGCGGCCATGGTAGCCATCGCCTTTGGAAAGTCCTCGGCCTTCAGCGCAGGTTCGATTTCGGCCTGCGCCTGATCCAGGGCAGCAAACAGCGCCCTTTCGCTGTCGGTCTCCGCAAATTTTATGTCGGCGCCATAGGAGTATTCGACGCCATCCTTCTCCTCGGCCTGTGTCAGGATGTTGTTGGCGCGTTTGAACCCCTGCACTAGGTTCTCTCCATCCTCGGTCGCAATCACCGCATTCAGCGCGCGGGCGCGTTTGACCAGCAGGTTGAGGTCGTCATTGCCGTCCATCGCGATACAGGCGTCGATGATGTCGTGGCGGATACCCTCGTCACGCAGGAAGACTTTGAGGCGGTCATGGAAGAAGGAGAGGAGGTCGTCAGATGCGTCTGGAACCTTTTTCTCCAGCTCAAGAAACGCCGCCGCTGGTGATCCTTCAAGCCCTTCTTTGACTGTCTGAAAGGCCGCACCAAATACGCCGTGCTCGGCGATTTTTTCCAATAGAACGCGTGTATTCGCTTCCGGCAGCGCGTCGTTGATAGCACTTTCCGCTCGAACCAATTGGCTGTCGAAGAAACGGTCCATCCGAACACGCAGATTGTTATCCAGCACCAGCCGAATAACGCCCAACGCCGCGCGGCGAAGGGCAAATGGGTCTTTCGATCCGGTCGGCTTTTCATCAATCGCCCAGAACCCGGTCAGTGTGTCCAGCTTGTCGGCAAGCGCTACGGTCACCGACAGCGGCGCGGTCGGCACGTCATCCGACGGACCCAGCGGCGAGTAATGCTCCTGTGCCACGGCGGCCACGGTCGCGTCTTCGCCTGCGGCCGCGACGTAGTAGCGGCCCATAAGCCCCTGAAGTTCGGGGAATTCATAGACCATCTCGGAATTCAGATCGGCCTTGGCCAGACGCGCGGCTTTCTCGGCCTGATCCGCATCCGCCCCCGCCACCGGGGCCAGTTCGCGGGCCAGCGCTGCGATGCGGTCGATCCGTTCGGCCTGCGTGCCCAGTTTGTTGTGGAAGGTCACATTCTCCAGCGCACGGGTCCACTGGGCGATGTCCGACTTGGCAACGCGCAGGTCGTTCTCCCAGAAAAACTTGGCGTCTGCCAGACGCGCCGACAGAACCTTCTGGTTCCCGGCAAGAATGGTTGCCCCGTTGTCAGCGGTTTCACGGTTTGCAACGGTAATGAACTGTTCGATCCGACCCGTTTTGGGATTGCGGACCGAAAAGAACTTCTGGTGTTCCTTCATCGAGGTTTGCAGAACCTCGGGTGGCAAATCCAGGAATTTACTGTCAATCTTGCCCATCAGAACGACCGGCCATTCGACCAGCCCGGCGACCTCGGCCAGCAGCCCGTTATCCTCGACCACTTCAAGACCGGCAGCGAAAGCAAGGTTCTGGGCGTCATTCCAGATATGTTCGGCGCGCACCTCGGGAGACAATACAACAAAGGCTCGCTTCAACTTGGCCGAATAGTCCTCGAAAGACGAAACCGAGAAACGATCCGGCGCCATGAAGCGATGACCGGCGGTTCTGTCACCGGCGGTGATCCCCTCGACCTCAAGCGGAACCACCTGCGCACCGGCCTCGTCGGTCAGGATGCACAGGATCGAATGCAAAGGGCGTACCCAGCGCATCGGGCCACTGCCCCAGCGCATTGATTTGGGCCAAGGGAAATTGCGGATCGTGGCGTCAAGCACCTCGGACACGATATCGGCAGCCGCCCGACCAGGCTTTTCGATGGTTGCGAAATAAACCGCCCCTTTGGGCGTTTCTCGTTCTTCCAACTGATCGCGGGTCAGGCCCGCGCCGCGCAAAAACCCTTCGATGGCTTTGTCCGGCGCGCCGACCTTCGGGCCTTTACGCTCTTCCCGGATAGTGGGGCTTTCGGCCAGCAGCCCCTCGACCGCCAGTGTCAGACGGCGCGGAGTTGTCATTGCTGCGGCCCCGGCATACGTCAGACCGGCCTCGACCAGACCATCTGTCACCTTCTTTTTCAGATCCTCACCCGCACGGCGCTGCATGCGTGCGGGGATTTCCTCGGAAAACAGTTCGATCAGCAGGTCGGGCATTTTCGGTCCTTAGAAATTCACGATCGTCTGGATGACGATGGCGTTGGCGATATCCACAAAGAATGCGGATACAAGGGGCAGCACGATAAAGGCAATAGGCGACGGGCCATATCGCTTGGTCACGGCGGTCATATTTGCGATGGCGGTCGGAGTGGCACCCAGCGCAAAACCTCCGAAGCCGGCAGCCAGCACCGCAGCGCGGTAATTCGAACCCATAATCGGAAACAGCACCCAGATAACGAATACCACCGCAAAGAGGGTTTGCGCGGTCATGATTGCGGCGATGGCAATTCCAAGCTCCGCAATGGTCCACAATTGCAGGCTCATCAGTGACATGGCCAAAAAGGCACCCAACGCGAACTCGGAGATCAGCGCCAGCGACGGCGTTCGCGCAACCGGAGGGGCTGAGGGCGCGATGGCCGATCGGACGTTGGCGATCACGATGCCCATGATCAGGCAGGGCACGAACAATGGCAGTTTGAGCCCGGCTGCCGTGATGACTTCGCTGAGTGCATAACCAAGAATAATGGCCAGATTCAGATGAAGCAAAACGCGCATTACGGTCAGGTGATCTATTCTGGCGCTCGCTTCATCCGGATTGTCCGGCAAACCGACGGTGTGCTCTTCTTCCGGCCGATCCGGGCTAAGCTTGCGCCCTTCGATCAGAAACCGAGCGACGGGGCCACCAACAAGCGCAGCTAAAACAAGACCCAGCGTGGCCACGGCCACCCCAAGTTCGGTCGCGCCTTCCAGACCGGTGGCCCGGCCCACTTCCGGGGCCCATGCGATTGCAGTACCGTGACCGCCGATCAGCGCCGCAGAGCCAAACAATACTCCGGATTGCATAGGGTAGCCGAACACGACAGCCCCAGCCGCGCCAATGGCGTTTTGCGCGACAATTGTGATCAGAGTTAGGACAAGAAGCAAAAACAAAGGCTTGCCGCCTGCAATCAGATCCGACAATCGGGCATTCAATCCGATCCCGGCAAAGAACAGCACCAGAAGGAAGTCCCGCGCCGCCAAACCAAAGGACAGTTCAAGACCCGCCACCAAATACAGCAGCAACACAACGAGCGATGCCAGCAGCCCCCCTGTTACCGGTTCGGGGATGTTGAACTGACGCAGAGTTGCGACCCGGGCGTTGATCTCGGCACCGATCAGGTAAACCGCAAATCCCAGCGTCGCTGTCAGGAAATCGGGGATCTGGACCGTATCAACCAAAATGAACCTCTTACTCCTGTGGCCGCGGCGGACATTCTTCGCCCACAACTGTCCCGTCATAAGCCTTCTCGCCGCAATTGTTCAGCCTGTGCCAGACATAGCCCTGCCCGCCATCGGTCACGGCCACAATGCGATCGACCCCGAAATGGACGTTTTTAATGGCGACATACGCCCGCGCATGTCCGGTTTTCAGCGCATCGGCGACGGCCACGGCATCATAGCAGTCAAACCAACCGGGCGCGGTTAGCGGTTCGGGATCGTCGGCAGGCATGAAGGCTGCGGACAAATCTTCCAATGTCAGCTCTGTTTCGAAACAAGCGCGATATCGGATCGGTGAACTATCCGCGTCAATCGCCTCAAATGCGCTGTATTTGATAGCAACCGGCTGGTTCGTTTTGACTTCCGTCAGAACGACATCCTTGCCCGGTTTCGCTTCGACATCATAGTAGAACCCGTAAATCTGCAAATAATACATGCTGATGCCCGCGATGGCCGCGCACATCAACAGAATGACAACAAGGACCTTTCCGGTCGAACTTTTTCTTTTTTCGCTCATGCTGCCCCTTCATTCATCGTTGAAAATAGGACAACCTCGCGCAGATTGCAGAACTGATCGAGGCACCCTGAATGGAAACGACCCTTGCCATCGGCTTTTTTGGCGCGCTTTTCGCGATCATGAACCCGGTCACCAACCTGCCGGTGTTCCTGAGCGTCACACAGAGCCTGTCCGTCGCCGACCAGCGAAAAGTTGCGATCAAGACTGCTGTCTATTGCCTGATCCTGGGTGGAGGGTTTGCCGTCATCGGCAGTCAGGTTTTGGGTCTTTTTGGAATCAGCGTCGACGACCTGCGCGTTGCCGGGGGCCTTGTTGTTCTGATGTTCGGGCTGAACATGCTGAACGGTAACGAAAGCAGTTCGCACCACGGCACGCAGGATGAAAAGCAATCCTATGCGACGCTTGAAGCGGTCGCTTTTTACCCGCTTGCATTTCCCATTCTCGTTGGTCCCGGAACGATTACAACCCTGATCCTGTATGCTCATCGCATCAAAAGCCCGACCGAAGCCATTGTCTACACATGTGTTTTTCTTGCGGTCGTGCTGTTGCTTCTGATCACGTTCTGGAACGCCACGGCCCTGGCAAAGCGGCTGTCTGACAACGCGCGCGTGATCATGAGCCGGTTCATGGGCATGATCCTGTCGGCCATCGCAATCGGCATGATCGCGGATGGCCTGAAGGCATTGCTTCCCGGTTTGGCCTGACCGGCCCATCAGCCCGCGTGACCGGCGGCCCCGGTCAGAACAAACGCATCCGCACATTGTTTGGCCAGCGCCCGCACACGCCCGATATACGCCTGACGCTCCGTTACCGAGATCACGCCACGGGCATCAAGCAGGTTGAAGATGTGCGAGGCCTTGATGCATTGGTCATAAGCGGGGTGCGCCATGATGATACGCTTCCCGGTCTTGGGATCGTCATGTTCCTGCGCCAGAATGGCGGCGCATTCTGCCTCGGCCTCTTCGAATTGACGCAGCAATACCTCGGTATTGGCCACATCGAAGTTCCAGCGGGCGTATTCCTCTTCGGTCTGTTTGAAGATGTCGCCATAGGTTAAAGGGCTGGGCGATTGCGGGTCGTTGAACGGCATATCCATCACGTGATCGATGCCCAGCACATACATCGCCAGACGCTCGAGCCCATAGGTCAGTTCACCCGAGACCGGCGCGCAATCATGTCCGCCGACCTGCTGGAAATAGGTGAACTGGCTGACTTCCATCCCGTCGCACCAGACTTCCCAGCCAAGACCCCATGCGCCCAGAGTTGGGCTTTCCCAGTCATCTTCGACAAATCGGATGTCGTGCAATTCCATGTCGATGCCGATCGCCTCGAGGCTGCCCAGATACAACTCCTGCAGATCGGGCGGGCTCGGTTTGATCAGCACCTGATACTGATAATAGTGCTGCAACCGGTTCGGGTTTTCGCCATAGCGACCATCAGTGGGACGGCGCGAGGGCTGCACATAGGCCGCAGCCCAGGGTTTGGACCCCAGCGAGCGGAGCGTCGTGGCAGGATGAAACGTGCCAGCTCCAACTTCCATGTCATAGGGCTGCAGAATGGCGCATCCTTTGGTGGCCCAGTAGGTCTGAAGCCTCAGGATGATCTCCTGAAATGAACGTGGAGCGCTGGACGGTTCGGTCATGACATTTCCCCTGGACGCCGCAGCATCCGTTTCCGGTCGGTTTTGCCCTTCCTATGCAAGGGGTCCGGGGGCGTCAACGGGCCAGTGGGCTCGTCATGTCTCTGTGCGGCCACACTGGAAATTCCCCGTAATCTGGCCATGGCGTTCCGAGGCTGATTTGGCGTATTCTCCGGGCTGAAAAAACTCTGCGAAACACAGGCGGACAATGGCACGCATATTCACTTCAATTGCATTTCTTTTTCTACTGGGTGTGCGCGCCGTTTTTGCGCAACAGGATACGGGTGTCTGGGTCCAGATCGAGGCACAACCGACCTTGCAGGCGGCGCAGGATCGGGCGCAGATCTATGCAAATACCCTGCCCGACGTGAATGGGTTTCGCCTTAACAGCGGCTGGTATGCCATTGTAATAGGACCCTATTTACGATCAGATGCGGATCAGGTTCTGCAGGTTTACCGGGCTGAGGGTCAAATCCCGTCGGACAGTTTCATTGCCTTTTCGAACGCACTGGGGCCGCAATTCTGGCCAGTTGGTGCGAACGTTCTGGATCGGGGCGCGGTAACGCCGCCAGTTCAAACCCAGGCGCAAACAGAACAGCCGCAAGCTGCAGCGGTTCCGCAAGATGCCGATGAAACCCGATCGCAAGCTCTGCAGGGCGAACGTCTGCTGACTGCGCAGGAACGCAAAGACCTGCAGTCAGCATTGCAGTCAGAGGGTTTCTATGACTCGACGATCGACGGGGCATTTGGTCAGGGTACACGCCGTTCCATGGCCGAATGGCAGCGCTTCAATGGGTTTGAAACCACCGGCGTTCTGACGACGCAGCAGCGCAAGGCCTTGATGGACGGCTACAATGCACCGCTGATCAGCGTTGGCATGAAGCGTTACGCAGACCCGCAGGCCGGTATTGAACTGGACTTGCCGCTGGGTGTTGTGGCCTTTGACCGCTACGAAGCACCGTTTGCGCATTTCAATGCGACCGCAGATTTGAATGCACAGGTGCTGTTGATCAGCCAGGAAGGTGACAAGGCGACGTTGCGCGCTTTGTACGAGGTGATGCAGTCGTTGGAAATTGTTCCGCTGAACGGCCCGCGCACCCTGCGGGGCGATCGCTTCACGATGGAAGGCCGCGGGCAAGGGATTGTATCCTACACGCAGGCCGCATTGAAGGATGGCAAGATCAAGGGCTTCACCCTGGTCTGGCCGGAAGGGGACGAGGCGCGTCGTGCACGCGTACTGGCCTCCATCAACGCCAGCTTTGCCACAACGGATGCCGTCCTTGACGCCGGTGCCGGGGCGGATGCGGATCAGCGGATCGACCTGGTTTCAGGCTTGCAGGTGCGTAAACCACGCTTGTCCCGCTCGGGCTTCTTCGCCGCTGCCAACGGCACGGTTCTGACGGTTTCGGAAGTGGCAAATAACTGCACCCGCATGACCCTGGACGACGATCAGGAGGTTCAGGTGGCGTGGGACGATGCCGATCTAGGCGTGGCCGTGTTGCGCCCAAGCCGGGCACTTGCCCCCATGAGCGTGGCCGAATTCAGCGCAGATGAGCCTCGTATCCGATCCGAAGTGGCCGTATCTGGCTTTTCCTATCTGGGCGCATTGGGTGCACCAACACTGACTTTCGGTCAAGTCGCCGATGTGCGGGGCCTGAATGGCGAAGATGGAATAAAACGTCTTACACTGGTCGCACAGCCCGGCGATGCAGGCGGTCCGGTGTTCGACGACAGCGGAAACGTGGTCGGGATGCTTCTGCCTAAGGCCTCTGACGGTCGCACCCTGCCCGACTCGGTCAGTCTTGCCGCCTCGGTTGATCGACTGCGTACAGTCCTGGATAAAGCCGGTGTTGCAGGTCAGCCTGGGCAGGCGGTCGGTGAAATTTCACCAAACGAGTTGAACCGCCGCGCAACCGGAATGACTGTTCTGGTTCACTGCTGGGACTAAGAAACCGTTAGGTTCCACTAATGGCGTCGCCAGACCAGGCGGCGCCATATCTGTTTTCCGAAGCTTCAGAATATGTCCGGTGTGACGCGGATCAGCGTGGGTACCGGCACATCAAACGCCGCACGGATGGCGGATTGCAAGCCGACCCCCGAGTTGGGTTGGGACGACAACGCGCCAAATGCTTCGGCCAGCTTGCAGAAATCTGGATTGCGAGCCTCAACGGCATTCGGCGCAATCTGGCTGCGCACCATGCTGTCTTCAATTTCCTTCAGCTTGCCATTGTCCCACAGAATGATTGGCAGGGACAAACCCAATTCGACCGCCACGCCCAATTCCTGCATCGTGTACTGGAACCCATAGTCCCCGGCGATCACGGCCGTGGGCTTGCCGCGTCGGGCAATCGCGCCGCCAATGCCCGCAGGCAACGCATATCCCAACGTGCCGAACCCGGTCGGGTGATGCCAGTGATACGGATAGGCCATGTCCCAGAGTTCCTTTGCGACATAGGCAAACTGCGTCATATCCGAGTAAATCATCGTGTCTGCAGGCAAAGCCGCACGCATCACATCAATCGCTGCGGCGATCCCGGGGCGTTCGGCGTCGATTTCGGCCCGCCACTTGGTACGGGCGCTGGCCACCTCTTCGGCAGTCCAACCAGTTGCCGGTTTCACCTTATCCAACACCGCCCAAAGCGTTTTCGCAAAGCTTTCACCATCCGCCTGCAGCTTGATCGCTGCACGATGCCGGTCTGACAGAACCTCGGGGTCCAGATCGACGCGGATCAGTTGCGAGGTGTGCCCAAGTTTGTCGCGCCAGAGATCGACTTCCCCCAGTTCCGCCCCAACGGCGACAATCAGATCCGCTGACGCGATCACATCGGCGCTGCCCGGTCGTGTCAGCATCGCCCCGAAATCCAGAGCGTAACCGGTGCCAGCCATGCCCCGCCCCGCAAAAGTTGTGAAGCATGCCGCCCCCAGTTGCGTCAATATCTGCCGCCACAGATTTGAATGCGCCCCTCCGCCCAGAATGAACAGGGGGCGGCGCGAGATATTCAGCATCGACAGGACCGGCGCGATATCAGGTGGCAGCACTTTTGTTCTGAGCCCGGGCTGATTCGGGAACGGCGCCGGGTCAGCCTCAGCCTCAAGCTGTGCGATCGGCACCTGAATGTGTTTGGGGCGGGGGCGCTTCAGCTCAAACTCTTCGAACGCGCGTTCGACCAGGCCAAAGGCCGCGTCGGCGGTGTTAGCCAGGCAGGACCAGTCCGCCACGGTTTCCGCGGCGGCGCGCTGATCCTTCATTTGATGCAACTGGCCCCGCTGGGCATTTACCTCATCCAGACAGGAGGACAGGACCAGCATCGGGACGGAATCGGAATAAGCCTGCCCCATCGGCGTCATGATATTGCACAACCCTGGTCCGGAAATCACATAAGCCACGCCCGGTTTCCCGGTAGCACGAGCATAGCCGTCGGCCATAAAGCCCGCCCCCTGCTCGTGCCGCGCCAGCACGTGCTTGATGCCCGCTTCTTCGATACCGCGATACATTTCCTGATTATGTACGCCCGGAATGCCAAAGATCACATCTACGCCACGATCCCTGAGCATATGTGAGATTTGCGCACCAAGGGTTCTTTTCATCAACTTCTCCAGAATTGAACGGTGAAGATCGCGTAAACCGCCAGCAGTTCAAGCCGACCGACCAGCATACCCGTGATCAGCAGCCATTTCGCCGTATCGCTCAACCCCGCGAAATTGCCGGCCGGTCCGATCTGATTGCCGAGGCCCGGTCCGACATTGGCAAGTGCGGTTGCAGCACCGGACACGGATGTAATGAAATCCAACCCGGTCAGAGCCAGCGCCCAGGACAGGACACCCATCGTCAGCACGAAGAACATGAAGAAGCTCATGACCGAGGTCAAAACATCTCGGCTGATGGGGCGGCCGTCGTATTGCGGTGTGAACACGCCGTGTGGCGAACGAATGCGGCTGATCTGGGTTTTGATCGACGCGAACAAAAGCTGATACCGGAATACCTTGATCGAACAGGCCGTAGAACCAGCGCAGCCACCGATCAGACCGATCAGAAAGAACAGCATAATCGGAAAATTGCCCCAACCCATGTAGTCGACGCTGGCATAGCCCGTGCCGGAAATGATCGAGGTTATGTTGAACAGCGATTCCCGCAAGGCTCTTTCCCAATGGTGCGGGAACACGGTCGTCAGAAAGACGGTCATGACAACGACCAACACCGCAATGGTCGCCAGAAAGGCGCGAATCTGGCTGTCTTGCCAAAGCGAACCGGTGTTGCCATTGGCCAGTTGCACATACCGCACGAATGGCAGTGCAGCCAGAATCATGAAAACGGCAGCGGCATACTCCGTCGGACCCGAGAATACGGCGAATGAGCTGTCATAGTTGGCAAATCCTCCGGTCGCGATGGTCGTCATCGAATGCACGGCGGCGTCGAAAAAACTCATCCCGAAGGCTGCATAGACCAGGGCACAAATCAGAGTCAGTACAACATAGATCATGGAAATCTGCCCGGCGATCTCTTGCGCGCGCGGCAGAATCTTTCCCATGGTCTCAAAGCCTTCCGAGCGGAAGATCTGCATCCCCCCGACGCGCAGTTCGGGCAGGAACACCATCGCAACCACGATGATTCCGATCCCGCCCAACCATTGCAGGATTCCGCGCCACAGCAGCAATCCAGTGGGCATGCCGTCCAGACCCGATAGAACCGTGGACCCTGTCGTTGTCAGGCCGGACATGGCCTCGAAATAGGCGTCAACGAAACGCAGTTCGGTTTCGCCGAACATGAACGGAATGGCGCCAAACACCGGCAGGGCAACCCACACGCCGGTTGTCAGCAGAAAGGTCTGGCGGATTGTCAGCCCCTCGCCCACACCGTTCGAACAGCTCATGGCCAGGACCACGCCGGTCATAACGGTAATGACGGCGCTTTCCAGAAACACATTCCATTCGCCCCGCCCTTCGATCAGGTCAGCAAGCAACGGCAGCAGCATGGTCGCCCCTAGAATGGCGACCAACAGGCCAATCACATATCCAACCGGGCGCATATCCGTCATGAGGCGCAGCGTTGGCGCGCCTGCACGACTGTGTCAAGCGGATGTCGGGATCAACTGTCCGATTTTGGTGCCTGAACTGGCATCGCGGGCGGTTTGGAAGGTGCCCGGGTGCGCCGCACCGGCTGTTCGGCGGCGGTTTTAGGTTTTGCCGCCGCTGGTGCCTCGGATGCCTTGCTTGCTTGACGCGCGACAGGCTTTGGCTTGTCGTCCGGCAGTTTGGTTGTCACTATTTCGGCCGTCTTGCCTGCCTGAGACTTGGGTGCCGCCACTTTGACGGTTTCAGGCTTTGCTGCCGCTTCCGGCTTGACCGCTGGCTTTTTGGGCGTCGGCGCCTTGGCCACAGTAGCGGACGGTTTTGCACTGGCCGGTTTCGGCGTGGCAGCGTTGGCGACCGGCGCTGTTTTAGGTTCCACTTTCTTTGCCACCGGTTTGGGCGTGACAGACGACGCTCTGACAACAGGTGCCTTTGGCGTTACCTGCGCTTTACGTTTTGCCCGGATCTTGGGTTTTACCGCTGGCTTTGCGCGGACTGCTTCCTTAGCAGGTTCCACCGCAGAGGACTCAGACGCTGCCGCACGTAGTGCCTGCAAGGGTACTAAAGGCAACTCGATCGCAGAGCGGGTCATGATTTGCATGATCTTCATCTGATTGACCATGGCATAGCCAGCCACACGCACGGCCGCAGCCTGAAGTTCCAATGGTCCGGAAATCGGGTTCATCTACTAATTCTCCTCTGAAAGCGATGCAGGCAGAGACAAAGCAAAGGGGGTTCCCCGGTTCGGGCCCTTTGGGCGGCAGACCGAATTTGCAATCCAAGGCGTTGCACGTCCCGGCATCCTTTAAGGTGTCGCACCACCTGGTGCGATCATGCTGCATCTGCATTGTCTTGCAGACTACCCAAATATTTGTGCTTGTGCAGAATTTTTGCTGCGGTGCGGCAATAAATCGCCAAGACGCACCCTATTTTCGGAAAACTGCCCTTAAATCAGGCAGATCAACCGACGTGGAACAATGTGGTGAACAGCCGGGGATCCAGACTGGCCGCCGCAAAGGTCGGCCCTTCTGTCAGAATGGACACCGCGTCGTGGCTGTGCAGGCTTTCCTGATGGCTGGCAACTACCCGGAAATCACCGATGTGATGGTCCGCAAGCAGTTCGGCACAGAACAACCGAGCGGCGTCCTCGACAAAAATCGGGTTGGCGGCGTTCAGTTCGGCAAACGCCTGCTCATCTTCGCGCTTGACCATGACCTGCGTCTCGGTCGGAACCGCGCGGCGGCACAGGGTGATCAGATCCTCGAACCACAGGCAATCCGCGTCACAATCGACGACAACTGAAATGCGAGCGACAGACCGCTGCGAATGCGGTGTCGCCAGTTGTCCGCGCGTGGACCGGGCGTGCTCGCTCAATTCCAGCGAACATGGGCAGGTCGAGGAATAGACGTAGTCAAGATGCATGATCTTTAGGCGTTCCCCGCCCCGATCAACCAGTTCCAGCGCGATGTCATAATACTGGTAGCCGGACAGGCCCGAACGCAGGCTTTCCACAATAACCGGATATGAAAACCGCATCTGGATGCGCGCATCCAGACTGTCCAAATCGGTCATATAGTCGTTGAGCGCGGCTTCCATCACCTCAAAGCTGAACGTGCTCTCGGCGTATTTGTAGAATGACCGCATGATCCGGGACATGTTGATGCCCTTTTTCTCGGCCTCAAGGCTTACCGAACCTGTCACCGATGTCTCTAGCGTCAGGTCCTGACCCTTCTTGCGATGAAAGCGAATCGGCAGGCGGAAATTCGAGATTCCCACATGCTGAATCCGCTGTTTGGCACCCCGGATCAGGCTGGACGGACCGTTCTGCAGATCGGGCAGAGAGGCTTTGTACGCCTCACAAACCTTGAAATCCTCGGGGTATTCCCGCGAAAGAGACGGATAATTGACCGGCACAAGCCCCGGGATCAGACGTGCAATCGACGGGTCAAGCTGGCTGATTTCCGCTTCGGTCGCGGATGACGCCCATCGCCGCAAGACGTTAAAGGCCGCCTCGGCTTCGTCACGGTCGGGAGTATTGTCCAGGTCACGGGGATATACGTTCATACGCAGGGTTTCCTTGTGTCGACGCAGGAATATAGCAGGTTTCTGTTCATTTCCAGTCCCCTCTAATACGCACCGGATACCAGACCGGATTGAATAAATCTGCGTGAAACCGTCTATATTCAGCGAAACGCGGCGAGGATTTGATGCCTCGTTTTGGACAACTTGCCCCTTGCTCGGCCGCAGGGGCCTGTCGCAAACAGGATAGCATTGCGAGTGGCGAAGTCACAGGTTGTCCGTAAAAACGTCCAAGACCACTGATGAACGAGGCCGTTATGCGCGACATACTCGATCTGGAGCGATTCCCGCTGGACCAGCCCGGCAGCGAAGCGTGGCAAAGCCTTGTCGAGACCTGTAGTCAGGAGCTTGCACAGCAAGGGTTGTTCAATCTCGAAGGATTGCTGCGCCCGGAGGTCGCCGAGTTCACAGTGTCAGAAATGATACCACGCTTTGATACCGACGCCTTCCTGCATCAGCGCCGCCACAATATCTATTTCAAGAAGATTGAGGAATTGCCCGAAGATCACCCCGCGCTGCAGGAATTCGATACGTCCAACCGGACGCTTTGCGCCGATCAGATTCAGGGTACCGCCCTGCTAAGGCTGTACGAATGGCCAGAATTCGCGCATTTTCTGGCCGCAACGATGAACAAGTCGGTACTGCACGTGATGGACGACCCTCTGGCCCGGGTGAACGTCATGTCCTATCGCGAGGGTCAGGCCCTGAACTGGCATTTTGACCGGTCAGAGTTCACCACAACGATGCTGTTACAGGCACCGGATCAGGGTGGCGCTTTTGAGTACCGGAAAGACCTGCGCAGTGAAACCGACCCGAACTATGACGGCGTTGCAAAACTGCTGAGCGGCAATGATAAAAACAGTCGGGTTATTTCCCTGAGCCCCGGAACCCTGAACGTGTTCAAGGGCAAGAATACCGCCCATCGGGTGACGCCCGTAGCAGGAAGCAAGCCACGGATAATAGCCGTGTTCTCCTATTACGAAGATCCCGGTGTCACGTTTTCGGATACCGAGCGGATGGGTTTCTACGGACGGGCCTGAGGCACGTGCACCCTGCGGCGACTGCAAGCCACAGGGTGCATTTGTCTACTTTTGCGATGCCGCAAGCGCCTGTTGAATGTCCGCCAGAAGATCTGTCGGGTCTTCCAGCCCGATTGAAAGGCGGATCAGGCCCGACGTGATGCCCAACTCATCCCGCTGCTTCTCACTCAGGCGCTGGTGCGTGGTTGTGGCGGGGTGTGTCGCGATCGACTTCGCATCACCCAGATTGTTCGAGATCACCGGAATGGTCATGGCATTCAGGAATGCAAAGGCTGCTTCTTTTCCGCCTTTGATATCCAGCGACAGAACCGTTCCGCCCTTGCCGCCCAACTGATCCTGAACAAGCGCGTTTTGTGCATGGGTTTTCAGCCCCGGATACAACGTGCGAACCAGAGCAGGATGCCCTTCAAGCGCTTCCGCAACTGTCTGCGCCGTCTCGGCCTGCGCGATTACGCGCAACGACATCGTTTCCAGCCCTTTCAGCATGATCCAGGCGTTGAACGGGCTCAGCGCGCCGCCTGTATGCTTGAGATACGGCTCGACCGTGCCACGGATGAATTCCTTAGTGCCGATGATCACACCACCCAGAGCACGCCCCTGCCCGTCTATGTGTTTGGTGGCTGAATACACAACCACGTCGGCACCCTGCTCGATCGCGCGCGAGAAGACCGGGGTCGAGAACACATTGTCGACGATAACCACTGCACCGACCGCATGAGCAAGCCGGGACACTGCGGCAATATCAATGACCTCAAGCGTGGGGTTCGACATGGATTCGAAGAAAACAGCCTTGGTGTCAGGCCGGATCGCAGCCTCCCACGCGGCCAGATCGGTTCCGTCCACAAACGTCACCTCAACGCCATACCGCGTCAGGATGTTTTCAAGAATATACAGACAGGAGCCAAACAACGCCTTGGCCGAAACAACATGGTCACCGGCCTGCAGCATCGACGTCAGCGCGCCGTTCACGGCCGCCATGCCGGAAGCGGTGGCAAACGCATCTTCACCGCCTTCCAAAGCGGCGATGCGCTGTTCGAACATCGCCACGGTTGGGTTGCCATAGCGGGCATAGATGAACTCATCCGGGCCGGATTCGATGAATCGCGCCTCGGCCTGCTCGGCAGTGTCATAGACGAAACCCTGCGTCAGAAAGATCGCTTCGCTGACCTCGTTATACTGGCTGCGGCGAATACCGCCATGAACGGCTTGAGTGCGTTTGTTCCAGGTCTCGCTCATCTTTTTCCTTTCCGCCCCCGACGCGGGAGGCAAACAAAAAACCCCAGACGCGGCCAAGCGAAAGGGGTCTTTCATCCTGACCTTTTAGCGGTGTTGTTTAGCGTGGCCCGCAATCCGGTAACAAATCGCCACGTAGCTCTGTGCTGCCATACGCCTCGGGCCGCTATTCGTCAAGGCTGCGCTTGGTTCTGTCACGCTTTCGTAACCGCCTCTTGCCGAACCGGCAGAAAGCCGCATGATCGCCGATACACGGAGGAGCCATGACCAACCCAATCGATCTGTATTTCTGGCCGACACCGAATGGCTGGAAGGTTTCCATTGCCCTGGAAGAGATGGGCCTGCCCTACACAACCCATCTGATCAATATCGGCAAGGGTGATCAGTTCGACCCCGAATTTCTGAAGATTTCGCCGAACAACCGCATGCCCGCAATTGTCGACCCCGACGGCCCGGGCGGCGCCCCGGTTTCGGTCTTCGAAAGCGGCGCGATCCTGATGTATCTGGCCCGCAAGACGGGCCGGTTCTATGGCGAAACCGAGCGTGATCGCATTGCCGTCGAAGAATGGCTGATGTGGCAAATGGGCGGCGTCGGCCCCATGGCCGGTCAGGCGCACCACTTCCTGAAATACGCCCCGAACATGGACCCGCCGCAGGACCACCCCTATCCGAAGGACCGCTACCGGGCAGAGGTTGGGCGTTTGTATGGCGTGCTGGATCGACGGCTGGCGGAAAACGAGTACGTCGCGGGCGATTTTTATTCCATCGCCGACATGTCAATCTGGGGCTGGGCCAGCCTGTGGGAAGGTCAACAGCAAGTGCTTGAGGACAAGCCCCATTTTGCGCGCTGGCTGGAAATCGTCAGTGCCCGCCCCGGCGTGCAGGCCGGTCGCGCGCTGCATGCCGATTTGCGCGGCGATCACCGGGACAAGCAATCGCAAGGGGTGCTATTCAAGCGGTGATGGTTTTCGGAAGTCGTTTTGGGTTCTCAATGATCATCGCTGATTTTACCTTGGCCATACCAAAGACCGTTAGCGAAACAGGAATTCAGGCTCCGCCGGCAAAGGCATCAGCTTGTTTTTCCGGAGACCCTTGCGCATTTGCGCAGCATTGCTGCCGTCCGTACGCATCCGGGCGGTCAGGACAAAAGCCGCATGCCCTGTCTCTGTTGTTTGAGCTGGGCCGACTGAACGCTCTGTCTTTTTGAAATCCACGCCAATCGGTTTTTTCGACCGCGCAGAGCGGAAGTTTGGAACTGAATGCTGTTTCCGATCTGTTTCTTCCTCCGACCGTGACAACTCAACGCCCTTCTGCTGCTGCAATTCTGAGAGGTACGTTGTTGCAATCCCAAGGTGCCTGCGTTCGAAGGCGTAAGCATTCAGTGCCTCATCGATCATTTTGGCGGTGTGTACATATCCTTTTGATCGCGTGAACTCTGAAAGTTCGACAAAACGATCGTGGATCTGGCTCTCATCCGGTCGGACATTTTTTTTGAGCGATCCATTTTGTGTTACGTTGGGCATCCGGACTGACTTCGAGAAGACGTTGAGTGGTGCACAGTCAAGCCCAGGCTTTGACAAAGGCCGACGCGCAAAGATGCTTGCAAGTACCCTTCCGGTACCAGAGAGTCGACCAACCGGCGTCAAAGCGGCGGAAAAGCGCCTTATACTCACACATGGATCATCCTTATACTCACACATGGATCATAAAGCACGTATCCATGAGCGCCGGACCGCAAGTCTTGCAACCGGCAAGCGTCCACTTTGTCCGTAAGGCAGACCTATCCCTCCCCCCGCACCAACACATCCAGCATCCCCGAGATATCCTCGATCTCTTCCGCGATCACATGTGTCACCGAATGCGCCCGCTGCATCCGGCCCGTTACCCTCAACAACCGCCCCGAGATCACCGCGCGGCGGAATTGTTCGTAGATCTTGCGCCAGACCACCACGTTGACGATGCCGGTCTCATCCTCAAGCGTGACGAATATCACCCCCTTGGCCGTCCCCGGTCTCTGCCGCAGGATCACCAGCCCCGCCACCGTCACGCGTGCACCTTCGGGCGGGGCGTTCAGTTGGCAGGCGGGCAGGCACGCGGGCGGGCGCGGCCAATCGCTGTTTTGATCTGTGGGGCGAACAGGGACAACAAGCATGAGAACAAAAATAGAACAAATGACAAGAAAGTCCAGTCGCGGCACGCCGAGTCGCAAATGAGGCTGGAAAGAGCTAAATGCCTTGACTAAGGAAGGTTTCGAACATCGCAAAAGGAAGACGCACGCAATGGCAAAGATCACCTATGTCGAGCATGGCGGTACCGAACACACTGTCGAGGTCGCCAACGGACTGACCGTCATGGAAGGGGCCCGTGACAACAACATTCCCGGCATCGAGGCCGATTGCGGCGGCGCCTGCGCCTGCTCGACCTGCCATGTCTACATTCACCCCGACTGGGTCGAGAAAATCCCGGCCAAGGACGACATGGAAGAAGACATGCTGGACTTTGCCTTTGAACCCGATCCGGCCCGCTCGCGACTGACCTGCCAGATCAAGGTCACGGATGCTCTGGACGGTCTGGTCGTGCAGATGCCGGAAAAACAGATCTGATGCCAGCCAGACCGGTCGTCGCCGTCGCAATCGCACTCGGTGTATGTCCGGTCACGGCACAATCGCAGCAACCGTGGCAATATGAACCACTGGGCTCGGCCGAATACTCCGAACCCACGGCGCGATACCCCCATGGTGTTCTGGGTGATCAGATTGAATACGGCGCGCTGGTCCTGCAATACGCACCCGGATCGACGCAGTATACTATACGGCTGCCAGAAGAACGTGTTTTCGAAGACATCCGGCCGCGCCTGGTCGACGTTGACAACGACGGCCGTCGCGAAGCCCTTGTCGTCGAAAGCCATCGCGACAAGGGTGCCCGGCTTGCAATCTACAACGGCGGCGGCCTGATCGCGGCCACGCCCTACATCGGCACCCGTTTCCGCTGGCTCGCACCGGTCGGCGCTGCGGACCTGGACAACGACGGCCATGTCGAAATCGCCTATGTCGACCGCCCTCATCTTGCAAAAACGCTACGGATCTGGCGTTTCGAGAACAACCAACTGACCGAGATCGCAACAATTCCCAATCTGACGAACCATCGCATCGGCGAGGATTTCATCTCCGGCGGCCTGCGCTCCTGCGGGGACACTCCCTCGCTGATACTGGCCGACGGCAACTGGTCTCGTATTGTCAGCGTCACGTATGACAAGGGCTGGCAATCAACAGATCTGGGACCGTTCCGGGGCCGCAACAGCCTCACCCAAGCCCTGACTTGCTGATCCGCACCTTCATCTGGCCAAAAGTATCCTGGGGGTGAGGCCGCAGGCCGAGGGGGCAAAGCCCCCTGATCAAGAACCCGTGACGTGCGCAGCCCGCCACGAGACCTCTGCCAGAGCTTACAGTGCCCGCCAGCCGATATCCCGCCGACAGAAACCCTCCGGCCAGTCAATCGCATCAATCATCGCATAGGCTCTGTCACGCGCGTCCTGCAATGACCCGCCACGTGCCGTGACATTCAGAACCCGCCCGCCCGACGCAGTAATCCGCCCTTCAGAAGACTTGGTTCCGGCATGGAACACCATGTTCTTGCTGTCTTCCGGCAGGTCATCCAACCCCCGGATCACCGAGCCTTTTTCATAGGTCCCCGGATATCCCTCTGCAGCCAGGACAACCGTTATCGCATGATCATCTGCCCAATTCACTTGTGTATCGCGCAAACGCCCCTCGGCGGCTGCGTGCATCAGGTCCATCGCCTGCGCGCCAAGTCGCATCATCAGAACCTGGCATTCCGGATCGCCGAAACGAACATTGTATTCGACCAACCTCGGCTGCCCATCCCGGATCATCAACCCGGCATAAAGCACGCCCTGAAAAGGCATCCCACGGCGTTTCATCTCGGCCATGGTCGGGCGCACAATCTCTTCCATTGCACGCGCTTCGACTTCGGCGTTCAAAACCGGAGCGGGTGAGTATGCGCCCATGCCGCCGGTATTAAGTCCGGTATCGCCCTCTCCAACCCGCTTGTGGTCCTGCGCAGTGCCGATGGACAGGATATCCTCACCGTCACACAGCACGAAAAGCGAGGCCTCCTCGCCCTCCATGAACTCTTCAATCACGACCTCGGCTCCGGCACCGCCAAAAGCGCCACCGAACATGTCGTCGATGGCCGCCAGCGCGGTGTCCTCGTCCATTGCCACAATCACGCCCTTGCCTGCAGCCAGACCATCCGCCTTGACGACGATGGGCGCACCCTGGGTCCGGATGTAGTCCTTGGCCGGTCCGGCCTCGGTGAACCGGGAATAAGCCGCTGTCGGGGCACCCGCGGCATCGCAGATTTCCTTGGTAAAGCTCTTTGATGCCTCAAGTTGTGCGGCACCGGCCGACGGTCCAAAAACCAGGACGCCCGCTTCCCGCAACCGGTCGGCAACACCTGCCGCCAAAGGGGCTTCAGGCCCAACGATCACGAAATCTATCGCGTTTTCTTCGGCAAAGCTGACAACCGCGCCACCGTTTTCGATATCCAGTGCCGCGCAATCGGCGATCTGCTCGATCCCGGCATTTCCGGGTGCCACGATCAGACGGTCGCATTTGGGGTTCTGCAGCACCGCCCAGGCCAGACTGTGCTCGCGCCCGCCGCTGCCGAGAATAAGGATGTTCATGAATGCTCTCCGATCTGCTTGGCCTTGCCTGCGCGGCGTTCTAAGCTGGGTGAGCATTTGAAACAAGGCGCTGAAATGTCCGACCTGCTAGACGACCCAATTCCCGGCCAGAATACCCCTGAATACACTGTTTCGGACATCTCGGGCGAAGTGAAACGGACCCTCGAAGGTGCGTTTGGCCGAATCCGTGTGCGCGGCGAGGTCGGTCGCGTCTTCAAAGCACGTTCGGGGCATTTGTACTATGACATCAAGGATGACCGGAACGTCCTGGCTTGCACAACCTGGAAAGGTCAGGTTTCCGGCCTCTCCGTTGTGCCCGAAGAAGGTCTTGAAGTTGTCGTCACCGGACGGCTGACCGCCTTTGGCGCGCAATCTAAATATAATCTGAACGTCGACGAAGTTGCGGTTGCCGGGCAAGGCGCGCTGATGGCGTTGCTGGAAAAACGCAAGAAACAGCTTGAGTCGGAAGGCCTGTTTGCGCCCGAACTCAAGAATCCCCTACCTTACCTGCCCCAGATCATCGGCGTTGTGACCTCACCTTCCGGCGCGGTGATCCGCGACATCCTGCACCGGCTGCGCGACCGGTTCCCGCGAAAGGTGCTGATCTGGCCGGTTGCGGTTCAGGGCGCCAACTGCGCGCCCGAGGTTGCCCGGGCAATCGAAGGGTTCAATCGGCTGACACCCGGCGGCGCTTTACCCCGCCCCGATCTGATCATCGTTGCGCGCGGTGGTGGCTCGATCGAAGACCTTTGGGGATTTAACGAAGAAATCGTCGCGCGGGCTGCCGCTGCATCCGCGATTCCACTGATTTCAGCCGTGGGGCATGAAACGGACACGACCCTGATCGACTTCGTCTCGGATCGTCGGGCCCCTACGCCCACCGCCGCCGCCGAATTGGCGGTACCTGTGCGGCTGGAATTGTTGGCCTGGACCGGCGAACAAGGCGCGCGTTTGTCGCGGGCGGCAACGGATGCCGTGCAACGCCGTTCGCAGCGCTTAAGGGATTTGTCACGCGCGCTGCCAAGGGCTGACAGCCTGCTCGACACACCAAGGCAACGCCTGGATCAGGTCTCGGACCGCCTGCCCAACGCCCTGATCCGCGGTGTTCAGAACCGGCGCGTCAAATTGCTGGACACATCCGCACATTTGCGCCCGTCAACCCTTCGCGGGATTGTCGAAACCCGCCGCGACCGATGGCGCAACCTGACTTCACGCCTGTCTCTGCGTCCGATCAGACAGGAACTGAAAAACCGCACCGAAAACCTGAACCGATTGTCAGAGCGTCTGAATACAGCGCACAAATCCCGGCTGGACAGGCTGCGTCAACAATTGGACGCGACCGACCGGCTGCGCGAAACGCTCAGTTACAAAGCGACGCTGGAACGAGGGTACGCTGTGGTTCGCGCAGAAGGTGCGGTTGTCACCACTAAGTCGCAGGCAGCCGGGCATCCTGTTCTTGAGATCGAATTTTCTGATGGTCGTCTGACAACCGGCGGATCGGCCAAACCTGCCTCCAAAAAAACCAAACCCGACGCCCCGGATCAGGGATCGCTTTTCTGACTCATGCTGACAATCTGGGGTCGCAAAACATCATCCAACGTTCAGGCGCTGATGTGGTGTGTCGGCGAACTGGGCCTGCCGTTTCGCCGCCATGACGTCGGACATGAATTTGGCGGGCTGGACAGCGATGCCTTCGCGGCCCTCAACCCAAACCGGACAATTCCGGTGGTACAGGACAACGACGACACAACAATTTGGGAAACGGGCGCGATCCTTCGATACCTCGCTGCACGCTATGCTGATGACAGTTTCTGGCCCGACGACCCGGTGCGACGTGCAACGGTCGATAGATGGGCGGAATGGGCCAAGCTGAACGTCGCCATGAATTTTACCGTGCCGGTCTTCTGGCGAGTCGTTAGAACGGCGCCCTCCGTCCGGGATGAAACAGCGATCACCGCTGCCCTGCATGTGCTGGAAGACAAGCTGGCCATTGCCAACCAACAATTGTCGCATAGCGCTTATATCGCAGGGACCAGTTTCACGCTGGCCGACATCCAGTTGGGCCACATTTTGTACAGGTATTTTGACATCGACATCCCGCGCGCACCATTCAGGCACCTACGGCGATACTATGAAACCCTGTCGGCCAGACCGGCCTATCGCGATCACGTCATGATTAACTACGAAAGCCTGCGTGCGCGTTAATCAAAGTCTCAAACTCCGATTTCCGGGCCATAGCACACCATTTCTTCGCCACGGTCATCAGCCTCGTACAGTTCAGTCTCCTGAGGGTCGCCCTCGAACTGCGCAATCAGCCTTCCACCCGATCTGGTGAACAACCAGCATTGAGGATCCGGTCGGTCTTCATAGACGAAACATATCTGTTGATTTTGCTCGTACCAGACACCTTCCTTGCAATCGCCATCCAGAAACGACCAGATGACCCTGCGCCCGGGCAGATAGCGTTCCACCCCATATACCTGCCCCTGGAACCCATAAAACAGGGTCTTGCCGCGTGTGTATTCGTCGAACTCTGCAGCCGATAGCGCAGTCTGCGCGGTTGCGGCCTGCGCGGACGCAATCAGAAGAATCACCAAATGCCTCAACATGATTTCATATTGTCAGATGCCGCAATCCGACGCCAACCAGCATTCTGCGACCGGTTTCCTTGACGTTACCGGTTGAGTTGCCCGGCACATCAGGCTGACACTGCATCAGAACCAACAGCCGACACTGGCAGGAGAGTAAGGGATGACAACAACGCTGTTCTGGATCGCCGCATTGTTTGCAGTCGCCTACCTTCCGATGTCTCCAAAACCGGCCAGCCTAGTGCGAACGGCATTCAAGACCGGATCGGTTGCCATCCTGGCGCTGATCGCAGCGGTTGCCGGCGCCCCTTCCCTGCTGATCCTGGCCCTGGTGTTGTGTGCCGTCGGGGATGCTTTGCTGTCGCAAGAGACCGAGGCGACGTTTATGGCCGGGATCGGTGCTTTTGCCGCCGGGCATCTGGCTTATATTGCCCTGTTTCTGACCCACGCCAGCAGCGATCCGGCGCTGATCCTGGACCGGCCGGGATTGGTCTGGTCGCTGGTTCTGCTGGGCATTGTCGCGGCGACACTTCTGGCACCACGAGCTGGTGATCTGAAAATCCCGGTGCTTTGCTATATCCCGATCATTCTTGGCATGGGGATCACGGTTCTGAGCCTGCCCGAGACCGGAGCATTACGCTGGGCTCTTCCCGGGGCGCTGGCCTTCATCGCATCCGACCTGATCCTGGCGACTGAAAAATTCCTGCTGCCCGAAAACCACCCCGCCTTGAAGATCACGCCCTATCTGGTCTGGCCGCTCTATTGGGGTGCGCAGGCCGGTTTGCTGATCGCCTTTCTCTGACCCTTTGCAACTGCCGCAAATCCGCATTAGGTGAAGAGAACACCTGCGGAGACCAAAGATGGCGTTTTTCTCAAAGCTCAAGGATCGGCTGTTCAAATCCTCGTCCCGGCTGGAACAGGGGCTCGATGCGATTGTCGAAGATGGCGGCGAAGAAACGACCGCCCCCGATCCGGTCATCCCCGAACCAGAGCCTGAGCCTCAGCCCGTCCCCGAGGTTCCCGAACCGGCCCCGACCCCCGAACCGGTCCCCGCCCCTGAACCGGCCCCCGCCCCGCAACCGGTCGAAACACCTTCTCCGGCGGACCCTACGCCGGCTCCGCCGCCGCCCGAAGCAACCCTGGCGCAGCGCAAGGGTGTTCTGGGACGGCTTTTCAATCGCAGCGACACTCAGGTCGTGGTACGGCGCACGCTTGACGATGATATGCTCGAACAGCTTGAAGAGTTGCTGATCGCCTCGGACATGGGCGTGGATACCGCCCTGCGCGTAACGGCCAACATGGCCGAAGGTCGTTTTGGCCGCAAATTGTCGACCCAGGAAATCAAGCAACTTCTGGCGCAGGAAGTCACCCGAGTGATGGAACCTGTTGCAAAGCCGTTGCCCATCTACCCCAAACGCCCACAGGTGGTTCTGGTTGTTGGCGTCAACGGATCCGGCAAAACCACAACTATCGGCAAGCTGGCAAGCCAGTTCAAATCCGCGGGTAAGAAAGTGGTCATCGCGGCGGGCGACACCTTCCGCGCCGCCGCGGTCGAACAGCTTCAGGTCTGGGGCGACCGCGCTGGCGTCCCCGTCCTGACCGCGCCCGAAGGCTCCGACCCGGCTTCGCTGGCTTTCGACGCCCTGACCCGTGCGCAGAATGAAGGGGCGGACCTTCTGATGATCGATACAGCAGGCCGCCTGCAAAACCGTGCCGACCTGATGGAGGAACTGGCCAAGATCGTCCGCGTCATCCGCAAGGTCGATGAAACCGCCCCGCACAACACCCTTCTGGTCCTCGACGCCACCACCGGCCAGAACGCGCTGAGCCAGGTTGAAACCTTCCGCAAACTGGCCGATGTCTCCGGCCTTGTGATGACCAAGCTGGACGGCACTGCCAAGGGTGGTGTTCTTGTGGCGCTCGCTGACAAGTTCGGTCTGCCCATCCACGCCATTGGTGTCGGCGAACAGATCGACGACCTGGCCCCATTCGACCCGGAAGAATTCGCCGCCGCCCTCACTGGCCTCGACAAGGGCTGATCCGCCCCTTCATCTGGCTGAAAATATCCTCGGGGGGTGTGGGGGGCAGACAGCCCCCCACCCTTTCCACCCAGCAAAAGGCCGATAGTTGAGCGACTGGCTGATTTCCCTCGAAGGCACCGAAGCGGGCCACCAACTTGCGCTGGGACTGGCGCTTATGGCGGCTTTCCTGCACGCGGTCTTCGGAGCGTTGCAGAAAGGGCGTCACGACCCCTGGCTGTCACGCGGCGCGATTGACATCTGCTACTGCCTGATGGCCGCGCCCTTTGCCTTTTTCGTCGTGCCCTGGCCCGAACCTTATATGTGGCCCATCTTCGCAGTCGTCTGGCTGATCCACATCGCCTACAAGACCTTGCAGGCGCTGGCCTACACCAAAGGCTCCTACACCGTGGTCTACCCGGTGGTGCGCGGCACCGGCCCCCTGTTCACCGTTATTGGTGCCTACCTGCTGTTCGGCGAGACATTTTCGACCACGCAGTGGTTCGGCGTCGCGGTGTTACTGGCCGGTATCTTCGGATTGGCCGGATACAACCTGCGCTATCTCGAGACGAACCGCGAAACGCTGGGTATCGCCTTGTTTCTGGCCGTCGTAACCGGGCTGTTCGTAGCGCTTTATACAACCTATGACGCCTATGGCATTCGTGCGACCGCCGATCCGTTCACATTCCTGGCCTGGTTTTTCATGATCGACGGGGCGGCAATGCCGATTTATGCCTTCCTCAGATGGCGGGCCATGATCCATCGCCCTGCGATTGGCCCACTGATGCTGCGCGGGCTCGCGGGCGGTATCATCGCCCCATTGTCCTTCGGGGCCATCATGCTCGCCACACGGCTGGACAAAGTGGGCGAGGCCGCGGTGCTTCGCGAAACCTCGACCGTGTTCGCGGCCCTGATCGGATGGCTGGTGCTGAAAGAGACCGTCGGCCCCCGGCGTATTGCCCTGATGGCCTTGATTGCATTGGGTGCAGTAATAGTTGAAATGGGCGGGTAAGCAGCAGGACAGAATCATGACAGGTAACAAAGAAATCAACCCGTTTCTGAAACAGGTGCTGGAACTGGGCCCGCCTCTGGCCTTCTTCTTCATCTATCTGCGCCTGCGTGACGACAGTTTCCTGATCGGCGGCATCGAATATTCCGGCTTCATCATAGCGACGATCATCTTTGTACCGCTGATGCTGGGTGCCATGGGCATATTGTGGTTTCTGACCGGAAAACTCAGCCGGATGCAGATCTTCACGGCCTTCATGGTGATCTTTTTCGGCGGTCTGACGGCCTGGTTCAATGATGAGCGGTTTTTCAAGATGAAAACCACGCTGGTCTACGGCTTCTTCTCGGTCATCCTGGGCATCGGTCTTTTGCAGGGGAAATCCTATCTCGCCTATGTGCTGGACGAGATGTTGCCCATGCGCCATCAGGGCTGGATGATTTTGACACGTCGCCTCTGTGGCTGCTTCGCCGTTTTGGCAGTCGCCAACGAAGTTGTCTGGCGGACCTTGTCGACCGATCTATGGGTCAAAATCGAAACCTTTGGGTTTCCGATTGGCCTGATGGTTTTTCTGATGCTGCAATTCAACCTGCTGCAAAGCTATATGGACGACCCGGATCATCAATAGGTTCCGACTGCGCACATCACAAAACCGTGAACACGCCCGCATTGGCGCCAAGTATTCTGTCTGAAATCCGGCAATTACCCACAAACAGCTTGGCTAAGCGCCAAAGCTGTGAAGAATGGGGTAACCACTCACCACCCCCATCCGGAGCCCCGTACACTCATGACGGCCTTCCCAAACAGCGGCTTTCTTGCCGAAGCATCTGACCGCCTGAAAGCCATGCTTACCGCGCAGGCTACCGAAATTTCACTGAACGACGGGGAAACCCTTTTCGAACAGGGTGACGAGGGCAACGCGCTCTACGCCATTCTGGAAGGAACGCTCGAAGTGTCCTTTCTGGCGATGAGCGGCCGAAAGCTTACACTGACGCTGATGCGTCCGGGTGAGATCTTCGGCGAAATCGCCCTGTTTGATAACGGCCCGCGTACAGCCACCATCTCCGCTGCCGAACCCTCGCGTGTCCTGTGCGTGCTGCGCAACGATGTGCTGCGTCAAATACGACAGCACCCCGATCTGGCCGAGGACATGATCCGTCTGGCAGGTCTGCGCATGCGCTGGATGGGCTCGCAGCTGAACGAGCAGGTCTTTCTGCCGATGCCGATCCGGCTGGCCCGCAAACTGCTTCACCTTTCGGAGCTTCAGGACAATCCGGCAGACAGGATAACCCTGTCGCAAAGCGAACTTGCCGAATTCGTGGGCGCCACGCGCGAAGCGGTGTCCAAGACCATCTCCACCTGGAAACGTGACAATATTGTTCAGGCGTCGCGGGGGGGGTTGCTGATCCAGGACTTCGATGCATTGCGGGAACTGGCCGAATCCGACCTGATCTGACGCCTGTGACCTGCTTCACATACATGCGGCGACGTTAACACTAAATTAATAACTGTTACCGTAGGAGGTCAGAGAATCATCCCCGATATCTGTCCACTGACCTCTCCCTGTACCAGAGCCATACGTCCTTCCCAGGCGTATGGCTCACCTTTTTCATCAGCAATTTCAGACAAAAAAGGGCCGGAGTTTACACTCCGGCCCGATTACCTTTTTGCGCCTTGGGTCATTCACCAAGGCTGAGTGCGACAAACCGGGGTTCACCTCCGCGGCGCACCAACAACAGCAGGGACTTGCGCCCGGCCTCTCGTGCTTCTTCCATCCGTGTTTCGAGGTCACTGACGGATGTCACTTTTTGCTGACCGGCCTCGGTAATCAGATCACCGGCCCGCAATCCCTTGGCATAGGCTTCAGTCGCCTCATCAACTTCGCTGACGACCAACCCGTCGGCTTCGGCGTCCAGACCAAGGTCTTCCCGCAGCTTGTCGGTCAGCGGGGAAATGGTCAGCCCCAGGATCTCGGAGTTTTCGTCCTCATCGTCCGTTTGCGCGGGCTCATCTCCGTTTTCCACCCGTTCAGCATCCTCGCGACGACCCAGAGTGACCAGTACGGTCTGTGTACCGCCGTCGCGATGGACAACGACGCGAACGGACTTGCCGACCGTTGTTTCCCCCACCTGACGCACCAACCCGCGCGTGTCTTCCACTTCGACGCCATCAAAACTCAGGATCACGTCACCCGCCTTCAGCCCGGCTTCTTTTGCCGGCCCCTCGGGCACGTCGCTGATCAGGGCGCCACCGGGCTTCTCCAGCCCCATGGCTTCGGCCATGTCTTCGGTCACGTCCTGAATGCGCACACCCAGCCAACCGCGACGCGTTTCGCCGAATTCGCGCAGTTGATCGACAACCTTGACCACCACATTAGAGGCCATGGAAAAACCAATACCGATGGACCCGCCATTGGGTGACAGGATCGCGGTGTTCACACCTATGACCTGACCATCCATGTTGAACAGCGGCCCACCCGAGTTGCCCCGGTTAATCGCAGCATCCGTCTGAATGTAGTCGTCGTAAGAGCCGCTGAGCGCGCGGTTGCGCGCCGATACGATACCGGCCGAGACCGAGAACCCCTGCCCCAGCGGATTGCCCATGGCAATCACCCAGTCACCAACGCGCGCCGTGTCGCTGTCACCAAACTTTACATATTTGAGCGGACCGGTCGCTTCGACCTTAAGCAGTGCGATGTCGGTCTTTTCGTCCGTGCCGATCACCTTGGCCGGCAACTCCTTTACGGGTTGCCCGTCACCGGGAAAGAATTCGACAAGGATTTCGTCCGCTTCGGCGATGACGTGGTTGTTGGTTACAATGAACCCGTCTTCGGAAATCACAAACCCGGAACCCAGCGCATTGCTGCGGCGTGGGAGGTTCTCATCGCCGTCGCCGTTACGGTCCTGAAATTCGCGAAAGAAATCTTCGAACGGTGACCCTTCGGGCACGATCCCGCGCGGGCCGGTCTGGCCCTCGATCAGCGTGCTGGTCGTGATGTTGACAACCGCCGGGCTGATCTTTTCCGCCAGCGGAGCAAGGCTTTCGCTCCGGGCCTGAACGGCGACAGCCTGGGCCAGAACCAACACCATTGCGGCAAAGGCCAACCACATCCACCGCATCAATAAAACCGCGTCTTCACGCCCGAGGGAAATACTGCGTGCTTTTGCCTGCACCTGTGGTCTCCTTGTCGAATTATTCAGGTGGCCACTCTCGCGCGGCCTTACTTACGGACTAATGTAGTCAGTTTGACCTGTCCCGCAACTCAGGATCGCGTGGAAATCACCGGCAAGTGAGATGTCCTGCTCAAAAGCCCAGCTGATAGGCACCCCACAGAAGGATCAACCCGCTGATCACGCACAAAAGACCCGTAATTCGCCGTGCCTGCTCGGGCAGGGTCCGCAGGGTTTCCAGCATCCGTTCGATAAGCGAAGGGGCCAGCGCATAGGCCAGCCCCTCGACAATCAGCACCAGCCCGAAGGCCAGAAGGATCATACCCATTACCGGCCGCCCTGACCTGTAGGCGATTTCAGGTAATTAAAGAAATCCGAGTCCGGGCTCAGCACCATTGAACTGTTGCCGCCGCCCAGCGCGCGCTCATATGCGGAAAGCGAGCGATAGAACTCGAAAAACTCCGGATCCTTGCCAAAGGCTTCGGCGAAAATCGCGTTTCGTTCAGCGTCGGCTTCACCACGAATGATCTCGGCTTCACGGTTGGCGTCCGAGACCAGTTCCACCACGGTCCGGTCAGCCTGCGCGCGTACACGCTGGGCCGCTTCGTTACCACGGGCGCGTTCGTCAGTGGCTTCACGCTCCCGCTCGGCTTTCATCCGGTCGAACGTAGCCTCAAGGTTCGCCTGCGGCAGATCGGTGGCCTTCAGGCGCACGTCGATCACGTTAACGCCCAGCGCCTGCGCTTCGGCAATCGCGCTGTTGCGGATGCGCAGCATCAGGGCAGCCCGGTCCGAACTCAGGATGTCGCGCGACGAAACCGAACCCAGAACTTCGCGTGTTTCAGCGCGCAGGATACGGTCCAGACGATCCTCGGCCACCGGAACGCCACCGACACCAACGGCCTGACGGAACTGGTTCAGATCGGCAATCCGATAACGGGCGAAGGCATCAACCACAAGGCGGCGATCGTCCAGTGGTGTCACCTCAAGCGGCTGCACGTCGATCGAAAGGATGCGGTCGTCATAACGCACCACTTCGTCGAAAACCGGCAGCTTGAACGCGAGGCCCGGTTCCTCCTTGACGTTTACGACCCGTCCAAAACGCAGAACAAGGGCGCGTTCACGTTCGTCAACGATAAAGATGGACGACAGTCCGGCAACGACCAGGATGACGAGAACGATCAGAATAATGGGTGACTTACGCATCAGTTGCTCCCCTCGGCCTGATTACGGCGCAGCTCGTTCAGCGGTAGATAAGGCACCACGCCTTGCCCCTGCCCGGTCGAGTTCTCGTCCAGAATGATCTTGTCCACGTCACCCAGAACCTGTTCCATCCGTTCAAGGTACAGACGTTTGCGGGTTACATCCGGGGCTTTGGAATACTCTTCCAGAACGGCGCTGAAGCGGCTGGCTTCACCCATCGCACTGTTGATCTGCTGGGCTCGGTAGGCTTCGGCTTCTTCCAAAACCTGTGCGGCTTCACCGCGCGCCTCGGCGAGTACGCGGTTCGCATAGGCGTCGGCGACGTTCTGAAGGCGGTCACGCTCTTGCGCGGCGGCCTGAACGTCGCGGAACGAAGCAATCACGTCCTGCGGCGGGTCGGCCTTGTCGAAGTTCACACGAATGATGTTCACGCCCGAGTCGTAGCTGTCCATCGTCGCCTGGATCAATTCTTGCAAACGATCAGCAATGATACCGCGGTCGCGGTTCAGGATCGGGGCCAGTTCGCTTTGCGCGATGATTTCCCGCATCGCCGATTCCGACACCGCGCGAATTGTCTGGCGTGGATCGCGCAGGTTGAACAGGAATTTGGCGGGATCGTTGATGTTCCAAACGACCTGATAGTCGATATCCACCACGTTTTCGTCGCCGGTCAGCATCAGACCATCATCACTGCCGCGCGTACCGCCCATATCCTCGGTCTGTTCGCGGGTAACCGGAATAACCTCGGCGGTCACAACCGGCCAGGGTGCAAAGTTCAGACCCGGGTTCCCAACGGCCGAGAATTCACCCAGGAACAACTCAACCGACTGTTCTTCCGGTTTTACGGTATAGAAGCTGGCAGCCGCCCAAAGGCCCACTGCGACCAGAGCGCCGATGACTACCGTGCCTTTGGTAAAGACCGGGCCACCGCCACCTGCGCCCTGACCGTTGCCGCCACGGCCACCGCCGCCACGACCACCCATCAGCACGCGCAGCTGCTCCTGGCCTTTCTTCATCAGCTCGTCGATCTCGGGGATCTGCGGGCCATCTCCTTCGGGGGGCTTGCGCCCATCACCGTTGTTACCCCGATTTCCTCCGCCGCCCGAGGAGCCTCCGCCCCCCCAGGGGCCGCCGCTGTTGCCCGCCATATGTGTCTATTCCTTCGTTTAGGCCCGTGTGATCACGGGGTCCCTTGTAACTTGTGTGCGCGCGGTTGCAAATCAAGCAGTGCGCACAGGTTGCCGCATTGTAACAAGTTCTTCCGCCATTACCGGATGAACCGCAACCGTACGGTCGAAATCTTCTTTGGTCGCGCCCATTTTGACGGCGATCCCGGCCAGTTGAATCATCTCGCCCGCACCTGGTGCTACGATGTGACAGCCCAGCACCTTGCGGGTCGCCTGGCTGACGATCAGTTTCATTAGTACCCGCTGCGTGCCGCCGGCGAAGGCTTTCTGCATCGGCTTGAAGGATGTCGCGTAAACTTCGACCGGCTCCTGTGCCGCAGCCTCTTCCTCGCTTAGTCCGACGGTTCCGAATTCCGGTTGCGTGAAGATCGCCGTCGGGATCAGTTCATGATCAACCGGGGTCGGGTTGCCTTTGAACACAGTTTCCACAAAGGCCATGCCCTCGCGAATGGCGACCGGCGTAAGGTTCACGCGATCAGTTACATCACCGATGGCATAGATCGAGGGCACGCCGGTCTGACTGTACTCATCCACCACAATCTCGCCCTTGCGACCCCGTTCGACGCCCAGTGCCTCAAGCCCCAGATTATCCGCATTCGGAGCCCGGCCAGTCGCGTACATGACAACATCGAACCGATCTTCAGTGCCGTCAGTGGCCTTTACCCGGATCTTGTCACCTTCCTTGGTCATCTCCAGCACGTTGGTGCCAAGGCGCACATCGATGCCGTTCTGGCGCATCTCTTCGCAGATCAAACCACGCGCTTCTTCATCGAAGCCACGCAGGATTTGCGCACCGCGATAGAACTGGGTGGTCTTGACCCCCATCCCGTTCATGATCCCGGCAAACTCGCTGGCGATATAGCCGCCACCAACGATCAGGATGGATTCGGGCAGCTTGTCGAGGTGGAAGATTTCGTTTGATGTGATCGCTAGGTCAGAGCCCGGAAATTCGGGCACCACAGGGCGTCCGCCGGTGGCGATCAGGATGTGCTTGGCCGTCTTGCGTGTCCCATCCGCCAGCTCAACCGTGTGGGAATCGACCACAGTGGCGCGCTGGTCAGAGCTTTCGACACCGTTGTTTTTCAGAATGTTGCGATAGATACCTTCCAGCCGGTCCAGTTCCGCCACCAGTTTGCCATGGAATGTATTCCAGTCTAGCGCACCCGGCTGAACATCCCATCCATAGGCCTGCGCATCGTCTACCATGCCGGAAAACTCGCTGGCGAAAACCATCAGCTTTTTTGGAACACAGCCCCGGATCACACAGGTTCCGCCATACCGATCCTCTTCCGCCAGCGCCACCTTGGCGCCGGTCTCACCAGCGGCCACGCGTGCTGCACGGACCCCGCCCGAGCCGCCACCGATAACGAAAAGATCATAGTCAAAGCTCATACCGGGTTCCTTTGTTCAGTTTGCCTGAAGGGTTCTGGATATCTGGGCGCGGAAAATCGTCTGCCAACCCCTAAGGATCAGGAATTCGGGTTTCTCTCTCGCCATTTGCAGAAAATCCAGCCGCAATTTTCAATCAGAGAGGTCCGAAAACAGATTGTCCCTTTCGCCATCGGCCAACTGGTCCAGTTCCAGGGTTCCTTCGTTGATGTCGCGCAGTTCGACCCGCCCGTCACCGTGGCCAATTACGACCTTGTCGCAAATATCGATGAACAACCCGTTCTCGACCACTCCGGGAACCTGGTTCAGCACCAGCGCCAACTGACGGGCATTTCCGATGCGTTGCAGATGCAGATCCAGAATGTGGTTGCCCTCATCAGTGACAAAAGGGGCCTGGCCGTTCATTCGCAGCGCAGCCGAGGTGCCAAGCACATCCATCGTATCCAGTGCTTCCTCGATCAGGGTTCGCGTGGTTTGCCAGCCAAACGGGATCACCTCGACCGGCAATGGAAATGCCCCCAGGGTTTCAACTTCTTTGCCTGCATCGGCGATGACCACCATCTGATCGCTGGCCGTTGCCACTATCTTTTCCTGAAGATGCGCACCGCCGCCGCCCTTGATCAGGTTCAACTCGCCGTCAAATTCATCCGCACCGTCTATGGTCAGGTCCAGCCACCCCGCTTGATCCAGCGAGACGACTTCGATCCCGACCTCTCGCGCCAGCTGTGCCGTGCGGGTCGAAGTGGGCACGCCCTTGATCCGCAACCCTTCCTCTTGCACCCGTTCGCCGAGCCGACGCACAAGCCAAGCGGCCGTTGATCCGGTTCCCAATCCGACACGCATGCCGTCCTGAACCATTTCCGCGGCACGGTGCGCGGCTACATATTTCGCCTTGTCGATGGGCGACAGATCCCCTGTCATGGCAGCTTTCCCCCAAGTTGCTGCGGGCCTTATACGAAATGCCACACTCAACTTCGAGACCCAAAACGCCAATTCAACGGGGCGCCCTGTCGCGAAAATACGCGTTTCCTATTGGAAACGTCGCAATCGGCGTGTCCTGCGGGAAAGGTGCGTAATAGATATGCATTATGGAACCGCGCTACCGCCTGCATTACGCCCCTGACAACGCCTCGCTAGTGATCCGACTGGCGTTGGAAGAGATGGGTTTGCCTTATGAGACCGCATTGGTCGATCGGACCCGTGATGAGCAAAACAGTGCTGCCTATAAGCAACTGAACCCCAACGGCCTTATCCCTGTTTTGGAGACGCCGCAGGGACCGATCTTTGAAACTGCAGCCATTTTGCTGTGGCTGACCGATACACACGGGCAACTCGCACCGGCTCCGCAGCATCCGGACCGCGCGGCGTATCTGAAATGGCTTTTTTTTGCGTCGAACACGCTGCACGCCGACCTGCGCATTTTGTTCTATGCCGAGAAGTACATTGAGGCGGCGCAGACAGAAGCGCTGCGGGCTGGTATCCGGACCCGCCTGAAACGACATCTTTCAATCCTCGAAAAGCAGGCGAAGGACCCGCCGGGCTGGTTTGGCTCAGACCAACCGTCGGCCCTGTCATACTACATCGCCTGCATGATGCGATGGATGGCGTTGTATCCGGCCGAGGCCGATCGCAGCTGGTTCCAACTGACTGACACTCCTCATCTGAGGCAGCTTTTGCTGCAACTGGAAGCCCGCCCCGCAACGCGCGTAGCAATCGCAGCGGAAGGGCTGGGAGTTGCACCGTTCACTGCACCATCATACGCTACACCACCAGAAGGCTCAGCTACCTGATATGTTTCTATCTGTCTTCGATATGTTCAAAGTGGGCATCGGCCCGTCCTCGTCCCACACCATGGGACCAATGGTTGCCGCGGCCCGCTTTCTGGACCTGATGCGCGCCTCGCCGTTCGAATTCTCGGGGCTTCGGGGGTCATTGCATGGCTCACTGGCGTTCACAGGTGTGGGCCACGCGACCGACCGCGCCACGATCCTCGGGCTGGCCGGGTTTGTTCCGGACACCTATGACAACAACAAGGCCGAAGAAGCGCTGGCCGCCATATCAGACTCGCATACTGTCACGCCGGAAGGGCTGCCGACGCTGAAGTTCGATCCAAAATCGGATCTGGTGTTCGACTATGAAAACAACCTGCCGGGCCACGCCAATGGTATGATCCTGATGGCCACAGACGCGCAGGGCGATGTGATCCTCAGGCAGGTCTACTACTCGATCGGTGGCGGGTTTGTCCTGACCGAAGAAGAACTGGCCGAGGGCAAGGCAACGGATGAAGGTGATCCGGTGCCGTTTCCGTTCAAAACTGCGGTCGAGATGCTTGAGATGGCCAGTTCCAGCGGCAAAAGCATCGCGGACATGAAACGCGCGAATGAAATCGCGCGTGGATGCGCGGACAGTTTTGCCAAGGGCACCGCGCGCCTGTGGCAGGTAATGAATGACTGTATCGAACGTGGATTGGTCACAGATGGCATTCTGCCCGGTGGCCTCAAGGTTCGCCGCCGTGCCAAAGGCATCCATGTCGCACTGGTGGCCGAGCGTGGCATGAATCTGAACGCTCCGCACACGATCAACGACTGGATGAGCGTTTACGCCATGGCCGTCAACGAAGAGAACGCTGCCGGGGGCCAGGTGGTCACGGCGCCCACCAATGGGGCCGCAGGCGTTCTGCCGGCCGTTTTGCGGTACTATCTGGATCACGTACCCGGCGCGTCCGAAAGCCATGTGGAAGATTTCCTTTTGACGGCTGCCGCGATTGGCGGGCTGGTCAAGTTCAATGCCTCGATCTCGGGCGCAGAAGCCGGATGCCAAGCCGAGGTTGGCAGCGCCTCGGCGATGGCGGCCGCCGGTTTGTGCGCAGTGATGGGCGGCACGCCCGAACAGGTCGAAAACGCTGCGGAGATCGCGCTGGAGCATCACCTGGGAATGACATGCGACCCGGTTGCCGGACTTGTTCAGGTGCCTTGTATCGAACGGAACGGTCTGGGTGCGATCAAGGCGGTTTCAGCGGCCTCGCTGGCGCTGCGCGGCGATGGCAAGCATTTCGTTCCTCTGGATTCGGTCATTGAAACCATGCGCCAGACCGGGCACGACATGCACGAACGCTACAAGGAAACGTCTCTGGGCGGCCTGGCCGTCAATGTTCCGAACTGCTGAGGCAAACGGCGACGTCGCAACGCGTCCGTATTTCCGCGTTTTCTGGATGGATTTGCACCAAAAGCGGTGCAAATCTGTTCCTGAAAGGAAGGTGTTTCATGCGTGGACGTTGTCTTTGCGGAAAGGTCGGCTTTGAAGTCAGTCCACCTGTTTTGTCCTGCGTCACCTGCCACTGCGAAAGCTGCCGCAGGCAATGCTCGGCCCCGATGACCGCCTATTTCGGCATCCGGGACAGCCAATGGCGCTGGACAGGTGAAACACCAAAGACGTTTCATTCCTCTCCGGGCGTGGAACGCAGCTTTTGCCCGCATTGCGGCACACCAATGTCCTTTCGCTCGCAGTCTATGTCCGACGTGATGCATATGTACGTCGCCACACTTGAGGATCCCGAGGCTTTGCGGCCTACCCTGCACGTCGCCCATGAAGAGAAACTCAGCTGGCTCAAGCTGAATGACGGCCTGCCCTGCTGCATCGGACCCGATTACACCAAATACCAACCGCTTCCGGAAAGCTGACCTTTCCCCGTCCGCAGCAAATCGTTAGCGTCGCGAACATGACTCAGGACCGACCCGTACTCGGCATCATTCTGATGCTTGGCTTTTGCATGCTCGCCCCGCTGGGTGATGCCATGGCCAAACTGTTGGGTGAGACAACTCCGATCGGCATACTGGTCTTCACCCGGTTTGCCGTGCAGGCACTGATCCTGATCCCTCTGGTCGCCCTCACAGGTCGTCCTTGGCGTCTGCGGGGGCGTATTCTGAAACTGACCGTGATCCGGACCGGTCTGCACATCCTTGGCATCACAGCGATGTTCAGTGCCTTGCAATTCCTGCCGCTGGCCGATGCCATCGCTATCGCCTTCGTTATGCCCTTCATCATGCTGCTTCTGGGCAGGTTCGTTCTGGATGAAGAGGTTGGCATAAGGCGATTGTTGGCCTGTGTCGTTGGGTTTGCCGGTACGCTTCTCGTCATTCAGCCCAGCTTCGCTCAGGTCGGAGCGCCTGCCCTGCTGCCGCTGATCGTGGCCGTGGTGTTTGCGCTGTTCATGCTTGTCACGCGGCAGATCGCCAAGGAAACCGATCCGGTTTCGCTCCAGGCTGTTTCGGGCGCGATGGCAACGCTGATCCTGCTGCCTGTGCTGACCCTAGGAAGCGCCATTGACGTTCCGGAACTGACGTTCAGCCTGACTGACAAAGACGCGGTTTGGCTGCTTTTGGGTATCGGCGTTCTGGGCACCGTTGCCCACCTGTTGATGACCTGGTCGTTGCGCTATGCCCCATCAGCAACGCTGGCGCCGATGCAGTATCTGGAAATCCCGGTTGCGACCGTGTTCGGCTGGCTGATCTTTCACGACCTGCCCAACGGCATCGCCGCGTTGGGGATCGGCATCACGATGGCGGCAGGTCTTTACGTCATTCTGCGCGAGCGGGCCACCGCCCGGTCTGCGCCGACAGAAACGCCTGCATGACCTGATCCAGCGCGCAGCGGGGAACCATTGCAACCAGACCCGGGCCATTCATCTGCAACGTGACTTCGGATACCGCACGGTTGGACGTGCCGATCTGACCGTCCGGCTCCAGAACCAGATCATCGATCGGCCACTCCAGCCCTTGCGAGCGTCCTGTCACTCTTTGCAGGGGAAACAAGGATACCACGCTCCCTTTCGGCAAGTTCAGGGAAACCTTGGGCGGCGCGTGAAACACGACTTCGTGCTCTCCCAGCAGGATGCATGATTGGTCCTGACGCTTGATCAGTACGCTGAGGACCGCCAATTGATGATCCAAACGCCCGCCCAGAAAGCCAACGCCCAAAACCACGGGGGCTTCGATATTGCGCAGCGCCTTGTCGAAATCCGTGCTGTTCTGTTCAGGTATGGGAAACAGGCGGTCCGCCGGTATCTCTTCAAGGTCGGATGCGGAAAGCGAATCGAAATCACCGATGACGGCATCCGGAATACGCCCCGATTCCCTGAGAACCGTCGCACCACCATCCGCTGCAACGGCCAAATTGGCGCGATTCAGCGCCAGATTCAGATCATCGGGCCCGATTTGCCCTCCGCCAACCAGTAAGATTGGCTCGGACGACCGCACAATCGGCGCATTTTTTCTAAGATTGATCATTTTTCCCGGATTTGGACACATTCAGACCACAAAATGATAGGTTCATATAGAGAGTTTCGAACCAATACGTGTGCCTGATTCCGGGCGAATTGGTTCAGGTAGTTTGTAAAGGACGTGCGTCTGATGGTACAGAATAACAAGGTATTGACCGTTTCTTATGGAACCTTCTCCTGCACATTAGAAGGCTTTGACGATTCGTTTGAAACGATGAAAGCGATTGCCGAGTATTTTCGCGACCTTGCAGCAGATGATCGATACTTCGGCTCGGAACCGCCACAGCCTGACGCCGAAATGCTGACCCGGATCGCACAGCGGGACGCCTCGAAACGTGTGGAAGCCAGCCAGAGCGACAGTGGCCTACTGCTGCGCGCAACCGAAAGTTCAGCCACGATGGCCACGCCCACAATGCCGCCAGCACAGGAACCAACCATCAGTACCCCCGATCTGAATGTCGTCAATACACCGCAACCAGCGCAACCCGTTGCCACTGCCGAACCCTTCGATGCTGCGCCAGCCCCCCCTGCTGACAGCATCGCCGCCAAACTTCAGCGGATCCGCGCGGTGGTTTCGCACTCGACCGACAATCCTGTCGAATACTCTGAAGACGAAGACAGCACCTTGCTGAAAGGTGGTGCCGCCCCGGTTGACGCCGTGGCCGCAGCCTTTGAGGCGGGTGCGCTGAACCCGGCAGACATCGAGCCTGTGACCCCCGTCTCGATGCCTGCACCCGAAGCGGCAACCCCACCCGCCGCTCCAGAACCTGTTCCCGCACCAGCGCCTGTTGTATCCGAAGAGTTTGAATACGAGGCTGAAGCTCCGGCAGCGGACGCACTGTTTTCGGACCTTGATGATCTGACTGAAGACGAACAGCCGGAAGCAGAAGCCGAAGAAGACGAGATCGTAAACATCCTCAGCGAAGAAGACGTGGCAGAGCAGGAAGAGGAATCCGAAGCGGCCGAGTCGCAAGAGGAAGCAGCGGAAGACAACAAGCTTCTCCTGACTGCCGAAGATGAAGTTGCACTGCTGGACGAGATCTCGGCCGTCGAGGCAGAACTGGCGCAGCGGGCCGAAGACCAAAAGCCGAAGGATCATTCGAGCCTTGATCTGGACGTGTCCCGCCTGATGGACAAAGCCGACGAACAACTTGATGACCCGGCTGCAAATGATCAGCGCGAGACATATTCGCACCTGCGCACCGCGGTTGCGGCCACCGAAGCCGAGCGCAAGGAAAAGGGTGAATCTGCCGAGAAAGCTCAGGATCAGGAATACCGGGGGGATCTGGCGTCGGTCGTCAGCCCGCGCCGCCCGGAAATTCAGGTCACCAGCATGCGTCCGGAATCCGATGCCGCTGCACCGCTCAAACTGGTGGCGGAACAGCGCATCGACAATCAGCAAAACGAAGCTGGCCCCGTCACGCCCCGCCGCGTCACCACCCCGCAAGAAGAAAAGTCTGCTGACGAAGGTGGTTTCGCGACGTTCGCCCAGGAACAGGGCGCTCAGTCATTGCCTGATCTGCTGGAAGCCGCCGCTGCATACCTGTCCTTTATCGAGGGTCAGGAACAGTTCTCGCGCCCGCAATTGATGAACAAGGTCCGGTCCCTCAAGCAGGACGAATTCAACCGCGAAGAAAGCCTGCGTTCGTTCGGTCAATTGTTGCGGGATGGAAAAATCGAAAAGGCTGGCGGAGGCCGCTTTGCCGCCTCGAACCAGATCGGTTTTCGCCCCAGCGACGAGCGCGCAGCGGGCTGATCCGCAAAAGGTTTAGTCAGAAAAAGGCCGGAGGACACCTCCGGCCTTATTCTGTTTGCGTATCTGGGAACGAACCGGAAGACGCGTACGTTTCCGTCGTTCCAACACACTCGCTTTCGCGAGCGTGGCTAACGTGATCCCTGGTCAGGGTCTTCTTTGCCAACACCACGGAAAACGAACTTGAACGGCAATGCCCACAAGATGCCAAGCACGATGTAGACCAGCAGTTCCAGCCAGATTGGCGGGCGATCCAGCCAGTTCACAACCGTCACCACGGCAACGACGTAAACGGGCAAGCCAACCAGCAGAATAATCAGCGACCAGCGGCGGCGCGCCTTGTAGCTCAGGCCGGTTTTTTGTTCGTCGCTCATCAGTCGGCAAACGGGTCTGTCACCAGAATGGTGTCTTCCCGCTCCGGGCTGGTGGACAACAGGGCGACAGGGCATTCGATCAGTTCTTCGACACGGCGAACGTATTTGATCGCGTTGGCTGGCAAGTCCGCCCAACTGCGCGCGCCTTCGGTCGATTCACTCCAACCCTGCATTTCCTCATAAATCGGCTTGCAGCGCGCCTGCTGATCTGCCGCCGTGGGCAGATAATCCAGGCGCTCGCCATCCAGTTCGTAACCCACGCAAATCTTGAGCGTCTCGAAACCATCCAGAACATCCAGCTTGGTCAGCGAAATACCGTTCACACCGCTGGTCGCGCAGGTCTGGCGCACCAGGCAGGCGTCAAACCAACCGCACCGGCGCTTACGACCAGTGGTCGTGCCGAATTCGTGACCACGCTCACCAAGGCGCTGACCGTCATCATCCTCCAGTTCCGTGGGGAACGGCCCCTCGCCCACGCGCGTCGTATAGGCTTTGACGATACCCAGCACAAAATCGATGGACCCGGGGCCGATGCCGACCCCGGTTGCAGCCTGCCCTGCGATCACGTTGGACGAGGTCACAAAGGGATAGGTTCCGAAATCAATGTCCAGCAAGGCGCCCTGCGCCCCTTCGAACAGAATACGTTTGCCCGCTTTGCGCTTTTCATTCAGCACCTTCCAGACCGGGGCGGCAAACGGCAGAATCTGCGACGCAATCTCCTTGAGCTGCGCGATCAGACCGTCGCGATCGACCGGCTCGATCCCTAAGCCTTTGCGCAGCGGGTCGTGATGCTGCAACGCCCGGTCAACCCGAGCTTCAAGAGTTGCCTCGTCCGCCAGGTCCGCTACACGGACCGAACGGCGACCGACCTTGTCTTCATATGCCGGCCCGATGCCGCGCCCGGTTGTGCCGATCTTGGTACCCTTGCTTGCAGCCTCTTCGCGCGCGCGGTCCAGTTCGCCGTGAATCGGCAGGATCAGCGGTGTGTTTTCTGCGATCATCAGTGTATCGGGCGTGATATCGACACCCTGTGCCCGGACCGTTTCGATCTCCTTGACCAGATGCCACGGATCCAGAACCACGCCATTGCCGATGACACTCAGCTTGCCGCCGCGCACAACACCGGATGGCAGCGCATGAAGCTTGTAGACTTCGCCATCGATAACCAAAGTATGACCGGCGTTATGCCCGCCCTGAAAACGCGCGATCACGTCCGCCCGTTCGCTGAGCCAGTCGACGATCTTGCCTTTTCCCTCGTCGCCCCACTGGGCTCCGACAACAACCACATTGGCCATACCAGGTCCTTTTGTGCTGATTTATCAAACCCGGCTCGTATAGCGAGGTGACAGCAGCAGGGAAACAGGTAATTCGACGCATCCGCAAATCGCGCTGCGCGCGATGCCTCCGGCGGGGATATTTTTGGGCCAGATGAAGTCCGGATCCCTTGTTCATCTGGCCCGAAATATCCCGGGGGAGTCGCCCGGTGGGCGGCGGGGGCAGCGCCCCCTCACCCTTACCTGAGGCAAACGGGCTCACCATGAGGCGTCGTCAGATAGGCGTCTTCCCAAGCGTGTCGCAGCAACAGGAGTTCATCCGGGGCAGCATCACCATGCTCTGCCAACAGCGCCTCCAGCGTTTCGAGCCAGGCGTGAAAATAATCATCTCCGCCATCCAACTCTTTGCTCAGCCCATGTTTTCTTAAGGTCGCCGAAAACCTGGCGACCCAATCTGACCAACCGAACCGACCGGTTTCGTTCAGGGCCATGGTTATCGCAAAGACCTGTGCGTGCCATGGCTGGTCAAAAACGGGCTGAGGTGCCGAATGTGTCAGACAGGTGCTCATGCGGGTTCCAGATGGCTCTGCCAGACGTCCAAAACCACCTCATCCCTCGGGTGTTCCGGGTTGGCCCAGAGTTCAGATGCGGGGAAGACCACTGCGTAAAGCGGTTCAGGGGCTTCTCCCAGACCGTGTGCGTTTGAATCGGGAAAAACATGCGTTCCGTGCAGTCTCAGAATGCGCCCCTTTGCACCGGCGGCATAGATGGGCAGACGCGTGTGACCGCCGTCCACAAGACGATTGGCCGCCAGATGCGAGGTAACGACGTCCTGGCCTGCCACGAACCTGGCCGGAATATCCGACGGACGATCGGCGGGACCACCACTGGATAGTACACGGGCCACTGCTTCGGCCTTCATGGCCTTGCCTGCCAACGGATGTGGGCTTTCAGACGGGTTCCCCTGCAGGTCATCAGGCGTCAGGATGCCGCGCTCCACCAACAAATCGGCAAGGGCGGAGATCCACTTTTCATAGTACGAGAACCGGGTGTAATCCTTGGGCGACAGGCGTTCCCGTGCGTGGCGGGAAATGTCGATGTTCCACTGTCCCAGTGATCCGGCTGCCAGGGTCAGCGCCAGCGCCCGGGCGTGCCAGTCTTCGGGAAATACAGGGCCGTCCTCGGGCTCGGGGCGAACCGGTCCGTCGCCGAAACGTCCACCCATGTCGTGCACGCGAGTCATGCCGGCACCTTCGGCAATCCGGTCCCGATCATACTGTCCCGCGTGACAAGCGTGGCGAGTTCGTCTTCGCCTAACCCCTCCGTTCCCTGCGGACGCATCGGCAGTACAAGGTATCGAACCTCGGCCGTGGAATCCCAAACCCGGACCGATGTGTTATCGGGCAGCGTCACGCCAAAATCTGCCAGTACCTTGCGAGGTTCTCGCACTGCACGCGCCCGGTAGGCATCCGACTTGTACCAGCCCGGCGGTATTCCAAGCAGCGGCCAAGGGTAACAGCTGCACAATGTACAGACGACCATATTGTGCTGATCGGGCGTGTTTTCCACCACCACCATATGTTCACCCTGCCGCCCGTAGTATCCCAGTTCGGCAACAACCGGCGTGGCATCTTCCAGCAACGCGGCCTTGAAGGCCGGATCGCTCCACGCCTTGGCGACAACGCGGGCACCATTCTGAGGGCCGATCCTATTCTGATACGTATCTATGATCTCATCCAGCGCGGCTGGATCAATCAAACCCTTGCGTGTCAGAATCGTCTCAAGTGCCTTAACGCGAAGCGCGGGTTCGGGCGGCAAAAGGGCGTGCGGGTGATCGTGATCATCATGTGGCATGGCCGCAGCCTGCGCGAGGAAAAGCCATGCTGTCCAGTCCCTTTGACGTGATCTGAGGCATCAGGGTTCTTGATGCCAACTCCTCCCTTGCCCCCAGCATCAAACTTGCATAGATACCACGCGATACACGCCACGCTGTACAGGACCACCATGGAAAACGTCGTTCTCATCATCCATCTTCTTTTGGCTCTGGGCCTGATCGCCGTCGTCCTGATGCAGCGGTCCGAAGGCGGCGGCCTTGGCATGGGCGGGGGTGGTGGTGGCGCCATGACCGGTCGTGCGGCTGCAACCGCGCTGGGCAAGCTGACATGGATCCTGGCGGCATGCTTTATCGTAACCTCGATCACGCTGACCATTCTGGCGGCTCAGAAATCCTCGGGCAGTTCGGTGATCGATCGTCTGGGCGTTCCGGCACCGGCCGCAACAGAAGACAGCACACCAGCGGTTCCGTCGGCGGATGATCTTCTGCCACCGGCGCAGGGCGACAACGCGCCGCTGATTCCGCAAGCCGATTGATTCACTAGACCTAGAAACCTGAAAGAGAACTGCAACAGCATCTTGCGGTTCTCTTGCGCTATTGGCGCGAATCCTTTATACGTGAAGTCCCGTGATGCAGCGGTTTTTCGGAACCGCCGGGCAGCTGATTTTGACGTCTCACGGGAGCAGCCGAAAAAACATGGCGCGATTTATTTTCATCACTGGTGGTGTGGTTTCGTCCTTGGGCAAAGGACTGGCGTCGGCGGCCTTGGGCGCGCTGTTGCAGGCCCGGGGATATTCGGTGCGTCTGCGCAAGCTGGATCCCTATCTGAACGTCGATCCCGGCACGATGTCGCCGTTTGAACATGGCGAAGTTTTCGTCACCGATGACGGGGCCGAAACCGATCTGGATCTTGGTCACTATGAGCGTTTCACCGGTGTTGCCGCCCGAAAAACCGACTCGGTCAGTTCGGGGCGAATTTATTCCAATGTGCTCGAGAGAGAGCGCCGTGGCGACTACCTTGGCAAGACCATTCAGGTGATCCCGCACGTTACCAACGAAATCAAGGATTTCATCGCCATCGGCGAGGATGAGGTCGATTTCATGCTGTGCGAAATCGGTGGTACCGTTGGTGACATCGAAGGCCTGCCCTTCTTTGAAGCCATCCGCCAGTTTAGCCAGGACAAACCACGCGGCCAGTGCATTTTTATGCACCTGACGCTGCTGCCCTATATAAAGGCCTCGGGTGAGCTGAAAACAAAGCCAACCCAGCACTCGGTGAAGGAACTGCGTTCCATCGGGCTGGCCCCCGACATTCTGGTCTGCCGCTCCGAAGGTCCGATCCCCCAAAAAGAGCGCGAGAAACTGGCCCTGTTCTGCAACGTGCGCTCGGACAGCGTGATCGCGGCGCAAGACCTGTCCACGATCTACGACGCGCCATTGGCCTATCACCATGAAGGGCTGGATCAGGCCGTTCTGGATGCGTTCCAGATCAGCCCGGCCCCCAAACCGGATCTCGCGAAATGGGAAGATGTCAGCGATCGCATCCACAACGCCGAAGGTGAAGTGAAGGTCGCCATCGTCGGCAAGTACACTCAGTTGGAAGATGCCTATAAGTCCATCGCCGAAGCATTAACCCATGGCGGAATGGCGAACCGGGTGAAGGTGAAGATTGAATGGGTTGATGCGGAAATCTTCGACACCGAGGATGCCGCGCCCTATCTGGAAGGTTACCATGCCATCCTTGTCCCCGGCGGATTTGGAGAGCGCGGGACAGAAGGCAAGATCAAGGCCGCGCAATATGCCCGCGAGCACAAGGTGCCCTATCTGGGTATTTGTCTGGGCATGCAGATGGCCGTCATCGAAGCGGCGCGGAACGCCGCCGGCATCACCGAGGCGGGCTCTGAGGAATTCGACCACGAGGCCGGGAAGAAACGTTTTGAACCCGTGGTTTACCACCTGAAAGAGTGGGTGCAGGGCAACCACAAGATCGAACGCAAAGTCGGTGACGACAAAGGCGGCACCATGCGTCTGGGCGCATACAACGCAGTGCTGGCCGAAGGATCGAAAGTGGCCGAGGTCTACGGCAACACCAATATCGAGGAACGCCACCGGCACCGCTATGAAGTGGACATCAAGTACCGGGACAAGCTTGAAAAGGCGGGCCTGAACTTCTCGGGCATGTCACCTGACGGCCGTCTTCCGGAAATTGTCGAATGGTCGGATCACCCGTGGTTCATCGGGGTGCAATACCACCCGGAACTCAAATCCAAGCCGTTTGACCCGCATCCGCTGTTCCGCGATTTCGTGCGCGCGGCCAAGGAAACGTCGCGCCTGGTCTGACACAACAGACTGACCGGGCGCTGAACAGCGCCCGGCTACTGCACCATTCAGAGCTTCAGTGCTTTGCGGGTCTTGGGCCCGACGATCCCGTCTGGTTCCAGACCGTTTTCTGCCTGGAAATCAATCACAATTGCATGCGTGATCTGGCCGAATTCACCATCCGCAATAATGTCGTAGCCCAATTCCGCCAGCCGCTTTTGCAGTTCCTGAACTTCGGCCCCGATATCGCCAATGGAAAGGTTTGCGTTGGGGACGGTCCGGTTTGAAATCGCTTCTCCCAAAACACCGTCCTTGTGCCACTTGCGTATGGTCTCGTCGGCAATCTCGAAGTGCATTCCATCTTCAAAACTGCTGAAACCCACGCCCCAGAACCAGCCAGCCGCGTTGAAAAACGGTGCCATCGCGGCAAGGCCCGCCAGTGTCTTGCCGTCCTTACCAGCGGTTCCCCCTTTGACACCGATACCATCCAATGCACCTTCGATATTGATGTCGATTGCGCAACCCCATGAATGATTGGACGGATTGTTGCTGTTCTTGATTTTTCGGACACACAGCATCCCCGAACTCCCAAGGGTTTTGAACACTTCTGGATGAGCATCTTTCACATCCGCCATAACGCCGCGCAGCGAAGCAATAGCGGGTTTCAGGCCGGTCGCTTTGAACGGCCCCACGTCGTCTGTGACCATCAGCGATTTGAGCTTGTCGTTTCCTGCAATCCCTCGGCACTTGTTGTCCAGCACAGGCCGCGGCATGCCAAGGATAGCCAACATTGTGGACCGCTTGGCAGAGCTTAGCCCTTTGTTGATCTTTTTCGGTATGTCGACAACTTTCTTGGGCTTAACCATTTCTGACCTCCTGAAATACCGCATCTCACAACATCAAAGCGTGTCCGGCCCGCGCCAGTTTCTCAAAAAGAGACTTAATCGTAGCAACGCTCCGCTGAATACGTGAGGCGAAAATTGCTTTGTCTAATGCATCATTATGCATACACGATTTCCGCAAATCGGGCAAATCCGGCAAATAAACTCCGAAGGGTGGTTTTCGTCATTTGCGGGATTGCCATGTGCCACACAATCAGGCCACGTTTAGCGTGAATCAGAGGGCAAGTTATGACCAAAGGATACTGGATCGCTCACGTCGATGTGGACGACATTGAAACCTACAAAAACTACATTGCGGCAAACGCCGAACCTTTTCACGCCTATGGGGCAAAGTTCATGGTCCGCGGTGGTGAATACGAAATCAAGGAAGGCACCTCGCGGTCGCGTACGGTCGTGATTGAATTTCCAAGTTATGAGGACGCGCTGGCCTGTTATGATAGCGACGCCTATCAACGTGCCAAGGCTTTGCGTGACCCGGTCGCGACCAGCGATCTGGTGATTGTTCAGGGCTATGACGGGTAGTCCACGCTTGGCGACCTACAAAATATGGGATAAGCTGCGCTCATGCTAAAAAAGCTTTTTCAGGCCTTTCGCCCACCCCAGCAGACGACCCTGCCCGACCCGGATGCCGAACTGGCTCTTGGGGCCTTGATGGTGCGGGTGGCACAGGCGGATCGGGATTATAAGCTTGAAGAAATCAGCCTGATCGACAGGATTTTGGCCCGCCTCTACCAGCACAACGCGATCGAGGCTGCAAAAGTGCGGGCAACTTGCGAAAAGCTGCACGCGGCGGCCCCCGACACCGACACATTCGGCAAGCTGATCCGCGAAACAACAGACCTGAAAGAACGGTTGGCGGCTTTGGATGCCTTGTGGGAGATCGTGCTGGCCGATGGCAACTCTGACGAAGGTGAAATGAAAATCGTGGAAGAGGCCCGGATTGCCATGGGCCTTAGCTTCAAGGACAGCCAGATTGCCCGCGAACGGGTGCTGTCACGCTTGGAAGCTGAATAAACCGGATCTATATCTCTCTCATGTTCAAGGATTTTCTGTCACGGCTTTCCCAGCCTCAGCCCGACCCGCTTGCCGAAGACGATGCCCGATTGGCGCTGACCGCCTTGCTGGTTCGTATCGCGCGGTCCGACAACGACTATGCAGACTCTGAAATGGCGCGGATCGACCGGATTTCGGCGGAACGCTACGGCCTGTCCCCTTTCGAGGCCGCCGGTCTTCGTGCCCGCGCGGAAGACCTTGAAAGCGAGGCACCCGACACCGTGCGCTTTACCCGCGCCATCAAGGAAGCCGTCGCCTATGACGACCGGCTGGCCGTCGTTCAGGCAATGTGGTCTGTGGCTCTTGCCGATGGGCAGCGCTCGGGAGAAGAGGATTCGCTTCTGCGATTAGTGGTCAGTCTTCTGGGTGTCAGCGACGTGGACTCCGCGCTAGCCAGACAAAAGGCTGCCAAATCGTGACGGCGATGCTGGGCATGTACGACATGCCCGCGCTTCACGCGGCCAATGACCGGTTCTGGAGCTTGATTCGTGCGGAACTTGGGTTCGGCCCGACGCACCTGACCCGAGACCAGGATTTCTGGGAGGTCTGGCAAGACCCCGATCTGGTTTTGTCGCAAACCTGCGGAATGCCCTACCGCACAAGCCTGCACGGAAAAGTGCAACTGGTCGGCACGCCCGATTATGGCCTGCCCGACTGCCCAACCGGCTATTACTGCTCCGTGTTTGTGGCCCGCACCGATGACACACGCCCTTTGTCCGAATTGGCGACCGGCATCTTCGCCTATAACGAGGCGTTGTCCCAATCTGGGTGGTCCGCACCTGTTACTCATCTATCCGCTTTGGGCCTGCGCCCGGGTGAGTTGCTTGAAACCGGCGGCCACGCGCGCTCCGCCAACGCGGTCGCGGACGAACGGGCCGACTATGCCTCGCTCGACCTGCTGACCTGGACGCTGCTCAGGGAACACACAGAACTGGGATCGCAACTGCGCGAAGTCGCGAGAACGGAACCGACACCGACGCTGCCCTACATAACTGCCCTTGGGCAAGACGCCGGTCGCATCGCCGGGGCCGTCAGAAGGGCCATTAACCGTTTGTCAGATGCCGACCGCCAGGCACTGCACATCAACGGTTTGGTCGACATCCCGGCCGAGCGCTACCTGGCGGTTTCCACGCCCCCGGCCCCGCAAGCGTTCGGGTCGCACGACTGAACAAATTGAACAGCTGAATTGTTCAATTTGGTCGTTTCCCGATGGGAACATGTTATTTGCGCATTGCATTGCCCAACATTTTGCGCCCTATTACCGCACTAACACTCACAACAACTGGACGACCCGTGACAGATTCCACTCCCGTTATCGAGATCAAGAACCTTCACAAAAGCTTCGGGCATCTGGAGGTGCTGAAGGGGGTGGATATTACAGCCAGGCGCGGGGACGTTGTATCGCTCATCGGATCCTCCGGTTCCGGAAAGTCGACCCTGCTGCGGTGCTGCAACCTCCTGGAAGACAGTCAGGAGGGCGAAATCCTGTTCAAGGGTGAGCCAGTTCGCTGGAGTGGTGACAGCCATCATCGCCGGCCCGCAGACCCCAAACAGGTCCTGCGCATCCGGACCAACCTGTCGATGGTATTCCAGCAGTTCAACCTTTGGTCCCACATGACCATTCTGCAAAACGTGATGGAAGCACCCGTAACCGTTCTGGGCCGCAACAAGGCCGAGGTTGAAGACAGCGCGCGCAAATACCTGGAAAAAGTGGGTATCGGCGACAAATGTGACGTCTATCCGGCGCAACTGTCGGGCGGTCAGCAACAGCGCGCAGCTATCGCGCGCGGGCTGTGCATGGAACCCGAGGCGCTGCTGTTTGACGAACCCACTTCGGCATTGGACCCCGAATTGGAGCAGGAAGTCATCAAGGTGATCAAGGATCTGGCCGCCGAGGGCCGCACCATGATCATCGTAACCCACGACATGAAGATGGCTGCTGACATCTCCAGCCACGTTGTCTTTCTTCATCAGGGCCTTATCGAAGAAGAAGGCCTGCCCGAAGATATCTTTACCACCCCGGAATCCGAACGGCTTCGGGGCTTTCTCTCCGCCACCAAGGCGGCTTAACTGATCGATAGAATCACTAATGGGGAGTAACCAATGAAAAACCTGATTCTGACCACTGCAGCACTGGCGCTGACCGCAGGCATGGCAATGGCCGACACCGTCCGCATGGGGACCGAGGGCGCCTACCCTCCGTATAACTTCATCAATGACTCCGGCGAGATCGACGGGTTCGAGCGCGAAGTCGGCGATGAACTGTGTAAGCGCGCCGGTCTGGAATGCGAATGGGTCAAGAACGACTGGGATTCGATCATTCCGAACCTGGTTTCGGGCAACTACGACACCATCATCGCGGGCATGTCGATCACCGATGAGCGTGATGAGGTTATCGACTTCACCCAGAACTACTTCCCTCCGGCGGCATCGGCTTATGTCGGGGCATCCGAAGGTGTTGACGTAAGCAGCGGCATCGTTGCGGCACAAACCGCAACGATCCAGGCCGGCCACGTGGCCGAGTCCGGCGCAACCCTCGTCGAGTTTGCAACCCCTGAAGAAACCATCGCTGCGGTTCGCAACGGCGAGGCTGACGCGGTATTTGCAGACAAGGACTTCCTGGTGCCGATCGTCGAAGAATCCAGCGGTGAACTGGTATTTGTCGGCGACGATGTTCCGCTTGGCGGCGGCATCGGTCTCGGTATCCGTGAATCCGACGGCGAGCTGCGCGGCAAGTTCGACGAAGCCATTACTTCGATGAAGGCGGATGGCAGCCTGAACGAGCTGATCATCAAGTGGTTCGGCGAAGGCGTTCCGACGTACAACGCGGACGGCTCGGTCGTTACCAACTAAAAACTCTGTCTGATGGTTCGGCGCCTCTTGGCGCCGAACCTGTCTTGGCCCCGCGCCGGATCCGACGTTCGAAAGACGCCTTATGTTCTCCTACTGTACCGATCCCGACACGCTCGGCACTTTCCGCTGGTTTTCCTGCTATCTGACCAATGGCGTGCATTGGTCGTTTTATCTTTCGTTCGTCAAGGTACTGGCCCTTTTGGCCGTAACCGCCCCTGTCGCGCTTAGCTTTGGTTTCGCTGGAGCCATGGCCGCCCGGTCACATTTCCCACCGCTCAGCTGGCTGGGCAAGGGGTATATCGCCATCGTTCGGGGCGTACCCGACATCGCGTTTTTCCTGTTCTTCGTGATTGCACTGGATCAGGCATTCGAATGGACCCGCCACAAGGTCTTCTGCCCCGACTGGACCGATCCGATTCGACAGGGCAACGATTTCATCGTCTGTCAGGCTGCCAAGCTGCCGTTGGGCACTTCGCCGGAATGGGTGCATGAAACCTATGGGTTTTTTCTGGCCATCATCACATTCTCGATCGTATTCGGTGCATTTGCCGCCAACGTTCTGTTTGGGGGGATGCGCGCCGTGCCGCACGCCCAGCTTGAGACAGCCGAGGCCTATGGCATGACCCGCCGCCAGACCTTCTGGCGCGTCCTTGTTCCGCAAATGTGGGTCTATGCCCTGCCTGGCTTGTCGAACCTGTGGATGGTGCTGATCAAGGCTACGCCCCTGCTGTTCCTGCTGGGGATTGAGGATATCGTCTACTGGGCGCGCGAACTGGGCGGCACCAAGACGTCGAAATTCACGCAATACCCGCATGGTGACTGGCGCATGTGGTATTTCCTGTTCCTCCTGCTTTTCTATCTGGGCATGACCCGAGTATCCGAAATCGGGCTTGAACGACTGATGCGGCGACTGTCGCACGGTCAGGCAACATCCGGCGGAGAATTGCTGCGCAAGGAGACCACCGCATGAGCTGCCTGCAAACCATCCAGGACTATGCCCTGCGTTCCATCGGCCTCGGCGAGCGCCTGCTGCCGCGCAACGATTTTACCTTGTGCGAACAGTTCACCCTGATCGGATCGGGGATGATCTGGAACGTCTATTTCGGCCTGATGGCGCTGGCGACCGGGTTCTTTCTGGCCACCGCACTGGCCGTCGGCAAGTCTTCCACCAACAAATGGCTGCGCAAACCGTCTGAGTGGTTCATCTTCATCTTCCGGGGATCGCCGCTGTTCATCCAGTTCTTCTTTGCCTATTTCTTCTTCCTGTCCCTGAAGAAATCCTACCCTATGTTTGATGCCTTGACCTCGGCATGGCTTGGGGCGCTGATCGTTCTGTTGCTGAACACAGCCGCTTATACGGGCGAAATCTTCTATGGCGCCCTGCGCTCGATCCCAAAGGGCGATATCGAGGCGGCCGACGCTTACGGTCTGACCGGGTGGTCCCGTTTCCGCCGCGTTGTCTGGCCGACAATGCTACGCCTTGCATGGCCGGCCTATACAAACGAAGCGATCTTTTTGTTCCACGCAACGACGCTCGTGTTCTTCTCGGCCTTCCCGGCCTGGCAACAACGCGGAGACGCGTTGTACTACGCCAGCTATTTTGCGGACAAAACGTTCAACCCGTTTGTTCCCTATCCGATTCTGGCCTTTTATTTCATCCTGCTAACACTGGTGATCGTCTGGGGGTTCGGCAGGGTGAACAAGCACCTGAACCGGCACCTGCCGCAGGCCAAACGGTCCAAAATGCGGCTTCGCCTGAATCTGGCGCGTTAACAAACGCTTTTGAATCAATAACCGGGTTTGAACAACCAGGCCCGAACGTCTTTTTGACCTAGCCCAATGCGGGTTAGGTTGCGAAAATCCGTACCTGAGAAAAAGGGGAGAAGTGGTACCGCCTCCCTGGCTTGAACAGGGGACCTCTGGATCCACAATCCAGCGCTCTAACCAACTGAGCTAAGGCGGCACTCGTGAGGGGCGATGTACCGAACGCGCAGCGGGATTGCAAGAGGATTAAAGCTGAATTCTCCAGCTTTGTTCAACCAGATCGACGCCGAATGACTGCACCGGTTTGCTGCCCGTCAGCTGCCAACCGTTCGCCTTGTAAAGCGCGCACGCGGCCTTGTGGCTTTCATGCGTCCATAAGACCATTTCCTTGTAACCGGCAGTGCGCGCAAAGCTCGTGCAGGTGTCGAGTAGCCGCTTGCCCAGCCCCTGCCCTCTTGCCTGCGGCACAAGCAGAAACAGCCGCAGCTTTGCCGTGTCGCGGTCCAGCGAGACGCAGAAAATACTGCCCAGCCTTTCGCCCGCCTGTTCAACAATCCAGCCGCGTTCCCTGGCCGGATCATGCGATGCGGTAAATGCGTCCAGAATACTGGCAACAAGCGGCGCAAATGTGTGGTCAAAGCCTTCGTCGCGCGTGTAGAGACGGTCGTGTTGGTCAACCAGCCACGATGCATCGTCGGATCGAAACGGTCTGAGAAGCGCATCTTTCATAAGCCATCTGACCGCAAAGGCGACTTGATTCTCAACCCTTTGCGCGCTAGCACGAATGCTCAGTCCCGGAGGCACTTATGGGCATCAATACCGAACGCGACATTCAGGCTAACCTGCAGATCGGTCCGACCGATCACGGCATGGTCCGCCTGTTCATCGAAGCCGATGGCGTCGAGATTCCGATGGATTTTGACCCGGAAGAAGCTGAAGAAATCGCGGAAGAAATTCTGGCCGCAGCACAGGCTGCCCGCGCGGTTCAGGGCTGAGCCTTTACAGCCTGGGGTCGCGAAAAGCGTTCAGCCTGCGGGCGCTGTCCATGGCAAATTTCTGGATCATCTTTTTTCTCCGCGCCGGGGCAACCTTGTCCTCTGGCGCCATTCGGACGATTTCTGCATCATAGGCATCGGCAATGATCAGGCCGGTTTCCGGCGGCAGCATCTCGGTCGGGAATTCGGTATCGACGGCCCAAAAGAAACGGTCGCACCACTCCAGGTAGCCGTGCCACTTGGAATCTGACTGATAGTCCACCCAACTGGATTTGCATTCCACAACCCAAAGCTCGCCCTTAGGGCCAAGCCCCATCACGTCCACCCGCAATCCACGCGCGGGAACAAATTCTTCAATTGAAACATACCCGTGGGTCAGAAGGTGGCGTGAAACCCCGCGGGCCAGTTTCTGGCCGGGCTGCATTTCCAGTGTCATTCAAAATATGTGAACAATTCATGAACAAATATCAAGCCCCTCAAACATGTTGACATGATACCATTCAGTATCATAATAACGTGATACCAATCGGTATCTCTTTGAGGTGACCAATGAACACACAAACACAATTTGCATTCCGGGCGCTGGCCGACCCTACCCGCAGAGACATTGTAAGAATGCTGGCATCGGAGGATCTGACGATAGGCCAGTTGACGGACCGGTTCGACATGACCCGAGCTGCCGTCAAGAAACACCTGACCGTTCTGTCCGATGGCGGTCTGATTACGGTCGAGGCTCGCGGGCGAGAGCGCATCAACCGCCTGGAACCCCAAGGCATGGCACCCGTTCTGGACTGGTTCAGCTATTTTGATCAGTTCTGGGATGACCGTCTGAACAATCTGAAGGAAGCTATTAAAGGGAAAAAGAAATGACCAACGCTGTTTTGCAGAAAACAATCTTCCTGCGTGCCGAACCTGAAACGGTTTGGGCTTATCTGACCGACCCTGACCGCTTGGCAGAGTGGTTTCACAAACCCAAACACCCCCTGACCGAGGGCGGCAAGCTGGAGATGTTTGGAACCACCAGCGGCGATCTGCTGATCTGGGGTGAAGTCAAAAAGGCACGCCCTTTCGAATACCTTGAATACACGTTCACCGTGAAGCCGATGGGAGACGCCGTCAGTATAGTAAAATGGACCCTGGAACCCGTTGCCGGGGGCACGAAGCTTGGCCTGCTGCACGAAGGCCTGCCACAGGGCGCCGAGGCCTTCGGCCTGATCCTGGCGCTGGATAACGGTTGGGATGAACATTTCGGCAAGATGCGCACCGCATTGCACGAAACAGTTGATGCCTGACCCCTTGTGCAAACCCGCTGCAACCCCTACTTAGGCGCGTGGCGGGTTCTGCCCTTCTTGTGACTGGTAGCATTCTGGTGGCCTTAAGCAATTCCGAGGGGGCTGGCTCTGTTCAGGTCCTGGCCTGATTACCCGGCGCCCACCTGTACATACAGGTCCTCGGGAATCACACCGCACGGTTGACTGGTGGTCCCGCCACATTTTCCGCTAAAAAATCAGCGCTCTGCGCCAGTTTCCTGCTTCACCAAGGCGGGTTCAAATTTGTGGACAACCGGGGTTCCCCGGCGTGGCCCCTGCGGCTTTTCCGCCATGCTCATGACGGCATAGGCAAATTGCACCCCGGCAAAAACGATTCCATTCATGAACCAGATCATCAGCAATGCAATCAGGCCAAGTTCCGACCCGGTGATCAGATTGCGCAGATTGGCGACGTTGAAAACCAAAAGCACCGTAACGAAAGCCGCCGAGATGACAAATCCCCAGGCAACCTGAGTGATGTACAACCGTATCAGTTTGGGCATGGCGGGCCTCCTTGCGCTCTGACATTCAGTCTAGCGCTTGTCGGTCGCCGGTAAAGGCGTCAGAACGCCTCGGGCTTGGCCTCACGCGCCATGTGATCCAGAACGGCGTTCACGAATTTCGGCTCCTTGCCTTCCGGGAAAAAGGCCCGTGCTACATCGACGAATTCGGTGATTACCACTTTGGGCGGCGTGTCGCTTTGGGTCAGTTCGGCGCCTGCGGCGCGGAAGGTTGCACGCAAAGTTGGGTCGATGCGCGCGATGGGCCATTTCGCGACCAATGCGCGATCGGTCATCTGGTCGATCGGCGCCTGATAGTTCACGGCGTCATCCACGAGCTTTCGAAAAACGCTGATGTCGCCATCCAGCATTTCTTCGCCCTCGTAAACTGCGCCAAACCGGTGATCCAGAAACTCATTAACAACCTGTTCGGTCGTTTGTCCCGACTGCTCCATCTGGAACAACGCCTGCACAGCGTAAAGCCGGGCGGCGGATTTCATCAAGCGTTTCTGGTTGGCCGGTTTCGGCGCGTCTGTCTGGGTCATGCTGTCGTGGGTCCGTTGCTGTCGCCCGCCACAAGGATGGACTCGGACGGCGGCTTGAAGCCGACGCCCTTTTTGGAAGAGCCCCACTTACGGCTGAGCGCGATCAGATGCAAGGCCGCAGCGGCCGCTCCGCCACCTTTATTCATCTTTTCAGGGTTTGCGCGGACTTCTGCCTGATCGTCATTTTCGACAGTCAGGATACCGTTACCGATGCACAAGCCCTGCAAGCCCATGAGCTGAATGGCCCGGCTGGAATCGTTGCATACCGTTTCGTAATGCGTGGTCTCACCGCGGATAACACAGCCCAGCGCGACATAGCCGTCATAATTGCACTGACGATCGGCCATGGCGATGGCGGTTGGGATTTCCAGCGCACCGGGCACCTCGACAACCTCGCAAGTGCCACCTGCCGCTTTGATCTCGGCCTTGGCTCCGGCGATCAGGTTGTCGGCAATCGCGCGATAGAAAGGCGCGGCCACGATCAGCAGTTTCACCGGTTCATCGAATGTCGGCGTCGGCAGAACGCCATGTTTGTCTTGTTCAGCCACGATCAGTCATCCTTGAGTATGGAGCGGGTGCCGACGATGGACAGGCCAAACGCATCGAGCCCCAGATAAACGGTTTCCGGCGAGTCCGTCAGCAACACCAGTTGCTGAACGCCCATTTTGGACAGAATCTGAGCGCCCAGACCGGTTTGCTTGATGGTGCGCGGGCCTTCGTCCTCGGCCGCATACAGCGAGTTGCGCGGCTGGCGGAACAGGCACACGACCCCACGCCCTTCCTCGGCGATTTTTTCCATCGCGCGGGGCAGTTCCCGCGACGATTTCGGACCTAGGCCCAGGATGTCCGGCGCTTCGTGCAGGGCGTGGGTTCGGGTCAGGACAGGCTCGGGCGTGGTAATGTCGCCCTTGGTCATGACCACATGTTCAATACCGTGGGTCTGGTCCGTGAACAGGCGCATCTCCCACTCGCCGCCATATTCCGACATCACCATTTCGCGTGAGGTTTCGACCACCAGGTTGTCATTGCGTGACCGGTACGCGATCAGATCGCTGATCGTACCGATCTTCATGTTGTGCTCTTTAGCAAAGGCGACTAGATCAGGCAGGCGTGCCATGGTGCCGTCCGGTTTCATGATCTCGCAGATCACGCCCGAGGGGTTCAGCCCCGCCAGACGCGAAATGTCCACGGCAGCCTCGGTATGACCGGCACGCACCAGCACCCCGCCCCGCTTGGCCCGCAGCGGGAAGATGTGACCGGGAGTGGCGATTTGCGCCATCGTGTTCTGCTCATTGATTGCGGTCGACACAGTTAGTGCGCGGTCAGCTGCGGAAATACCGGTTGATACACCTTCACGCGCCTCGATCGACACGGTGAAGGCGGTTTCATGCCGGGACGAGTTGTTCACCGCCATCATCGGCAGGCCCAGCGCGTCGACCCGTTCGGCGGTCATCGGCAGGCAGATCAGGCCGCGCCCGTGGGTGGCCATGAAATTGATTGCCTCGGCATCCGCGAATTCGGCGGCGATGACCAGATCGCCTTCGTTCTCGCGATCTTCGTGATCGACCAGAATATACATCCGGCCTTTGCGCGCCTCATCGATGATTTCTTCGATCGGACTTATCGCGTCACGCAACTGGGCCTCGACCGGGCCGGGGGTTTCAAAGCTCATGGGGCAGCCTTTCGCAAGAGCACGTATGAGCGGCTGGATAGACCACCATTCGCCCAAAGGCCAGACCACATGCGGCGTCAGCGGACTAGAACGCGGCGTTGTTGGGCCTTAAAGTTCAGGACATTTCCGCCAGCCGCGCAACATATCGGGCCAACGTGTCGATCTCGAGATTGACGCGGTCGCCCATTCGAACATCACCCCAGGTCGTGACCTCCTTGGTGTGCGGGATGAAGTTGATCCCAAAGTCGCAACCTTCCACCGCGTTGACAGTCAGCGAGGTGCCGTTCAGAGCAACCGATCCCTTGGGCGCAATGAACTTGGCCAAATGCTCGGGTGCGCGCAGTGTGACACGGGTGCTGTCGCCCTCGTCTTCAATGCCAACCACCTCAGCGACCCCGTCCACGTGGCCCGAGACGATATGCCCGCCCAGTTCGTCTCCAACCTTCAAGGCGCGTTCAAGGTTGACACGCTTGCCAACCTGCCAGGCGTCGAGGTTGGTTTTTGACACGGTTTCAGCACTGATCTGCACATCGTACCAGTCATCGCCCAGCGCGATAACGGTCAGGCAGACCCCGTCGCTGGCAATCGAAGCGCCAAGATCGATGCCCGCAGTATCATAGCCGGTGCTGATCCGGGCCCGCAGATCGCCTTGCTGTTCCAGCTCGGTGACAGTGCCAACATCGGTGACGATCCCTGTGAACATTCTGTTAACCCTCAGTTCCTAACCTGTGTCTCGCTTCCACAGCCGAGGTAAGCCCAAGCGGCTTCCCGGGCAAGCCCCGGCTTGCCGGGAAATCGCCAAACGGGCATAGTTTTGACAATTAATACGAATACAGCAGTCCCGATGACCCACCTGCCCCATGCCCCGGATCGCCGTGTGTTCCTGTTTCTGCAGGGACCTCATGGCCCGTTTTTCAACGCCCTTGGGCGCATGTTGCGCGCATCCGGCGCGCAGGTCTGGCGCGTCGGCTTCAATGCCGGCGACCACGCGTTCTGGTTTGATCGCACAACCTACATTCCGTTCCTGGACAAACCAGAGCATTGGCCGGAAACCCTGACCGGGTTGATCAACGACCTCGATATCACAGACATCGTACTCTATGGCGACACGCGTCCGATCCATGCTCAGGCAGTCGAAATCGCAAGGGAAAGGGGCATCACCGTCCACGTGTTCGAAGAAGGCTATCTGCGCCCCTGGTGGGTCACATATGAACGCACGGGCTCGAACGGAAATTCCCGGCTGATGGACCTGAACGTTGACCAAATGCAGCAGGCCCTGGCCCAGTCGGACACGCAATCACCACCACCGTCCCATTGGGGCGATATGAGGCAACATATCTTTTACGGTGCCCTGTATCACTGGTTTGTACTGTTCCTGAACCGCCGCTATCGCAATTTCAGACCTCATCGGGACCTGCCGGTATCGAAGGAATTTCGGTTGTACTTCAAACGTTTGTCCCTGATGCCATTTCACCGGCTACAGCGGATCTGGGCAACGACCCACGTTCGGCTGGGCGGTCACCCCTATCACATGGTCCTGCTGCAACTGGGTCATGACAGCTCGGTTCAGGCGCATTCCGGGTATTCCTGCATGAGCGATTTTCTGGATCAAATTCTCGAAGGTTTCGCAAAGGGCGCGCCAAGGCATCATCGGCTGGTGATCAAGGAACATCCGCTGGAAAATCATCGCGAACCATTGCGACGACGCGTTCGTGAACTGTCGTCCCGGTACGGGATTGACGATCGCGTCTACTATGTTCCTGGTGGCAAGCTTGCCGGACTTCTGGATGACGCGAATTCTGCGGTCACGATAAATTCGACCGCCGGCCAGCAGGTATTGTGGCGCGGCATTCCCCTGAGAATTTTCGGCAAGTCCGTCTATGACAAACCCGAATTCGTTTCCGGGCAGGCCCTGACTGCATTCTTCGCGAACCCGGTCGCCCCTGACAGCGGCGCCTATCGGATCTATCGCCGGTTTCTTCTGGAAACCAGCCAGGTGCCCGGTGGGTTCTATTCACGCCGGGGGCGGCGGCAATTGTTGCGACGGGCTGTCGACATGATGTTGCGGCCGCAAGATCCATATCAAACAGTTCTGTCAGGCAAAGCGGCGCTGACGCCACAGTTGAGAATCGTTCAGTGAATCTGGACGGTTGTTTCTGGAAGTCACACCACATTGCGGGTAGCCTGCGCAGAAAGAAAGATAATTGAGGTATATCGGCAGTGAAGCGCTTTCCAATCCGGTGGATACGGGGGGTAACTCTCGTGGCGGCTTGCGGCTTTCTGGCTGCGTGCCAGCTTCCTAAATCCGGCCCGAACAAATCTGAAATCCTTGCAGGTTCTGTGCAGAATGGCGGGAATGCATTTGTCGTGGAAGTGGATGACCGCGTCGCCAAGGCAACATCTGCCGTGCCCCAATACGGCTTCTCTGCCGCCTTCAGCACTGCCCCGAACCTGACCGCAGACACCGTTCGCCCCGGCGATGTTCTGGGGCTGACAATCTGGGAAAACGTGGATGACGGCTTGTTGGCCAGCGAGACGGGACCGGCCACGACACTCGACGAAGTTCAGGTCGACAGCGAAGGCTTCATCTTTGTTCCCTATGCCGGTCGTTTGCGGGCTGCCGGCAACACACCGGAAGAGTTGCGCACCCTGATCACCAGCAAACTGCAGGACCAGACCCCGGATCCGCAGGTCGAAGTTCGTCGTGCTGCCGGTGACGGCTCGACCGTGTCCCTGACCGGAACCATTGGCGCACCGGGGATCTACGCGATCCAGCGCCCGACTCGCTCATTGTCCGGGATGCTGGCGCAGGCCGGCGGCGTCACTGTCTCGTCCGACATTGCGCTAGTCACGCTGATCCGTGGCGATCAGCGCGGGACAATCTGGTACGATGATCTGTTCCGCAACCCCAAGCTGGACGTCGCCCTGCGCGGTGGCGACCGCATTCTGGTTGAAGAAGACAGCCGCTCCTATATCGCGCTGGGTGCAACCGGAGGGCAATCCCGCGTTGCATTTGACAGTCAGGACCTGTCCGCGCTGGAAGCCCTGGCGCAGGTTGGCGGTCTTCAGTCGCTGTCGTCGGACCCTACCGGCATCTTCGTTCTTCGCAAAGAACGTCAGGATGTGGCGCGCAATGTGATGGGCCGGGCAGATCTGCAAGGGGATCAAAGGTTGATCTATCTGCTTAATCTGACGGCTCCGAACGGCCTGTTCATTGCGCGGGACTTCGTGATCCGCGACGATGACACGATTTACGTGACCGAAGCGCCCTATGCGCAATGGAGTAAGTCTATTTCGTTGATTGCGGGTGGCCTGACCCCGATCGCCAATGTCGCAACACTGACCGGCTACTGATGTATGTTGCCGCAAGAGGACACCGCAGCCGGGGCTGAACGCACCCGGCTGTTTGCCTACAACGGCGGGTTTCTCACATCACGGCGCATCTGGCGGATACTGTCTCTGGCCGGGTTTGATATTCGTCTGGGCCTGCCGAAGCCCGGTGATCTGGTTGGTGTCTGGGGCAACAGCCCAACCGCGCATCGCGGGCTGAAGATCGCGTCGAAGCGCCAGACACCGGCATTGCGGGTCGAGGATGCCTTTCTTCGGTCCTTGCACCCGGGGCGCTCAGGCGAACCGCCGCTGGGTTTGCTGCTGGACCGTTCAGGTCTGCACTTCGACCCTGATCAACCGTCGGATCTGGAAACCCTGCTGGCCAGACATCCGCTGGACGACACGGCCCTGCTGGACCGTGCGCGCGGCGCGATGGCGCGAATGCAGGAACTGCACCTGAGCAAGTATTCAGCCTTTGATCCAGACGTCCAAGCCCCGGACCCCGGCTATGTTCTGGTTGTCGACCAGACCATGGGCGACGCCGCCGTAACTGCCAGCAAGGGGGACACGGCCCGCTTCCGCGAGATGCTGGTCATCGCGCAAGAGGAAAACCCGGGTGCCGAAATCCTGATAAAGACACATCCGGAAACGCAGTCAGGGCACCGGCCCGGCCACTTTACCGATCAGGACCTGTCTGGCAGGGTGCGGTTTTTCAATGATCCGGTCAGCCCCTGGACCCTGCTGGAAGGCGCGATTGGTGTCTACACACTGTCTTCACAACTGGGGTTCGAAGCCATTCTCGCCGGCCACAAGCCCCGGGTGTTCGGGCAGCCCTTCTACGCCGGATGGGGGCTCACTCAGGATGAAACACCTCTTGCAAGACGCCAGAGAAACCTGACCCGCGCGCAATTGTTCGCCGCTGCGATGCTGCTTTATCCAACATGGTACGATCCGTACCGCGACCAGTTGTGCGAGCTTGAGACCCTGTTAAACACGCTCGAGGCGCAGTCACGCGCCTGGCGGCAGGATCATGGCGGCTGGACCGCATCGGGCATGCGACTGTGGAAACGACCGCACCTGCAGCGGATGTTCGGCCGACAGCGCAAAATTCGTTTCACTGCCGATCCTCCTGGCGCTTCGCAACGGCCTCATATGGTGTGGGCCAATCAGGCGCGGGATCTGGACGGCGTTACCAGGGTTGAAGACGGGTTTTTACGATCACGGGGGCTGGGCGCCAATCTTGTGCCTCCGCTGTCGCTGGTGACGGACGATCTGGGAATTTACTATGACCCGACGCGCCCCAGCCAACTGGAAAACCTGATCACGGCCCGGGAAAACCTGCGACCCGATCAGGCGCTCCGGGCCGAGCGGCTGGTTACCCAAATCATCTCGAACAGTCTGAGCAAATACAATACCGGCACCCACCCGCCCGAATTGCCGGTCGGGCACCGCATCCTGATCCCGGGTCAGGTCAAGGACGACGCCTCCATCCTGCTGGGCTGTGGAACCGTGCGCTCGAATTTGGACCTGCTAAGGGCTGCGCGTGAAGCAAACCCGGACGCGATCCTGATCTACAAACCTCATCCAGATGTCGAGGCGGGTCTTCGGGAAGGCGCAATCGAAGCCGAAGGTCTGGCAGATATCATTGTTCCGCACACAAACCCGGGCATTCTGTTGCCACAGGTACATGAGGTCTGGACCATGACGTCACTCATGGGGTTCGAGGCCCTTTTGCGTGGTGTCCCGGTGACAACGCTTGGCGCGCCATTCTATGCTGGATGGGGTTTGACGCAGGATCTGGGTACAGTTCCCGCCCGGCGAGGCGCGCGACCCAGCCTGTCGGGTCTGGTTCATGCCGTCCTTATCGACTACCCCCGCTATCTGGATCCGAAAACAGGCCTGCCCTGCCCGGTTGAGGTCGTACTGCAACGACTGGCCGAGGGGTATGATGCTCCACACGGGCCTTTGAATCGTCTGCTGTCAAAGCTTCAGGGTGCATTCGCAACCCATGCTCACCTGTGGCGCGGGCGCTAGCGCAAGGCCCGCGACCAGCGATGCAAAATATCACCGCCAACAGCGCGTGTTTCGATCAGGTCGAACCGGGGCGCTTCGTTCAGTTTATCAAGACCCAGCGCCCCAATCGCAGACAGGCCTTCCGCACCGATGGTCAGCCCGGCACTGAACCCGACCAGTTCATCGACCAGATCCGCCGCCAGTAACGATGCGGCCAGAGCGGAACCGCCTTCGCAAAAGATACGTGTCAGGCCGGCATGTCCAAGCTGCTGCAACAGGTCCGCCGGATCAATGTGGTGTTCCTGCAATGCACACGGGATCAGGCGCGCACCCATGCCCTGCCAGGCATTGGCACGATCCGGATCCGGATGCGGGCCGTGACATATCCAGACAGGAACGTCAGAGGCTGTGCGCGCAAGCTGCCCCATCAGCGGCAGGTCCAGATGGCGCGATACAACGACCCGAACCGGCTGTGACGCAATGCCCAGATCACGCACTGTCAGGGATGGGTCATCCGCACGCGCGGTGCCCGCGCCGATCAGTACCGCGTCGTGATGCGCCCGCATGGCGTGGACCAGACGCCGCGCTTCGGGTCCAGTAATCCACTGGCTATGACCGCTGGACGTTGCAATCCGCCCGTCAAAACTGCTGGCCAGTTTCAAAGTTACAAATGGGCGGCCCTGTTCGGTCTTCAGAAAAAAACCCGCATGGGCCTTGGCCGCATGTTCATCCAGCACGCCGGTTGTCACTTTGATACCGGCCTCACGCAGCATGGCCAGGCCCTGCCCGGCCACACGCGGGTCGCTGTCTTCGATGGCTGAAACGACCCGCCCCACGCCGGCGTCAATCAGGGCCTGCGCGCAAGGAGGTGTTTTGCCATGATGGGAACAAGGTTCTAGCGAAACATAGGCGGTTGCGCCATGCGCGGCATCTCCGGCCTGTTTCAGAGCTTCGGTCTCGGCATGAGGGCGCCCGCCCGGCTGCGTCCACCCGCGACCGACGATCCGGCCATCACGCACGATAACACACCCTACGGAAGGGTTGGGCCAACACGTGCCTTGCCCGCGCTGACCCAAGGATAAAGCCAGCGCCATATATCGCTTATCTGTTTCGCTCACTCGTCCGTCGAAGGCTGCGGCGGGCGCAGTTCGTGGACAAACTCCTCGAAATCATCGGCCGCCTGGAAATTCTTGTAAACGCTCGCAAAGCGAACATACGCCACCGTATCAATCCGGGCCAGCGCTTCCATGACGATTTCACCGATTTTGTTGGACGGGATATCCGTGTCGCCCATGCTTTCCAGGCGCCGCACGATACCCGAGATCATCTGATCGATCCTGTCCGGATCGATGGGGCGTTTCTGCATCGAGATCCGGATCGAACGCTCCAGTTTATCCCGGTCAAAATCCTCGCGCTTGCCGTTGGTCTTGATCACCACAAGATCGCGCAACTGCACCCGTTCATAGGTGGTAAAGCGTCCGCCACAGGCCGGACAGAACCGCCGCCTGCGGATCGCGACGTGATCCTCTGCCGGGCGTGAATCCTTGACCTGAGTATCGATATTTCCGCAAAACGGGCAGCGCATCCGCCGTCTCCTCGTCCCTTGTTCCGCCTCTTTTTGTAAGCGCTGCGGCTTACTTATCCACAACTATAGGGCAGCCGCTAGGATTTGGGTAGTCGGAATTTTTCACCGCAATATAAAGGGGTCATGCAAAATGTGCAGCGACTCGACGTACATGCGGTGCGGTGCGGTGTTCGAACAGATAGATCCCCTGCCACGTCCCAAGCACAGGCCGCCCCGCCGCAACAGGTATGGAAAGTGAAACCGGCATAAGGGCCGCTTTGATATGTGCCGGCATATCGTCAGGGCCTTCGTAAGTGTGCCTCAAATACGCCATCGAAGGATGATCTGACGGAGGCACGAGCCGTTCAAAGAACGCATGCAGATCACTCTGAACCTCGGGATCCGCGTTTTCCTGAATAAGCAGAGAGCAGGATGTATGCCTGACGAACAGCGTAAGCAAACCGTCGCCTGCAACCGAACTCATCCATCGACAAACGTCGCCTGTAAATTCATAGAGACCGGCGCCGCGTGTTGAGATGGTGAATTCGATCTGCAAAGCTCTGCTTACCATTACCTAGTTTATGAACTGCCGGCGGTTACACCGTCCATTTGCGCCCTGTACCGACATGCTTTCACCAACCTGAAAGCCAAGCGACACACTGCTTTGCTGAGGTGCGTTTTTCGGTGGTGTCAGGGAAAACTGAACAGCCGTTCGGCGACCTGTCGCCTCGCTTGGGCCATAACCCCGGACAACATACACCCGTTGCTGCCAACCGGCGCCAAGCGTCCGGCGCGCGAAATCGGCCGCGGCGCACCAATAACCGTCTACATCCTGGCGTGCTCTTGGGATCACCTCAAAAACCGAATTGTTGACGGCAACCGTCTGAAACCCGTTGGGCGCGGCCCCGGCTGTCATCGGAGCGGAGATCGCCACAGTGGCAAGAACCATTGAAGTCATGACCCGTTTCATCATTTTCGACCTTTCCTGTTTCTGACTGCCGCATAGACTAGTATGCCAGCATCGGCGGAACAGTGGTCCTCACAATCTATTCAGACGCACAGCCAAAATCTGTGAACCGGTGCCCCCGGACCTGCCCAAGCATTTTCCGGCCAAGCCAAAAAACTCAATAAAAAGAAAACGATCTTGTGGGTGCAGCGTGTCGGGGAACCCTTTGAACCGGGGTGGTAGTCCGGCTCTCTGGGCTCTGGCCTCTTCCCCAAAAGGCGCGGACCCGACAGCAATATGTACATAAGAATTGTCAAAACTCGGTCATGTGTACACCAGTCAAATCCTTGTGTGAATTTGCCAATCGCACCGAAAGCCGTCCCACAAAACTCGGATTCCGCGACAAAAGTTGGTGCGCGGCGGATCTTTGGTATTAAGATCAGCTTCAGATTTGAGAACGGATTACGCCGAGCCATGGAAGTTGATATTTGTCGCATTCAGCGATTGGCAAAGACACTGGACGAAGAAACCGGACAATCTGAGCTGACGGATCACGTCCTGCGGCAAAGCGGGCTCAGTCGGGCTGGAATTGCCCCGCCGACAACCACTTACCATGCAACAAAAGAGGCCCAGTTTGTCCGGTATGCCTGCGATGCGGTCAATGACATCACTTTTGCCGCCCGGGCAGGCATCCGATTTGATGAGTCATCTACTCTTACGGCCTATATCAGTAAATACTCCAGGAACTTACGCCAAGCCATTGAGAACACGTGCTACTTTCACTGGATGATTGATCCTGCGCTGATTTTCAATCTGCGCCTTTCAGACGACTCGGCAGTGTTTGAAATCGACTGGAAGGACGCCAGTTATTCCCGCTATCACAGACGCACCGAGTTCCTGCTATTTGCGGCCATAGCCCGACTGCGCGCCCTGACCCAGTCAGATTTTCACCCCGTCGAGATGCGCTTTCAGCATGAAATCGGTCAACGCGCTGCGGAATATGAGAAAGTAGGAGGGTTTCCAGTAGTTTTCGGCGCCGAACGGATGTGCATCGTCCTGTCGCTGTCCTCGCTTGATCTTCCAATTCCAACTTACGACCCTACACTGCGCGCCCATCTGCTTGACTATGCCGAGCGTTTGCTGGCCGACCGGCAATCACCAAGGCAAAAAACACGCGCAAGGGTCGAAGGGCTGATCACCCGGTCCCTGCCCGGAAACATAATCCAGGCAGATCAGGCAGCTGCCGATTTGGGTCTTAGCCCTCGCACACTGGCCCGCAGGCTGGCCGATGAAGGGACCAGCTATCGCAACATCGTTGAAGACCTGCGATGTGATCTTGCGCAGACCGTTCTGCGAAACGGGATGAACCTGTCCGAGATTTTCGATTCTCTGGGGTATGCCGATCAGGCCGCGTTTTCGACGGCGTTCAAACGATGGACCGGCCAGCCTCCGACCACATTTCGCGGCCGCGTCGATCGCCCGCTGAACCGCGTTTGAGCGTAGCCGGGGGTCATCGATGAGACCATCTCGCCCCGGCCCGTCCCATGAGTGGACCAGACGGATATAGAAATCCCGCTGTCCCTCTTCTTGTGAGTTCTCGCCAATTTGACTTTCAGACAGGACAACAAGATGTGAACGGTCCGGGAAAAGAAAAAGGCGCTTCGATCAGGGCGCCTTTGTAGCTACTGATCCAGGAAGGACCGCAGTTTTCTTGACCGGCTGGGATGCTTCAGTTTGCGCAGCGCTTTCGCCTCGATCTGTCGGATCCGTTCGCGCGTCACGCTGAACTGCTGGCCAACCTCCTCCAGCGTGTGGTCTGTGTTCATACCGATGCCAAAGCGCATCCGCAGAACGCGTTCCTCACGCGGGGTAAGCGAAGCCAGAACCCGGGTAGTTGTTTCCTTGAGGTTTTCCTGAATGGCGCTGTCCAGCGGCAACACGGCATTCTTGTCCTCGATGAAATCGCCCAACTGGCTGTCTTCCTCGTCGCCGATCGGCGTCTCGAGGCTGATCGGTTCCTTGGCGATCTTCATCACCTTGCGAACCTTTTCCAGCGGCATCTGCAGCTTTTCGGCCAATTCTTCCGGCGTCGGCTCGCGTCCGATTTCGTGCAGCATCTGACGACCGGTCCGAACCAGTTTGTTGATCGTTTCGATCATGTGGACCGGAATACGGATGGTGCGGGCCTGATCCGCGATCGAGCGCGTGATCGCCTGACGGATCCACCAGGTCGCATAGGTCGAGAACTTGTAGCCGCGACGGTATTCGAACTTGTCGACCGCCTTCATCAGGCCGATATTCCCTTCCTGAATAAGATCAAGGAATTGCAGGCCACGGTTCGTGTACTTCTTGGCAATCGAGATCACCAAGCGCAGGTTGGCCTCGACCATTTCTTTCTTGGCCTGACGTGCCTCTTTCTCGCCCTTTTGAACCTGCTGAACGATGCGGCGGAATTCGCTGATGTCCAGACCGACATATTGCCCGACCTGAGCCATATCGTTGCGCAGTTCCTCGACCTTGTCGGTCGAGCGTTCGATGAACATCTGCCAGCCGCGGCCCGGTTTTTCGGCCATCTCGGCCAGCCAGTTCGGATCCAGTTCGCGACCACGATACTCATCAATAAACTCACGGCGGTTGATACGCGCCTGATCCGCCAGCTTCACCATCGAACTGTCCAGCGACATGACGCGGCGGTTGATGCCGTAAAGCTGGTCGATCAGCGCATCGATCCGGTTATTGTGCAGGTGCAGGCCATTCACAAGCTCTACGATCTCGGCCCGCAGTTTCTGATAGGTCTCCTCATCCTTGGCGGTGAAAGATCCATCTTCATTCAACGTTGCCGAAATACGGCTGTCCTGCATTTCGGATAGCATCGCGAAATCAGACGAAATCCGCTCGAGCGTGGTCAGAACCTGCTCTTTAAGCGCTGTCTCCATCGCGGCCAGCGACATGTTGGCCTGTTCGTCTTCATCGTCGTCGTCGTCGGTGGCGATTGGGTTGCCATCCGCGTCCAGCTCGGGCCCGGTGTCTTTGGCGGGTTTGGCAGCCTGAACCGCTGAAGTGTCCACCACCGGCTCCTCGACATCGCCGTCCTCGTCCATCTGGTTGCCGAACGTGGTTTCCAGATCGATAACGTCGCGCAGCAGAATGTCTTCGGACAAAAGTTCGTCATGCCAGATCGTGATGGCCTGGAAGGTCAACGGGCTTTCACACAGACCGGCGATCATCGTGTTGCGGCCGGCTTCGATCCGCTTGGCGATTGCAATCTCACCTTCCCGGCTCAGCAGCTCGACGCTGCCCATCTCGCGCAGATACATGCGCACGGGGTCGTCGGTGCGATCCAGTTTCTCGGTGGCGGCACCCGACAACGCAACCTCACGGTTGCTTTCCGTTGTGGTCAGTTCGGTCGAGCCTTTGTTCTCTTCTTCTTCGGCCTCTTCATCTTCGATGATGTTGATGCCCATCTCGGACAGCATCGACATAACGTCTTCGATCTGTTCCGAACTGACCTGATCAGGCGGCAGAACCTGATTGAGCTGGTCGTAGGTGATGTAGCCCTTCTCGCGGGCCTCGGCGATCATCTTCTTGACCTGGGCCTGGCTCATGTCCAGCGAGATTTCCTGTTCCTGCTCGTCTGATTTGCGATCTTCGGACGTGTCTTTGGCGGCCATTCAATGCTCCTGCAGGGATGGGTGATTCGTTTGAACCGAATCATTAGCGCGTAGAAGTGATTCGGCCACCCGTTTACCCGTTTTTCTTTTCCAGTGCCTTACGAAAACATCACTTTAGCGGCGTTTCCGTTCGAATTTGATGCCGGACATGATGGCCTCGAACGCGTCTTTCTCGTCGCGGTTGATCCGCGCGCCGTTGTCGGCGATGTCAAAAACGGCCCTGTCCTCATTCTGGCTGCGGCTTGTACGGTTGCGCTCTTCGGCGGCTTGCGCCAGCCGATAGGTCAGCGCCTCATCTGCCAGTTCGGACAGTTCCTCCGCAGCTTCGGCAATCTCAGCATCCAACCCCCGGAGCGCTTTGATTTTTGCGAGTTCCTCGGCCAGCGTCATCTCGGCCTTTTCCACGTCGCCCGGTTTGTGCACGCAGGGGATGACTGCGACATGGCGAAGGGCCAGAAGGTTTTCAAGGGGTTCGGCCCCCAAAGTTCCCACTATGTGATCTTTCAGATTGTCCGGGTCATCAATTGCGTGGCGCAGGATGACCTCGCGCAGCGCCGAGTGGTCTGGATCGTGGCAGTCCATCTCCTCCAACTGGTGTTCGAACTGCACGACAACCTTGGGGTTCAGAATGGCGATGGCCAGAATGACCGCTTCGCGCATCTGGATATCTGCATTCTCGGACGAGGCCAGAAACGAGGCGCGCGCGCCCGGCGAAGCAGGCTGTTTTTGTGGCTTCCATTTGCCGCCCGACTGCCATTGGCGGTTTTGCGGTTGGCGTTGCGGACGGAAAAGCTGCCAGCACAGGTCTTTGACTTCCCGTTCATAATGAGAGCGTATTGATGCATCTCGGATCAACGCCGTCTTGTCCTTCAGAGCACGCTCCAAAGCCGCTCTACGCTCCGGGCTGTCGAAAACTATTCCCTCGGTCTCACGCTGCCACAGTAGCTTGACCATGGGCATGGCACCTTCCAACACGGCCTGCACAGCCGCAGGCCCTTCGGCGTGCAAAAGATCGTCGGGGTCTTTGCCTTCGGGCATCAGTGCAAAGCGCAGGGATTTTCCGGCTTCCAGAAGCGGCAAAGCCAGATCGACGGCCCGCATCGCCGCCCGCAGGCCGGCCGTGTCGCCATCCAGCGCAATGATCGGTTCATCCGAGATGCGCCACAGCAGTTGTAGCTGGTGTTCGGTAATCGCGGTTCCCAGCGGCGCAACCGCCGCCTCAAATCCAGCCTCGGCCAGCGCGATCACATCCATGTAGCCTTCGGCCACGATCAGGGGCTGCCCCTTCCCGGCCGCCTGCCGCGCGGGACCCTGATTGTAAAGGCTCCGGCCTTTGTCGAACAACTCCGTCTCGGGCGAGTTCAGGTACTTCGCGTTGTCATTGGGGTCCATCGCGCGGCCACCAAACGCAATGCAACGCCCGCGAGGATCACGGATCGGGTACATGATCCGGTTGCGGAATGTGTCATAGGGCTTCTTGCCCTTGTTCGAGGGTTTGGCCAGCCCGGCCCCGAGGATCAGATCCTCGGCCACGTTCTTGCCCCGCAGATGATCCCACAGCGCTTGCCAGCCATCCGGGGCAAAGCCGATTTCCCACCGGTCCAACGCCTGCTCGTTAAGCCCGCGACGCGTCAGATAATCCCGCGCGGCCCCACCTGCCCCGGTCTTGAGTTGCAGGCGAAAGAACTGGGCGGCCTGCTCCATCACATCAGCCAGTTGCGCGCGGCGGTCCTGTTTTTCCTGTGCTTTCGGGTCGCGTTGCGGCATGGGCATACCCGCCTCGCGCGCCAGAATCTCGACTGCTTCGATGAACGAGACATTCTCGGTCTCTTTCACAAAACTGATCGCGTCGCCTTTGGCGTGGCATCCGAAGCAGTAGTAGAACCCCTTCTGGTCGTCGACATGAAACGAAGCCGTCTTTTCGTGATGGAACGGGCACGGCGCCCACATGTCACCCTTGCCCTGATTGGACTTGCGCTGATCCCACATGACTTTGCGTCCGACGACCTGAGACAGGCTTAGCCGGGTGCGCAATTCATCCAGGAAACCGGGGGGCAATGACATGTGTCGAACCTGCCAGAAATGAAAACGCGCGCCAAGAGGATGGCGCGCTTATCCACAAGGAATATAGCCAGCTGTGGATTATTGCTGAAGACATAGCTCCAGCCAGGCCGCGCCCAGATCCTTTTTGCGAACGTCGCGCATCTTTTGCTCATACACCCAAGGGGTGATCAACGGAATCGCTGCATTGTAGTTTTCGGGCCAGGTCGGGCCGCTGTCAGCGACCGCCTTCGCAACATCGCGTTCCTTGACGCGATCCAGGCGGGCGTTCTGAATAGCGGCCACCACGTCGGCCTGATACTTGCAGCTTTGTTCTTTGGTCTCAGCCGCGGCCAGAGGCGTTGCCAAAAGAATGGCGGCGATGGCGATGCGCAACATTGAAAGTCCCCCGGGATTCGTTTCACTCGCGGCAACTTACCTGTGCGCCAAAGCGCCCGCCACAACCGATTTCCCGAATTCGTTGAATTGATCGGAGGCGACCCGGGTTACCTTGCGCCCGGATCGCCTCAATGCATCAAAGTCCCTTGGCCCGATAGCTTTTGGCAACTCTGTCGATGGCGACGATATACGCCGCAGTCCGCAGGTCCTCGACATCATCGCGGTTGTGCCAGACCTCACGCATCGACTGATAGGCGATACGCATCGTGTCATCCAACCCCGAGCGAACCAGTTCCAGTTCGTCCGCGCCCCTGAGGTACTTGGACTTGAAGTTCGGGGACATTGACCACGCGTCGCCCAGATATCTGTCCAGCCGCTCAAGTTCGCTGACAATCAGTTCGTGGCGAGCTTCCTCCTGCCGGCGCTGCATCCGCCCAAACCGGATATGGCTCAGGTTCTTGACCCATTCGAAATAAGAAACGGTCACACCGCCCGCGTTTGCGTACATGTCCGGAATGATAACGACGCCCTTTTTCCGAAGGATATCGTCCGCACCGGCAGTCACCGGACCATTCGCGGCCTCGATAATCAACGGCGCCTTGATCCTTTCTGCGTTGGAAAGGTTGATGACACCTTCCAGTGCCGCCGGGATCAGAATGTCACATTCGGCCTCAAGGACGGCAGCGCCCTCTGCGGTATGCGCCGCATCCGGATAGCCGCTGACGCCGCCATGCTTCACAATCCAGTTCCGCACCGATTCAACGTCGATGCCATCCGGATTGTGCAGGGCACCGTCCCGCTCAATGATCCCGATAACGCGCGCGCCATCTTCCTCGCTCAGGAACTTTGCGGCGTGATAGCCCACGTTTCCAAGCCCCTGAACGATCACGCGCTTGCCATCCAGACTTCCGGACAAGCCGGCCTTCTCGATGTCGTCCGGGTGCCGGAAGAATTCACGCAGCGCATACTGAATTCCGCGACCGGTTGCTTCGACGCGCCCCGCGATACCACCCGCGTTGAGAGGCTTGCCCGTCACACAAGCACGCGCATTGATATCCGTCGTATTCATGCGCGCGTATTGGTCGGCCATCCAGGCCATCTCACGCTCGCCGGTTCCCATGTCCGGGGCGGGCACGTTCTGCGATGGGTTGATCAGGTCGCGTTTTGCCAGTTCATAGGCAAACCGTCGGGTGATCTGTTCCAGTTCGTGTTCTTCATACTGACGCGGGTCAATACACAAGCCGCCTTTGGAGCCCCCGAACGGCGTCTCGACCAGCGCGCACTTGTACGTCATCAAGGCAGCCAGCGCCTCGACCTCGTCCTGATTGACTTCCATGGCATAGCGAATACCGCCTTTGACCGGCTCCATGTGTTCGGAATGGACCGACCTGTATCCGGTAAATGTATGGATATCACCGCGCAGGCGCACACCGAAACGGACGGTATATGTGGCGTTGCACACCCGGATCTTCTCTTCAAGTCCCGGCGGCAGATCCATCAGGGACGCGGCCCTGTTGAACATCAGGTCAACACTTTTACGAAAGCTGGGTTCAATAATGCCGGTCATAAATTCCTCCGTACCGGAAACTGACATATGTCACGACTTTTTGTCGCACCCTTCATGGAAAGCCGCAACGCCCAACTGCACTTTTTTAATAAGAATGCCCTCAAGGCGTATGCGCAACTGTTACTGAGTCGTTTGGTTTGGCCGAGTTGCAGGAGATTGTCGCCAAAACACAAACAGACCCTTTAGCATACCTATATTATCCTCACTTGAGTGGCGAAAAGGTCAAAACCAGGCCTTTTTTGCCCAATTGACGCCATGTTTCAAAGCTAGCTTTAACCCAATTTTATTTTCCTATGTCGCACACGTTATGTGCGAAGCGGAGGCATCAAAATGAAAAAGTTCTCGCTTATTGCCGGTAGCATTTTGCAGAAACGCAAATCTTCCACGTTGCGGCAGTTCGTCGAAAATGAAGACGGCACATTTTCATATTTTGTGCTGTTTGTTTTTTTGGGAATGTTGGCCGCAGCGGGTGTCGGCGTCGATTTAATGAACCATGAACGCGACAGAGCCAAACTACAGGCCACTCTGGACCGCGCCGTTCTCGCCGCAGCCGATTTGGATCAGAAAGAAAGCCCGAAGACCGTTGTTGAGTCCTATCTCGACAAGGCAGGGCTTTTGGAAAATCTCAAGACCGTCGACGTACAAGACAGTTTTGGTACGCGAAGAGTTTATGCGACGGCCGAAGCAGTGATACCGACAAATTTCATGGCCCTGTCAGGTATCAAAACTTTGACCGCGACCGCAGCCAGCGCCGCTGAAGAATCAATCGGAGCCGTTGAAATTTCGCTGGTTCTCGATATTTCGGGTTCAATGTCCGAAAATTCGGCCACCCCGGGGATCAGCAAAATCGATGTTCTGAAAGAAGCAGCATCTGATTTCGTTAAACTGATGCTCGACAAACCAGGTGAAAGCCAGATATCGATCTCGCTTATACCCTATGCGACGCAGGTTAATGCGGGCGCTTCCCTGCTGGACCAATTCACGAATGTCACGCAGGAGCATAGCTATTCGCACTGCGTGAATTTTATCCCTGAGCAATACAGTGATTCCGATCTCCTGCGGGGTGACAGGCTGGAACGGACAGCGCATTTTGACCCGTTCACTTATTCTGAGGGTTCGATCACTCTGCCTGTTTGCCCTGTCCGCGCCGGCAGCGCGATCACACCTGTCACGGATGACCTGGGCAAATTGCTTGACCAGATCGCACTTCTTTCACCCGGCGGAAACACGTCGATTGATGTTGGAATGAAATGGGGCGTTGCGCTTCTTGATCCCGGCATGAGCGGTATTGTCTCCGATCTGTCCCTTGAAACGGATGCGGCATATGCGCCGAAGACAATAGTCCCTTCCAAGTTTGCGAATCGTCCGACAAACTATGACTCGGACGTTCTGAAAATTGTGATCGTTATGACCGATGGAAAGAACACCGATCAGTACATGCTGAATCCGTCACTGAGGGAAGGTATGTCGGACGTATGGTACAACCCCGAAGCAGAAGAATACACCGTTTATCACTCGCAGGGACAGCCGAACTTTTTCTGGCCTCAGCAAGACCAGTGGGCAGACCATCCGTTCGGCAACCCTGAGCCCGAAACTGCCGACAACGAAGAGGTGGGTACGGCTTTCCGCCTGACATACCCGCAACTGTTCAACCGTGTGTCTTTGGCTTGGAACGCCAATTACAACTACTACTGGCAGTCCAGTGCCTGGGCTGAGTGGTACTCTGCAGCGTTCTCCAAAGTAGAAACCGCTGCCAAGAACCAGCACACCAAACACATCTGTGACGCAGCAAAAGACGAGGGCATTATCGTATATGGTATCGCCTTCGAAGCACCAAGAAGTGGCTATCGGGTTCTTCGGGACTGCGCTAGCTCGCACAGCCATGTCTACGACGTGAGCGGACTGTCGCTTGAAGACGCCTTTTCTTCGATCGCATCATCGATCCGCAAACTGAGGTTGACACAATGACTCAGAGTATTTTGCCTCTGATGCACCGGTTATTTGGGTCTGAAGATGGAAACGCCACGATTGAATTCGCTATTATCTTTCCGGCGTTCATGTTTTTCATCCTAGCAGGCGCAGAACTGACATTATTGACGACACAGCAGGGTATGTTGGAACGTGCTGTTGACCAGACCGTTCGCGACATTCGACTTGGAACAGGGAATAATCCGCAGCACGACGAACTAAAAGACACCATTTGTTCACGGGCTCAGTTCATCAAAAACTGCTCCTCCAACCTTCGGCTAGAGATGATCCGTCAGAGTGCCTTCACCGGGGTCGTGCTGTCCGATACACCTGACTGCACGGACAACTCCGAACAGGTAGATCCTGTTCTGAACTTCACCAATGGTCAATCCAATGAATTGATGATCCTGCGGGCATGCGCGCGGATTGATCCGGTGTTTCCGACCTCGACAATCGGCAAAACCCTCGTGGATGAAACCGGTCAATATGCGCTAACGGCTACGACAGCCTTCGTACAGGAACCTTTGTAAGATGACGTCGATCATGACAAAAATGGCAAAGTGTCTGAAATCGTTTCGGCGGGATGAACGTGGTATTATTACCGTAGAGGCCATCATGGTCTTTCCACTACTGTTCTGGACGGTATCGATGACCTTCGTCGCGTTCGAAGGCTTCCGTCAAAGCGCGTCAAATCTGAAGGCCGCATTTACCGTAAGCGATCTTATCTCTCGTGAAACTCAAACTATTACAGATGTTTACATAGATTCTCTGCACGAATTGATGGAGAAGATGGTCAACAATAATTCGCAAATGAATTTGCGTGTTTCGCTGATTGTTTTCGATGAAGAAGATGATCGCCATTATGTGCGGTGGTCGTCGACTCGCGGCTATGACGTCAAGTGGACAGATGACAGCATTCACGAAATTCGGTCCCAGCTTCCGCCGATGCCCAACCAAGACACTTTGATTCTGGTTGAAACGTCAAATGAATACGTTCCGATTTTTTACACGGGATTTAAATTCGCAACCGGAGTTACTTTCGAAAACTTTGTCTTTACTCGCCCGCGTTTTACCAACGAAATTGCGGCCTCGGTCTAGGTCAATCCATTTCAGCCAGAAGTGCGGACAACATTTCGGACATGAACTTGGTCTCGGCGGCGGCAGTCATGCCGCCGACCCCCACACGATGACCCAATCGCCACCAAAGGCCTGGCGCCCAGGTGTTTTTTCCCTTGCCGGTCGTGCGAACAAGAAACCCGTTTGATGGTTTGAAGGCAAACACGCCGCGATCAACAGTTTCAATATCTTCGACATTGGCAATGACCTGCCCCGCTCCGGTGCGCAACTCAGCTCGAGTCAGTTCGATACGGTCTGTTGTGGCGTGCCACATGCGATGTGCCAGCCAGAACGCCCCGCCCGCGATCACGAAAAGGAAAACCTGCCATCCCAAGGCAGGTGGTGCCGCCAAGGCGACGTAAAGTACCAACGCTCCAACTGTGCCCAGCATTCCTACACCTGCCCATCGTCTGGGTGATGATGCCTGAACTGTTGCCAGCACTTCGTCCTGCATGGGGCCCTCTTTCTTTGCCTCGACTTCCCTTACCTGCTTTGCGAAATAATGGACAGGGGGTCCCGACCTGCGCGGCGTCGCACATTGCGCGCGCGTTTTTGTCAATTGACCGCGCAGGCGCACAAATTACATGGTTGTCATGTAAATCAGGAGGCAAAAATGTCCCTCAGGCCTACTTTGGAAACCAGACAATCCGTTCCAACACGGGAAGGCGCCGGTGTGCATTTGCATCGTGCCTTCGGGTTTCAGGACCCGTCCGAACTCGACCCATTTCTTCTTTTCGACGATTTCAGGAATGAGAACCCGCAAGACTATGAAGCAGGGTTTCCGTGGCATCCGCATCGTGGAATTGAGACCATTACTTATGTTCTGTCCGGGACCGTCGAACACTCGGATTCACTGGGCAACACCGGAACGCTTGGCGCCGGTGACGTGCAGTGGATGACGGCAGGTTCGGGGATATTGCATCAGGAAATGCCACATGGAAACGCCAGTGGTCAGATGCATGGGTTCCAGTTGTGGGGGAACCTGCCTTCTGACCAGAAGATGACTGCACCCCGGTATCAGGACGTTCAAAGCCGGGAAATCCCCGAGATCACGGATGATGACGGCACCACAGTTCGTGTGATCGTGGGTACGTTCTGGGGGAAAACCGGCCCTGTCGACGGCATCGCGGCTGATCCGCAATACCTGGATATCTGCATCCCGGCAGGCGTCAAAAAAACTTTTCCCATAGACACTTATCGCCGGGCCTTCGCTTATGTTTTCGATGGTCAGGCCGCGTTTGCCGACGCATCACGACCCACCGGCGTTCTGCTGGAAAAAGAGGTGGCGGGGCAAGAGGTCAACATTCGCGACATGTCAGGCAACCGGACGCTGGTCCGCTTTGGGTCTGGCGACGAAATTACCGTTCAGGCGGGGCCGCAAGGAGTTCGGTTCCTGCTGATCTCCGGTGCGCCGATCAACGAACCAGTCGCCTGGCATGGGCCAATCGTCATGAACACCCGGGCCGAACTGAAACAAGCCTTTGAAGAGCTTCGAAACGGAACCTTCATCCGGCCATCACACTAAGGACGGGCGGGCAGATCACGTCGCAACGGCGCGACAGACCATGTCCCAATAGATCTGCTCGACCTGATCCAGTGACAACCTCCCGCCTGCCCGATACCAGGTCATCACACCATTCAGCATTGCGATCACAGCAAAGCTTGCGATCCTGGTGTCGGGTACTTTGAACAGGCCGGCGACATGACCGTCACGCAGAATACCTTCCAGTGAATCCTCGTACCTGCGGCGCAGATCTTCGATTTCCGTGAAATTCTCGGGCGTCAGGTTTCGCAACTCCATATAGGCTATGAACACTTCGTCCGGGCGTTCCAGGTGAAAGCGAATGTGAAATCCGACAAAGCGGCGCAAGGCATCGCGTGGATTTTCGGAGTTGTCCAGTGCCCCATAGGCCGACAGAAGCTCCTGCATATGGTCGCGCATCAAACGGAATAGCAGGCTTTGTTTGTCTGGGGTGTAGTTATACAAGGCACCAGCCTGTACACCGACCTCGGACGCGATCTGGCGCATTGAAACCGCCGCATACCCATGTCGGGCGAACAGAGCCAACGCTGCCTTGCGGATCCGCGGGCCGGTTATGTCAGAGTGTGAACCTTGGGTACGAGCCATAGGCAGACAGTATCTGAACGTTTGTTCAAATAGAACCCCGCTTGATCCAAACGAGCAAAAAGTGCATCACAATGGCGACTGCAACAACAACCGGCTTGTCATGAAACCCCTGCCCCTGCTGTTTTTGATGCTTGTCTGCGCCGCATGCGCGGACATTCCTGAACTGGAAGGCAGCGAGTCGCCAACCGTGCGCAAGTCCACGTTTCCCCGCTTGATCCCACTGAGCGAAGCGTTGGGCCCACCGGTTGATCCCGTAAGCGAAGCGGCCGAGGTCGAAGAGGACCTGAATGCGCGTGCCGAAGCGCTGGCGAATAAAGCGCAGGCTCTTCAGAACGCAGAAATCGACTGATTGCCGGATTTCATTGGCCGCGCTGTCCTCTGACGCATTGCACCGACCCCATGAACCCGCTAAGGCAGCGCCTGACGGATGAAAAATCCAGACTGGCGAATACGAGCGGAAAGGAATCCACCGAATGACACAGGCGCTGCGGCTGGGAATTGCTGGCTTGGGGACCGTCGGCGTGGGTGTGATCCGGATCGTCCGCAAGCATGCGGATCTGTTGCAGGCCCGGACCGGCAGACCAATTGAAATCGTGGCCGTTTCTGCCCGGGATTCCGGCAAGGATCGCGGTGTCAACCTGTCCGACTACGCCTGGGAAAGCGATCCTGTTGCGCTGGCCCGCAGAGACGACATTGACGTTTATGTCGAGCTTATGGGGGGCGAAAACGGCCCGGCTCTGGCCTCGGTCGAAGCGGCGCTGGAGACCGGTAAAGACGTGGTAACCGCCAACAAGGCGCTGCTGGCCGTCCATGGTCAGAAACTGGCGGAGCAGGCCGAAGCTGCAGGCCGTGTCATCCGGTTCGAGGCGGCGGTCGCGGGTGGCATTCCTGTGATCAAGTCCCTGACCGAAGGGCTTGCCGGGAACGACATCACCCGTGTCATGGGCGTGATGAACGGAACCTGCAATTACATTTTGACCCGGATGCAGTCCCAGGAATTGGGATACAACGCGCTGTTCGAAGAATGCGCCCAACTGGGGTATCTGGAAGCTGACCCTAATCTGGATGTGGGTGGCATTGACGCGGCCCATAAACTGGCGCTTCTGTCCTCGATTGCCTTTGGAACCAAGCCGAATTTCGACGGGATCGAAATCGAGGGCATTCAGCATATCAGCCTGGATGACATTCATCAGGCGGACGACATGGGATACCGGATCAAGCTGCTGGGCGTGGCACAGCGTACCCGGCGCGGACTGGAACAGCGCATGCAGCCCTGCCTGGTGCCAAGCGGCTCACCTCTGGGGCAACTGGAAGGCGGCACCAACATGGTGGTGATCGAGGGTGACTCGATCGAGCAAGTTGTTCTGCGCGGACCCGGTGCCGGTGAAGGCCCAACCGCCAGCGCTGTCATGGGTGACGTTTGTGATCTGGCACGCGGATTGCATATTCCGACATTCGGCCGACCGGCCTCGACGCTGCAAGAGGCTACGCCTGCGCGAACCGGATTGCCCGCGCCCTATTACCTTCGCCTTGCCCTGTTGGACAAACCCGGTGCGCTGGCGAAAGTTGCGGCCATTCTGGGTGATGCCGGAGTTTCCATCGACCGGATGCGCCAGTATGCCCATTCTGAAAACACGGCACCCGTCCTGATTGTAACTCACAAGACCACGCGCGCGACACTTGATGTGGCGCTGGAGGGGTTCAGGTCCACTGACGTGGTTTCGGGGGAACCTGTCGCGCTGCGCATCGAAGAGGTTTGACCCTTGCGGCCTGTGCCAGACGCAGGCTATGCCGGACAGAACGCCTTTATTGACCCAAGGATACCGACACATGAACGCTGCCAAGACCGATTTCAACGACCGAATGCTTTCTTTGGGCCTTGCCCGTGTGGCTGAACAGGCCGCGCTTGCATCCGCCTCGCTTGTCGGACGAGGCGATGAGAAGGCTGCCGATCAGGCCGCCGTCAACGCAATGCGTGAGCAGTTGAATCTGTTGGACATCGCAGGTGTCGTCGTGATCGGCGAAGGTGAGCGTGACGAAGCGCCGATGCTTTTTATCGGCGAAGAAGTCGGCACTGGAAACGGCCCCGGCGTCGACATTGCGCTGGACCCGCTTGAGGGCACGACCCTGACCGCCAAGGACATGCCGAACGCGCTGACCGTGATCGCAATGGGCCCGCGCGGGTCGATGCTGCATGCCCCGGACGTATACATGGATAAGCTGGCCATTGGCCCAGGGTTCCCGGAAGGCGTCGTCAATCTGGACATGAGCCCGCGGGAACGCGTCGAAGCGCTGGCAAAGGCCAAAGGCTGTGATCCGGCGGACATCACCGTCTGTATTCTGGAGCGCCCGCGTCATGAGGCCATGATTGCCGAAGTTCGTGACACCGGAGCCTCGATCCGGCTGATCACTGACGGTGATGTGGCCGGTGTCATGCACTGCGCAGAAAGCGAAGAAACCGGCATCGATATGTATATGGGCCAGGGCGGCGCACCCGAGGGCGTTCTGGCTGCAGCTGCGCTGAAATGCATGGGCGGGCAGATCTTTGGCCGCCTGCTGTTCCGCAACGATGACGAGCGTGGCCGCGCCGCCAAGGCAGGTATTACCGATTTGGATCGCGTCTATGCGAGGGACGAAATGGTGACGGCGGACGTGATTTTTGCTGCGACCGGCGTAACCGGCGGCTCGCTGCTGCCGCGTATCAAACGCGAGCCGGGCTGGGTTGAAACGACCACTTTGCTGATGCGGTCGAAAACCGGTTCGGTGCGGCGTATGTCCTATCGCACACCGATGTGGCCACATAGCGACGCATAGCGGCTTGCGCCGCTGCCTCCGGCGGGAGTATTTGTAAAAAGATGAAGAGGCCGGGTCCGCGAGGGTCCGGCCTTGGCGCATAAGGGGCATGGGATGAGCTTTCTTGGGGTCGAGCAGTCATTGACCGGACGCCGCTGGATCGGACCTACGCCGGACATCGAGCGGGCAACAGAAATGCTGGTGCAGCAGGCCGTGTTGCCCCGCGCTGTCTGTCAGGTGCTGGCACGGCGCGGCGTGCCAGCGATAGAAGCAGCAGGATTTCTTGAGCCCAAGCTGAAAGAACTGCTGCCGGACCCACGTTCGATGCTGGATATGGAGAAGGCAGCAACGCGGTTCCTACAGGCCGTCAGGGCGCGGCAACGGATCGCCGTGTTCGCGGATTACGATGTGGACGGCGGAAGTTCGGCCGCATTGTTGCTGGTCTGGCTGCGACAGATGGGGATCAGCGCCACGCTTTATGTCCCGGACCGCATCGACGAAGGCTACGGGCCAAATGTTCCTGCCATGCAGACGCTGGCTGCTGAACACGACCTGATCATTTGTGTCGATTGCGGAACGCTGAGCCATGAGCCCATCGCGGCAGCCAACGGCGCGGATGTGATCGTTCTGGACCACCACCTTGGCGGAGAGACCCTGCCCGGCTGCGCCGCGATCGTGAACCCGAACCGGCAGGATGAAAGTGGCGATCTGGGGTATCTTTGCGCGGCGGGTGTCGTTTTCCTGATGCTGGTCGAGGCCGGGCGGCAATTGCGCGACGCCGGTATCAAAGGCCCGGACCTGATGTCGATGCTGGATCTGGTCGCCCTGGCGACGGTTGCGGATGTAGCACCTTTGATCGGTGCCAACCGGGCCCTTGTTCGTCAGGGACTCAAGGTCATGGCCAGACGTCAACGCCCCGGGCTTGTTGCACTGTCGGATGTGTCCCGCATGGACGCGGCGCCCAATTCCTATCATCTTGGTTTTCTGCTGGGGCCTCGTGTCAACGCCGGTGGTCGCATTGGTCAGGCCGATCTGGGTGCTCGCCTGCTGAGCACGGAATCGACAGCTGAAGCCGAGGCTTTGGCGCAGCGGTTGGATGAGTTGAACACCGAACGGCGTGATATTGAAAACGCGGTGCGTGCCGCTGCGCTTGATCAGGCGGAAGAACGCGGACTGGATGCGCCGCTGGTCTGGGCAGCGGGTGAAGGCTGGCATCCCGGCGTCGTGGGCATCGTTGCCTCTCGCCTTAAGGAAATGGCGAACCGCCCGGCCATTGTCATCGGCTTTGACGGGGATGAGGGCAAGGGGTCTGGTCGATCCATATCGGGCATCGATCTGGGTGCTTCGATCCAGAAGCTTGCCGCCGAGGGTCTGCTGGTCAAGGGCGGTGGCCACAAGATGGCGGCGGGTCTGACGGTCATGCGCGATAAACTGGACGCGGCGATGGAACGGCTGGGTGAATTGCTGGCCAAACAGGGGGCCGGTCAGGGCGGCCCGGCGGATCTGAAGCTGGACGGTGCGTTGATGCCCGGAGCGGCCTCGATCGAGCTGATCGAACAGATCGAAAAGGCCGGCCCGTTCGGCGCCAGCGCCCCTGCCCCGCGTTATGCCCTGCCTGAGCTTCAGGTGCGGTTTGCCAAACGCGTCGGCGAGACGCACCTCAAGCTTTCATTGTCCGATGCGCTGAACAGCGGTCTGGACGCCATTGCATTTGGTGCGTTCGACGGCCCCATGGGCGAGAAGCTGTTGAATCACGGAGGAGCCCGCTTTCATTTCGCGGGCCGACTTGAGGTCAACACATGGGGCGGACGTCAAAACGTTCAGCTTCGGCTTGAGGATGCTGCCGAGGTAAATTGAAGGCTGTTTCCTGACCCTGAAAGCACCGCCAAAAAAGTTTCACATCCCTGCGTTTTTCGGCTTGCGGGGGTGGGAGGTAAACCGTAAAAGGCCCTCCACAAGCCAGCGTGGCCCGTTCGTCTATCGGTTAGGACGCCAGGTTTTCAACCTGGAAAGAGGGGTTCGATTCCCCTACGGGCTGCCACTTGTGCTTGACTGGACCAAGTGGCCCGTTCGTCTATCGGTTAGGACGCCAGGTTTTCAACCTGGAAAGAGGGGTTCGATTCCCCTACGGGCTGCCATTTGCACTTTCCAGAATCTAAGTTTCAGAAGCAAATATCTGGCGCCTGGTCGCAGGTTCACTTGAGGTTAGGTCAGTTGTTCTCCGGACTTTGAGTGCTCTTTCCCGATTCCGGCGTAGTCAGCAATCCTTGCCGTGACCCCTCCCGAATTCCTCTTTCAATCTAATAAAAACAAAGAGTTACGCATCTGCATTTTCATTTACTAAAAAATTAGTTTGACAGGCGCGCGAAAAATCGCTGATGGTATCTGACATCCGGTTCCCACCGGAGAACCATAAATTTTTGGGAGGAGACAGATGCGGAGACATCTACTTTCCGCAGTGGCGGCGGCTGCCGTCATTGCGGGGCACGGTCCTGCTTGGGCCGACGAAGCCGCAGCACAACGCTGGATCGACGACGAATTCCAGCCATCGACCCTGTCGAAAGACGAACAGATGGCTGAAATGCAGTGGTTCATCGAAGCTGCACAGCCTTACGCGGGCATGGAAATCAACGTCCTGTCTGAAGGCATCCCCACTCACTCGTATGAATCCGAGGTTCTGACCAAGGCATTCGAAGAGATCACCGGCATCAAGGTCAATCACCAGATCCTTGGTGAAGGCGAAGTGGTTCAGGCCGTTCAGACTCAGATGCAGACCGGCCGGAACCTCTATGACGGCTACGTCAACGACAGTGACCTGATCGGCACCCATTCCCGCCTGCAACTGGCTTATCCGCTGACCGACATGATGGGCGGCGACTGGGCGGCGACAACCTCGCCGACGCTGGATCTGGATGACTTCATGGGCATTCAGTTCACCACCGGTCCGGATGGCAAGCTGTATCAGCTGCCCGACCAGCAGTTCGCAAACCTTTATTGGTTCCGCAAAGACTGGTTCGACGATGAAGCCAACAAGGCCGCGTTCAAGGAAAAGTACGGCTATGACCTGGGTGTTCCGGTCAACTGGTCGGCCTACGAGGACATCGCCGAGTTCTTCACCAACGACGTGAAGGAAGTCGATGGCGTCGCGATCTACGGCCACATGGACTACGGCAAACGCGCGCCTGACTTGGGCTGGCGTATGACAGACGCCTGGCTGTCGATGGCCGGGGCAGGTGACGTCGGTGAGCCTAATGGTATTCCGGTCGACGAATGGGGCATCCGCATGGAAGCGGGCACCTGTAACCCAGTTGGCGCTTCGGTGTCGCGCGGTGGTGCTGCCAACGGTCCGGCTGCGGTCTACGCGATCCGCAAATGGGACGAATGGCTGCGCAACTATGCGCCTCCGGGTGCGGCGTCCTATGACTTCTACCAGTCGCTGCCGGCGCTGAGCCAAGGCAACGTGGCCCAGCAGATCTTCTGGTACACCGCCTTCACCGCCGACATGGTGAAGCCGAAGTCCGAAGGCAACAACACCGTGGATGACGAAGGCACACCGCTGTGGCGGATGGCGCCCAGCCCGCACGGCCCCTACTGGGAAGAAGGCCAGAAGGTTGGGTATCAGGACGTGGGTTCCTGGACTTTCCTGAAGTCGACCCCCGAGGATCGTGCTCAGGCAGCGTGGCTCTATGCCCAGTTCGTGACGTCCAAGACTGTCGATGTGAAGAAGTCCCATGTGGGTCTGACTTTCATCCGCGACAGCTCGGTTAACCACGAGTCGTTCACCGAACGCGCACCCAAGCTGGGTGGTTTGGTCGAGTTCTACCGCTCGCCTGACCGTGTGGCATGGTCGCCGACCGGCATCAACGTTCCGGATTATCCGAAGCTGGCCCAGATCTGGTGGCAGCAAATCGGTGACGTGAACTCGGGCGCCTTCACCCCGCAAGAGGCGATGGACCGTCTGGCTGAAGAGATGGACATCACCATGGCCCGTATGCAGGCCGCGGATGAAAGCGCCGGTGTCTACGGTGGCTGCGGCCCGCGCCTGAACGAGCCGCAGGATGCGTCCTTCTGGCTGGAAAAAGCGGGTTCGCCCAAGGCCAAGCTGGAGAACGAAAAGCCGCAGGGCCAGACCGTCAACTATGACGAACTGGTTAAGCGCTGGCAGTCCCAGTAACAGCAACATCGTAGGCCGGGTTTAAGCCCGGCCTACCCTAAAATGCCCCGCGAGTTTCCCAGATGATCGAACTTCAAGATGCCACCAAACGGGTCGGCAACGTCATCCATATCAAATCCACAAACCTGACCCTTCATACAGGCCACTTCAATGTATTGTTGGGTGCAACCGGCTCGGGCAAGACCTCTCTGATCAAGATGATGGCCGGGCTGGACCCGATCGCCTCGGGCAGGGTCCTGATGGATGGGCAGGATGTCACGCGACTGAACACGCAGAAGCGTCAGATCAGCCTGGTGCACCAGTTCTTCGTGAACTATCCGCATATGACCGTTTTCGAAAACATCGCCTCGCCGCTGCGCGTGGCGGGTATGGCGAAAAGCGAAGTCGAAGGCCGCGTTGAAGAAGCGGCCGACCTGCTGCAACTGCGCCCGATGCTGCACCGCCGCCCACATGAGTTGTCGGGTGGACAACAACAACGGACCGCACTGGCGCGTGCCATTGCGAAAGAGAGCCGCGCCGTCTTCCTCGACGAACCGCTGGCAAACCTGGACTACAAGTTGCGCGAAGAACTGCGCGAGCAACTGCCCGACCTGTTTGCAGGGCGTGGCGCGGTCGTGGTCTATGCCACCTCGGAACCCGAAGAGGCGTTGCTGCTGGGCGGCTACACCGCACTGATGGAAGACGGCCGCGTGACCCAGTTTGGGCCGACCGCCGACATCTATCGCAACCCGGAAAACATCGCGGCGGCGCGTGTCTTCTCGGACCCGCCGATCAATGTGGCGCGCATTACGGTTTCCGGTGCCCAGGCACATCTGGCGGGCGGCGGCGGCTGGCCGGTCACTGACATGGCCGACGGAGATTACATGGTCGCCGTGCGCCCGCACCGTGTGACCCCGTTCCGCACCACAGACGCGGATGTGGAACTGACCGGTCGCGTGATCGTGACAGAGCTGTCGGGCTCGGATTCCAGCGCGCATTTCCAACATGGGAACGACGCTTGGGTTTCGCTGGCCGCCGGTGTGCACCCTTATCGGGTGGGCGAGGATCACAGTTTCTACATGAACCCGGCCCATTGCCGGTATTTCGGCCAAGACGGCAAAAGGGTAGCCTGACATGGCACAGATCAAACTTTCAAACCTTCGACACAGCTATATGCCCGCGCCGAAAGGCCCGGAAGACTATGCGCTGAAGGAAATCGACGTGACATGGCGCGATGGTGGAGCCTATGCGCTGCTGGGCCCGTCCGGCTGCGGCAAGTCCACGTTGCTGAACATTATCTCGGGCCTTCTGACGCCGTCCGAAGGACAGATTTTGTTCGACGACCGCGACGTGACGGCCCTGCCCCCCGACCAGCGCAACATCGCGCAAGTGTTCCAGTTCCCGGTGATCTACGACACGATGACCGTGGGCGAGAACCTGGCCTTCCCTCTGAAGAATCGGGGCGTCGATGCCGCCACGATTAAGCGACGCGTCGATGAGATTGCCGAAATGCTGGACGTCACGGATATGCTCGGCACCAAGGCCTCAGGCCTGAGCCCGGACAACAAGCAGAAGATCTCGATGGGCCGCGGATTGGTGCGCGACGACGTGAATGCGGTGATGTTCGATGAGCCGCTGACCGTGATCGACCCGCATCTGAAATGGAAGCTTCGGTCCAAGCTGAAAGAACTGCACCAGCGCGTCAAAGCGACAATGATCTACGTGACTCATGACCAAACCGAGGCACTGACTTTCGCGGACGAGGTGGTGGTGATGCAGGAAGGCGAAGTGGTTCAGATTGGCACGCCCGTCGAACTGTTCGAACGTCCTCAGCACACGTTTGTCGGCCACTTCATCGGCTCACCCGGCATGAACGTCCTGCCCTGCGAGGCGAAAGGCGACCGAGCTATCTTTGAAGGCCATGAGGTTATGCTGGAAGGCCCAACTCATGGTGATGGGGGCCGCACCGATCTGGGTATCCGGCCCGAGTATGTTGGCTTTGGCGACACCGGCATTCCCGCACACGTAACGAAAGTCGCCGACATCGGCCGTCACTATGTGATCAGCGCGATGGTCGGCAATACTGCCCTCAAGGCCGTGACCGAACACAGTGTGCCCGATCCCGGGTCACAGGTTTTCCTGCAATTCAAACCCGAACAATCCCGCGTCTATCGCGACGGCTGGATCGCAACTCAGGAGCGGGCGCAATGAGAACGGAAAATCAAAAGGCTTGGTTCTTTGTCCTTCCGGTGCTGGCTCTGGTCGCCTTCAACGCGCTGGTGCCAATGATGACGGTGGTCAACTACTCGGTGCAGGAAACATTCGGCAACAACCAGTTCTTCTGGGAAGGCCTTGGTTGGTTTGAACAAATCCTGCGGTCCGACCGGTTTCAGGCCGCACTTGGACGGCAATTCCTGTTCACCGCGCTGATCCTGCTGATCGAGGTTCCGCTGGGCATCATCGTGGCCCTTTCAATGCCGCGCAAGGGGTTCTGGGTGCCGGTCTGTCTGGTGCTGATGGCCCTGCCCATGCTTATCCCGTGGAATGTGGTCGGGTCGATGTGGAACATCTTCACCCTGCCAAAGATCGGTCTGCTGGGATATTTTCTGAATGACGTTCTGGGCATCAACTATGACATGACGCAACAGCCGCTATCGGCCTGGATCACTGTCATCGTCATGGATGTCTGGCACTGGACCTCGCTTGTGGTTCTGCTGTGCTATGCAGGCCTCGTGTCGATCCCGGACGCCTACTATCAAGCTGCGAAGATCGACGGCGCCAGCCCGTGGTCGGTGTTCCGCTATATCCAACTGCCCAAGATGAAGACCGTTCTGACAATCGCCGTTCTGCTGCGCTTCATGGACAGTTTCAACATCTACACCGAACCGTTCGTTCTGACCGGTGGCGGCCCCGGCAACTCAACCACCCTGCTGTCAATCGATCTTGTGAAGATCGCACTGGGGCAGTTCGACCTTGGCCCTGCGGCCGCGATGAGCCTGATCTATTTCGCCATCACGCTGCTGGTCTCTTGGGTCTTCTACACTCTGATGACAAAGGATGACGCGCAATGAAGAAGCGGTCCATCATCCCGATCCTTTATATCGCGTTCCTGATGCTGCCGATCTACTGGCTGGTGGCGATGTCCTTCAAGACCACGAACGAGATCCTGTCGGGTTTTTCCCTGTTTCCCCAGACCTTTACGCTGGAGAACTACATCACCATCTTCACCGATCCGACATGGTACTGGGGCTACATCAACTCGATCACTTATGTGACTCTGAACACAGTACTTTCTGTCTGCGTTGCCCTGCCAGCCGCTTATGCTTTTTCGCGCTATCGTTTTCTGGGCGACAAACAGTTGTTTTTCTGGCTGCTGACCAACCGGATGGCACCGGCTGCGGTCTTTGCGCTGCCGTTCTTCCAGCTCTACTCCTCGATCGGTCTGTTCGATACGCACCTGGCCGTGGCGCTGGCGCATACGCTGTTCAACGTGCCGCTGGCCGTGTGGATTCTGGAAGGGTTCATGCGCGGCATCCCGAAAGAGCTGGATGAGACCGCTTATGTCGACGGCTATTCCTTCCCGCGCTTTTTCGTCACGATCTTTCTGCCCAACATCAAGGCAGGCGTGGGCGTTGCTGCGTTCTTCTGCTTCATGTTCTCGTGGGTTGAAATGCTGCTGGCCAAGACCCTGACTGCGGTCGAGGCCAAACCCATCGCCGCCGTGATGACGCGCACCGCCTCAAGTGCCGGGTATGAACTGGGCCTGCTGGCGGCAGCCGGGACGCTTACAATCATCCCCGGTGCCATCGTCATCTGGTTTGTCCGCAACTACATCGCGCGCGGTTTCGCGATGGGTCGTGTGTGAGGTTCGATATGCGTAAACTTCTTCTCACCCTTCCCTTCATGCCGTCGTCGGCCCTTGCACAGGCGCAAGCCGGTTGGGGCAATGTCGGCCAGCAAGAGGAAAAAGGGTTCTCGTGGACTGACCCCTTGTGGCCCGACTTCTGGATGGCCTGGACCCCTGCCACGCTGGCTGTTTTCGTCGGCATCTTCTCGGCCATTGCGCTGATTGGCCTGCTGGAAGGGTTCAAATACCGCGACGGTATCGAACGGCGCGGCGTGCTGGGGCTGACCACCACCCTTGGCGACAGGCTGTTTATTACCCTGCTGGGCTCGGCCTATATCTTCCTTGCCTGGCTGGGCCTGGTGGGTCAGCCCGTCTGGACACCACTTTTCCTGTCCATCGGCTGGGGCATTTTTGTCTTCTGGAAAGTTTAAGCTTTGCGAAACAGCGAAAGGATGCTTGTCTGTCAGGCATACTAAAAAATGCGACACGAAAGACCGATGCGAAAGAAAAAAACAACAAACCTCCTGACCGAAGTAGAACTCGAGTTCATGAACGAACTCTGGGCGCTGGGTCAGGGCTCGGTCCGTGACGTGCTTGATTGTCTGCCACCAGAACGCAATCTGGCCTATACGTCCGGCGCGACGATCCTGCGCATTCTCGACGAGAAAGGTTTCGTCGAAAGCCGCAAAGACGGAAAAACGCTGATCTATAGACCGCTTCTGGAAAAAGACAGGTATCAGGCGCGTTCGCTTCAAAACCTGTCCCGCACATTGTTCGACGACACACCCGCCACGCTGGTGGCGCGTCTGGTCGATGACGCGGGGCTGAGCGAAGCCGATCTGGAGGAAATTCGGGCACTGGTAGAGAGGAGACTGCAAAATGACAGCGGTTAAACCGGTTCTCGATACATATCTCGAATTGAACATCGTGCTTGGCCTGTCCGCCCTTATCTGGCTGCTGGCCCGCGCGACGTTGGCGAAGACTCCGATGCGAAACAGCTTTGTCGCGCAGTTGCGCGCGCTCAAAACGCTGTGCGTTTGCGTGGTACTCAGTCCTCTGCTGGCGCTTGGCGCTTCGGCATTGGCGGGGCTGGCATGGCCCGGTCGCGCAGTGGCGCTGGGTGACATTGCGGTTGCCGCTTATCTGCGCGGCGAAATCGCGATGCCAGCGGTCCAGTTCGAGGCATTGCTCAACACCCGCGAACGCTGGATCGATCATATCGTTTCGGGTGAGTCTCTGGCTTTGATTATTGTCCTGATAGCTCTGGCGATGATCTCGGCGCTGTATCTTGTCCGCGCTGTGCGTGATGCGATTTCCATTCGCAACACGATCGGGACAAGTTTTCTGTGGCGCCGCTCTCGCAAAGTGGACATTCGCCTGTCGGACCGCATCACGGTGCCCTTCGCGGTGCGCGGTCTGCGCCGCCGTCACGTGGTTTTACCCAGTCACTTGCTGAATACGCCGCGTGAAATGCGGTTTGCTCTGGCACATGAGTTTCAACATATCCGCGCGGGTGACGTGGAATGGGAACTGGGGTTCGAACTGTTGCGCCCCGTTCTTTTCTGGAACCCGGCCTACCAGCTTCTGAAATATCAGTTCGACCGGTTGCGGGAACTGGCCTGTGATCAGTCGGTTGTTGCCCGCAAAGGGATCGACGCGCGCGACTATACGTCCTGCCTGCTTGATTATTGCGCCCGCACAGTCGCGATGCGGAACCCGAAGGTTCTGAATGTAGCACTGGTGTCAGGTGGAAAGGCCAAGCGGGTTTTGAAGCAGCGGGTGATCGCGCTGACCGACACGCAGGTGGCCACGGCTCCGCTGCCGGTTCTGTTTTTGGGTCTGACGCTGACTTTTGCAACCTTGCTCGCGCTTGGATCAGCCTCGCTTCGGCAGACACATGACTGGAGCCATGATCGTCTGATGCTGTCAACGGTTGTCAATCTGGAACGGCTGGAGGCCCGTAACCAGGGTAACTGATCCCTCAGATCACCAGCCGCGACGCCCGAACAGCGAGTGGATACGGTTTTGCCCTGTAAACGGGTCGATCTTCTGCGGGTGTGCCAGCCCTGCGACGACGCGCTCGACCAGAACCCATCCCACCAGGGCAAAGATTACCCCACCAAAGGCCTGTCCCAGCAACACGCCAGAAGCGCCCGCCAGCTTGGATCCGATAACGACAAAGACCCAAGTTCCAACGGTATGTCGCCCCCAGTTGATCCAGGTGGAATAAACCGGGTGCCCAAGATTGTTGAAACTGGCGTTTGCGACAAAAATCACTCCGTTAAAAAACGAAGCCAGCGCCAGCGGTCCGCAAAACAGGTAGATCAGCGTCCGTGTTTCGCCTTGCGCTGCAAACAAATCCGCGATTGGTGCTCGCAAAAGAAACAGGATAGCCGCCATTGCCACGACGTATACCCCGGTAAACCGGATACCGGCCCAAAAGGCGGCCCGCACACGATTATATCGTTCGGCCCCGAAGTTCTGCCCGATGATCGGACCGATCGAGCCTGACAAAGCAAACACCACAGAAAACGCCACCGGCATCAGGCGGCCGATCACGGCCATCCCCGCCACCGCGTCAGTTCCATATTGAGCAATTTCCCGAACTACGATGGCATTTCCAATCGGCGTTGCGACATTGGTCAGAACCGCTGGAATTGCGATGGTTCGCACAGGGTGCAGATCGTGCGCAACCTGAGACAGCGATGGCCGCATAAAGCCCCGGTGCACGCGCAACGCAGGCAGTATCGCGGCTGCCAGCATACAAAGCCTTGCCAAAACCGATGCAATTGCGGCGCCATCCAGTCCAAGCCCCACCGCGAAGATCAGCACGGGATCAAGGACGGCATTCACCACACCGCCGTAGATCGTTGCCATCATCGAACGTCGCGCATCACCATGCGCGCGCAATACAGCCATCGCCGTCATGGCAATGGACATGACGCACATTGTCGGCAGGATGATCGAAACATAGCGGACCGAAAGCCTCAGCACCTCGCCCTCGGCGCCCAGAAGCGACAGTAGAAAGGTCAGGTTCATCAGAACCAAAGCCGAAATCAGGATACCACCAATCAGCCCCAGAACCGCGACGCTGGATGCATAGTGGCGCGCCTGCTCTGGCCTGCCCGCGCCCAGTTCACGTGCAACGAGCGCCCCGGCGGAGATCGACAGCCCGATATTGATGGCGTTGGTAAAGAACAACAATGTCCCCGCATAGCCGACCGCCGCAGCCAGAGCGTCATTGCCCAGCATCGAGATGAATATCATGTCCACAAAGTCGACCGCGAAAATTGCCATCAGACCAATGCTGGTGGTCAAGGACATGCGCGTCACGTGCCGCATCAGGCTGCCGTTCAGAAAAACGGCATCGTTGCCGGACTGACCTGCCATGTTGTTCGTTGCTCCTGTTCAGGCGCTTTGTGTCACCTTGCAGCCGTTTGGGAAGGGGCGGCAACCCCAATTCACCCGGGCGGCGCAGATCAGGAACGGTTGCAACGGGGCTCAGTCGGCAGCCATTCCAAAACCCGTCACCGGTAGCGGAAAACGCTCTGCATGGCCGCCAGCGACCCTCTCGTCAGGCACCTTGCTTCACAGACAATATCCAATCCCGCACGATTTCGGCCTTGGGTGTCAGCTCCCGGGACTTCGACCAGACCAGGTAGATCCCCTTCCCTGTTTTCCAGGTCCACTCCGACCGCGCAGCAAGCAGGCCCTGCTGAACCAATGGGGCAACAAGATGGTCCCACCCAAAGGCGAACCCCTCGCCCGCAATCGCGGCCTGAAGCACCAGCGCGTAGTCATTCAGGCGCAGTCCGCTGCGCGGAGGTATTTCCGTCACCCCGAACTCCCAGAACCATTGCCGCCACGAAGGGCGTTCACGAATTGGTTCCTCAAGATGGATCAAGCGCTGGCTGAGAAGCCCCGGCACATTTCTGAGATTTACCGCTGCCGCCATCACCCGGGGCGACGCGACGGGATAGATCACTTCCTCGGCGATCAACGCACATTCGCAATCCGGCCAGTCTCCGGCCCCAAGTCGAATGGCCAGGCTGATCGTTTCAACATTCAGATCAGGCTCTCGATCGCTGGATTGCAGGCGCAGGTCGATATCCGGATGGATGCGCTGAAAGGACCCGATGCGCGGCAAAAGCCAATAGTTGTTGAATGCCGAAGACGCGCTGAGTGTCACGTGATCATTGCTGGCAAATTGCCGGATGGATTCGGCGGACTGCGCAAGCTGTTCAAACGCGCGTGTCACGTCGGCAAACAACTTGCTTCCAGCATTTGTCAGGCTGATCTTACGATGGCTACGCTGAAACAGAAGAACACCAAGCGAGCTTTCAAGTTGCTTGATCGCCATACTGACCGCTGGTTGTTGAACGTTCAATTCCTGCGCCGCATGTGTGAACGATCCAGTCCTTGCTGCGGCCTCGAAAAAGACGAGGTGGCGCGGTGAGGACAGATGTGACCAAAGCTTTTGCATAAGCTGTGTTTATCTAATTCATCGAAATTTTCAAACGTCACAAAGGCCCACCCAGACGATAATTTCAGGACAGACAGATTCAGAGAGGGCATTCATGGCGCGCCGGGCACGCAGTTCAAGAACACGGGGAAATGCGCCAACTGGCGCACCGCCCTCACCCTATATTCGCCGCATCATCCCGCATTTCGATGTGCTTGATGAGGATCAGATCGTTCGGCTTGAGGAACAGGTCGACTGGATCCTGCAAGACGTGGGCATCGCCTTTCGCGACGACCCCGAGGCGCTTGCGCTTTGGAAGCGCGAAGGTGCAAAGGTTGACGGCGACATCGTGCGCGCGCCGGCCGATTGGATTCGCAACCTGTGCTCTCAAGCTCCGGCCGAGTTCACACAACTGGCCCGAAACCCGGACCAATCAGTCACTATTGGCGGCAAGCATCAGGTTTTCGCGCCGATTTACGGCGCCCCTTTTGTACGCGACCTCGAAGGTGGGCGCCGATATGGCGATATGGCCGCCTTCCGGGATCTCGTGCGACTAACTTATCTGCACCCGAACCTGCATCACGGTGGCTTCGTCACCTGTGAGCCTTGTGACGTTCCGGTCAGCAAACGGCATCTCGACATGCTGTTCGCGCACATGACCCTCAGCGACAAACCGCATCTGGGCGCGATTACGGAAATGAGCCGCGCGCAGGACAGCGTCGACATGGCCGAAATCGTGTTCGGCGCTGACGTAATGGCCGATAACTGCGTCATCATGGGGAACGTGAACACGAACTCTCCACTTTTGGTGGACCGTGTGGTGACCGAAGCGGCACGGGTGTATTCAACCCGCGGGCAAGGCATGGTCGTGGTGCCCTTTATCCTTTCGGGGGCAATGGGGCCGGTCTCAACCGCGGCGTCCGTGGCACAGGCCATGGCCGAAGCGATGATGGTTTGTGCGTATATTCAGCTAATCCGCCCGGGCGCGCCTTTTGTGCTGGGCAACTTCCTGTCGTCGATGTCGTTGAAATCGGGCGCACCCACTTTTGGAATGCCCGAACCTGTCATGTCGAACTATGCAATAGGTCAACTGGCGCGCCGCGCCGGGTTGCCGTTGCGGTGCGGCGGGTCCCTGACAGCATCGAAGATCGAGGACGCCCAAGCGGCATACGAAAGCGCGGATTCCATGCATTCCACTATGCTGGCAGGGGCAAATTTTGTCCTGCACTCGGCAGGCTGGCTGGAAGGCGGATTGTGCACCGGTTTCGAGAAGCTGATCATGGATGCGGACCGGCTTGGATCCTATCAGAAAGTCTTGTGCCAGGGGCTGGACACTTCAGACGACGCATTGGCCCGGGACGCATACGACGAAGTCGCCCCAGGCGGGCACTTTCTGGGATGCGGTCACACGATGCGCCACTACCAGACAGCATTCTACGAACCCAGGCTCAGCGACAGCGAGAATTTCGAAAGCTGGGAAGAAAACGGTTCGGAAGACATGCGCCAGCGCGCCCACAGTCGCTGGAAGCAGATGCTGAAAGAATATGAGGAACCTCCGATCGACGCCGCGCTGCGCGAAGAACTGGAGGCATTTGTCGCCAGACGCAAAGAGGAACTGCCCGATGCCTGGTACTAGGAAAACAGCCAACGCGACGCCCCCTGCCAACGTCGCGACCGAAACCGCAATGATCGCGTGGGCAGCGCAATAAACATTGTGGGCCTAATCCGGCCTTTCTTGAAACGCTTAAAGCTTAACCAAGGACACCTTCAATGCCCGAAATTCAAAAAGACGATACAGCCACAGGCAAACCGCTTCCTTCCCACGCCAAGGTTGTCGTCATTGGCGGCGGCGTCGTCGGATGTTCGATCCTTTTTCACCTTGCCAAGTTCGGGTGGAAGGATGTCGTACTGCTGGAACGCGATGAACTGACATCCGGGTCCAGCTGGCACGCGGCCGGGCAGATACACACGATCAGTTCGGACCCCAACATAAGCCGTCTGCAAAGCTATACGATTGATCTGTACAAGGAAATCGAAGAGACATCGGGCCATTCGGTTGGCCTGCATATCACTGGGGGCTTCTACGCGGCATCGACCAAGGAATGGTACGATTACCTCAAACGCGAACGTTCAAAGGCGCGGTACATGGGGCTCAATCAGGAATTCATAAGTCCAAGGGAACTGGCCGAGCGTCATCCGCTGATCGACCCCAAGCATTACCACGCAGCCCTTTGGGACGATCAGGACGGTGATCTTGACCCTTCGGGCGCGACCTATGCCTTTGCCAAATCGGCCCGTGTACACGGCGCGCAGTACTTTACCCATTGCGGTGTGACCGCGATGAGCCAGCGCCCGGACGGAAGCTGGGATCTGACGACACCGAAAGGCACGATCAATGCGGAACAGGTGGTCAATTGCGGCGGCCTGTGGGCCCGCGAAGTCGGCCAGATGTCCGGCATTCACCTTCCGGTACAACCGATGGAGCATCACTACCTGATCACCGACAAGATCCCGATGATCGCCGAGCGCATGGAAAGCATGGGCGACGCCGGTCGCCTGCCTGCGGGTATCGATTATGAGGCCAACATCTATTTCCGGCAGGAACGGCAGGGCATGTTGCTGGGCACCTATGAGCCGAAGTCGACCCCATGGAAAGTCGACGGGACCCCGTGGGATTTCGGCCACGAGTTGCTGCAGCCCGATCTCGACCGCATCGCCGAACGACTCGAAATGTCGTTCGAACGGATACCGGCAATCGGCGAGGCTGGCATCAAGGACATGATTAACGGGCCATTCACTTTCGGCCCGGACGGCAACCCGATGATCGGCCCGGTTCCGGGGATGAAGAACTATTGGGTCGCGGTGGGTGTCATGGCGGGGTTCTGTCAGGGCGGCGGCGTTGGTCTGACCATGGCGGAATGGATGATCGACGGAGAACCCTCGATTGATGTCTGGGCCATGGACGTCGCGCGGTTTGGCGAGTTTGCGACGCCGGACTGGGGAACCGTCAAATCGGCCGAAAACTACGAACGCCGCTTTGTCATGACCTTCCCCAACGAGACCCTTCCCAAGGGCCGGATGCAGAAAACCACCGCGCTTTACGATCGTCTGGTCGCGAAGGGTGCCTTGATGGATCAGGGCTTTGGACTTGAAAACGCCCAGTGGTTTGCGGACGGTCCCGAGGACGCCCACGAGGATCCGACTTTCGAGCGCAACCGCTCGTTCGATTATGTCAAACGCGAGGTGGACGCCGTGCAGAATGCCGTCGGCGGCATCGAGATTGCCAACTTCGCCAAGCACGAATTCAAAGGCAAAGGCGCGCGCGCTTATCTGGACCGCATTGTGGCGGGCTATGTTCCTAAACCCGGCCGCGTGACCCTGACGCCGATGCTTACCCCAAAAGGCAAGCTGTACGGTGACCTGACCGTTGCCTGCCTGGCCGAGGATCACTTTATGCTGTTTGGGTCGGGCGCGATGCAGGAAGCGCACCGCCGCTGGTTCGAAAAGGATCTGCCGGATGATGTCACTTACGCCAATGTTTCAGACGACTGGCACGGGATAGCGCTGTCCGGTCCCAAGTCACGAGAACTGTTGTCGCGTATCACCCGCACCGATGTCAGCGCTGACGCCATGAAATTCCGCGATCTGCGACAAACCTTCGTGGGCGGGGTTCCGGTCATTTTGAACCGTATCAGTTTTTCGGGCGAGCTGGGTTTTGAAATCTACTGCCGCCCCCAATACCTGTTGCGGCTTGCCGAAACGATTGAGGGTGCCGGGGCTGATCTGGGCTATCGCTGGTATGGCGCACGTGCGCTCATGGCGATGCGGCTTGAAAAAGGCTGGGGTGTCTGGACCACGGAGTTCCGGCCGGATTTCAATGCAGTGGAAAGCGGAATGGATGTCTTCATCAACTGGAAGAAAGATTTCGTCGGCAAGCAGGCGACCGAAGCTTTCCGTGCCGAGGGTGTGAAACAAAAGCTTGTGACCATGACAATCGACGTCGAAGGGATCGATGTCTCCAGCGACGAAGCAATCCTGAAGGATGGCGCGGCGGTGGGTTACGTCAGCTCAGGCGGATATGCGCACCGGATGGGTAAATCCATGGCGATGGGCTATGTCGCGTCCGAGCACGCAGCGCCTGGAACGATCCTTCAGGTGGAAATCCTCGGCGAGTTCTACGATGCCGAAGTGCTTGGCGGCCCGCTTTATGATCCCAACGGCGCCAATATGCGATGCTGAAATTTTGTACGGGGCGCCCGCCTGGGCGCCCTTCGCAATTCTGACGGAACCAGCGGAGTTCAGGTGGTCCCCGAACTCCATCGCAGCAATGGCTGTGTTTCGTCGCGGGATTATCCGGCGAACGCCATACGATCAGCCGCAAAACGAGCCTCACTCATTCAGGCGCTGACTTCGAAGAATAGTAATATGCGATCGCCTGAGCGCGGTTTTTGACGGACAGTTTTTCATAAATATTGGACAGATGAAATTTGACCGTATTCGTCGATATTTGCAGCTCTTTCGACAGGTCACGATTTGACAGTCCTTTGGCCAAAGCCTCCAGGATCGCGCGTTCTTTGTGTGACAGGCCATGAATCGGATCCTGGTGCATCTTCCGGACATCGATGAAGGGAAACACCATCTTGCCGGCAGCAACGTCGGCGCAGGTTTCAAGCAAACCCTCCACTTCACCTGACCGTGGGGCAAACCCTGCGGCCCCGGCCTGCATGGCCAACCTGGGAACATCGCCGGCCTCGTCGCCATACACAATGAAACGGGGTGCGTTTTGCTGTTCACGCAGCACCTCGATCAGTTTGGCAGCACCCAAAATCGGCAGGTTCCACGCCACGACGCAGACCTGCACAGGCACCCGCATGACCGCGCCCAGAAACCCCTCGGCTGTGGCGGACGTGGCCACCAAAGAGAATCGCGGATCGCGTTCAAAAATCTCCGACATCGCAGACAGGACGAGCGGATTGTTGTCGGCCAGCATGACGTCAATCGGGTATCGGGTTTTTTCAGTCATTTGATTTTCCGCCCAAAATTCTCAAAAACTACCCATTCTGGTAGGTTTGATCTCAGTACACCTTTGTATTCTTACACTAATGGGTAGGTTTTTTCCCACCCAATTAGATGCCCAAAAGCAGTATTAAGTTACGTTGCGCGTTCGGGCAAGTTTCAGTTTTGCTGATCGCCAACGCGACACACGGGCTCTGCCAATCATCCCGTAGCTGAGGAGGATCACAAATGACGTTCCAGGTTTATCCCCCGCTGGAAATCCCCGAGACCCTGGCGGCCGGACCCGGCCCCGGCAATACAGACGCCCGCGTTCTGCAGGCGTTTTCCAGCGCGGGTGTTGCAGACCACATGCAAGGCGATGTTTTGCGCGGAATGGTCGAATGCAAATACATGCTGCGCGAAATCTGGGGTACCGACAACGCCTATACCTTCGCCGTCGCCGGCACCGGTTGGAGCGCGCTGGACACCATGTTCTCGGCCGTGATGCCGGGCGACAAGGTGGTCGCCTTTTCGAACGGTACGTTTTCGGGCATCGACTCGCTGACCCTGCGGATCAAGGCCGCGACACCGCAGGAACACGCCTCCAGCCCGCTGGACCCGCAGGCGGCAAGCGTCGTCGTGATCGAAGTGCCTCATGGGCAACCGGTTACGGGTGAAATGGTCGAAAAGGCCCTGGCTCGCCATAAACCGAAATGGGCCTTCATGGCGCATTGGGAAACCGGATCGGGGCGCATCAACGATCTGCGCGGTTTCTCGAATGCCTGCGAACGGCATGGGGCCATGGGCCTGATCGACGCGGTTTCTTCCTTGGGCGTCGAGGATTTCCGGATTGATGATTTTCCCGGTATCGCAGGCTGGGCATCCTGCCCGCAGAAAGGCCTGTGCTGCCTGCCACTGACCTACGCGCCGGTCAGCTTCACCGACTCGTATATCAATTCGCTGAAGGCGACGGGTGCATATACCTATGTCCACAACCCGATTTTCGAAGCCCGCCACTGGGGCATCGTCGACGGGCAGGATGTCGAAAAGGGAACCTATCACCGCACACATTCGGGCTACGCCGTTGCCGCGTTTCACGAGTCGCTGCGCCTGACCCTTCAGGAGGGGCTGGCCAAGCGATCCGCATCATATCGCACACACGAATGCGTATTGCGCGACGCTGTGACCGCGCTTGGCTGCGAAGTGACCTCGGACATGCCCAGCCTTGTCGTGCTCAATCTGCCGACAGAACTGGCAGGTCGTGAAATGGAACTTGTTCAGAATTGTCGGGCGCGCGGGTTTGGCATCTGGCCCACGCTCAGCGCCCCGGTGCAGGTTCGGATCGGCATTCTGAACCAGCTCAACCATCAGGCCGTCAGCCGCATCGTGCGCCTGTTCTCCGAAGCTCTGCATGAGTTGGGAGGCACCGTCGATTTCGAAGAAATCGAGGCGCTGCTGGAAAGCCGCTACGGCACATCGATTGCCGCGTAATCGCACTGCATGAACGGGAGGAATGCAGATGGATATTCATGAATATCAGGCCAAAGAGGTCCTTTCGAAGTTTGGGGTCGATGTCCCGCCAGGTGCATTGGCCTACAGCCCCGAGCAAGCCGCCTACCGCGCTCGCGAGCTTGGCGGCGACAAGTGGATCGTCAAGGCGCAGGTGCATGCAGGCGGGCGCGGCAAGGCTGGCGGCGTCAAGCTGTGCAACACTGAAAGCGAGATCTACGAGGCCTGTGACAACCTGTTCGGGCGCAAGCTGGTTACGCATCAGACCGGCCCGGAAGGCAAAGGCGTCTACCGCGTATATGTAGAGGCCGCCGTGCCCATCGACAGCGAGATTTACCTGGGTTTCGTGCTTGATCGCTCCAGCCAGCGGGTGATGATTGTCGCGTCGTCCGAAGGCGGAATGGAGATCGAGGAAATCTCGGCCGAACGCCCGGACAGCATCGTACGCTCAATCGTGGAACCGGCTGTAGGGTTGCAGGAATTCCAGGCGCGCGAGATCGCCTTCGAACTGGGTCTGGAGCCTCGTCTGGTACAGCAAATGGTCCGCACCCTTCAGGGCTGCTATGCCGCATTCAGCGAATTGGACGCGACCATGGTCGAGATCAACCCTCTAGTCATAACCGGCGATGATCGCGTTCTGGCGCTGGACGCCAAGATGAGCTTTGACGACAACGCCCTGTTCCGTCACCCGCAGATTGCTGAACTGCGCGACAAAAGCCAGGAAGACCCCCGTGAAAGCCGCGCGGCTGATCGTGGCCTGTCCTATGTCGGCCTCGAAGGCAATATCGGCTGCATCGTGAACGGTGCCGGTCTGGCCATGGCCACGATGGACACCATTAAGCTGGCCGGTGGGGAGCCTGCGAACTTCCTCGATATCGGCGGCGGTGCTTCACCCGAGCGGGTCGCCAAGGCCTTCCGCCTGGTTTTGTCGGACAGCAATGTTCAGGCGGTTCTGGTCAACATCTTTGCTGGAATCAACCGCTGTGACTGGGTTGCAGAAGGTGTCGTGCAGGCATTGCGCGAACTGGACATCGACATTCCTGTCATCGTGCGTCTGGCCGGTACGAATGTCGAAGAGGGTCAGAAGATTCTGGCCAAATCCGGTTTGCCGATCATCCGTGCAACCACCCTGATGGAAGCCGCCGAACGCGCCGTTGGCGCATGGCGCAACGACCTGTCCCAAAACACCAAGATGAGGGCTGTGTAATGAGCATTCTTCTCGACCGCGACAGCCGCGTTATCGTTCAGGGTATCACCGGACGCATGGCGCGTTTTCACACCAAGGACATGTTGGAATACGGCACCAATGTTGTCGGCGGCGTTGTCCCCGGCAAAGGTGGCGAAACCGTCGAAGGCGTGCCGGTTTTTGACACCGTCAAACAGGCCGTCGAGGCCACGGGTGCCGATGCCAGCCTTGTCTTCGTTCCGCCACCGTTTGCAGCGGATTCGATCATGGAAGCGGCGGATGCCGGCATCCGCTATTGCGTCTGCATCACCGACGGCATCCCGGCCCAGGACATGATCCGGGTCAAACGCTACATGTACCGCTACCCGCGCGACAAGCGCATGGTGCTGACCGGGCCGAACTGCGCCGGAACAATCAGCCCGGGCAAGGCGCTGCTGGGTATCATGCCCGGCCATATCTACCTGCCGGGCAACGTGGGGATCATCGGGCGCTCGGGCACGCTGGGCTACGAGGCTGCAGCGCAGCTCAAAGAACGCGGAATCGGTGTGTCTACCAGCGTCGGCATCGGTGGCGACCCGATCAACGGTTCGTCCTTCCGTGACATCCTTGAACGGTTCGAACAGGACGAAGACACCGAGGTCATTGCCATGATCGGTGAGATCGGCGGCCCGCAAGAGGCCGAAGCGGCGGAATATATCCGCGACCACATCACCAAGCCCGTGGTGGCTTATGTCGCGGGTCTGACAGCCCCCAAGGGCCGGACCATGGGCCATGCAGGTGCGATCATTTCGGCCTTTGGCGAAAGTGCCTCGGAAAAGGTTGAAATCCTTTCTGCCGCAGGCGTGACCGTGGCAGAAAACCCCGCAGTCATCGGCGAAACGATCGCCCGCGTCATGGGAAAGGCCGCGTGATGGTTAAACCTTCAGTCCTTGTAACACGCCGCTGGCCAGCTGCGGTCGAGGCGCAACTGGCCGAAAGCTATGACACCGTGCTGAACACCGGCGACAAACCCATGTCACCGGCCGAAATACGCGATGCGCTGAAACGGTATGACGCGGTGTTGCCGACCGTGACCGACACACTCAGCGCCGAGGCGCTGGATGTGCCTGCCGCGCAGACCAGGATCTTGGCCAATTATGGTGTCGGCTACAGTCACATCTGCGAACCGGCAGCCCGCGATCTGGGTATGACTGTCACCAACACACCCGACGTGCTGTCCGAATGCACCGCCGATCTGGCCATGACCTTGCTGCTGATGGTGGCCCGTCGTGCGGGTGAAGGCGAACGGGAACTGCGCGCCGGAGGTTGGTCCGGCTGGCGCCCTACCCATCTGGTTGGCACCAAGGTCAGTGGCAAGACACTGGGCATTATCGGTTTTGGCCGCATCGGTCAGGAAATGGCCCGCCGCGCCCATCACGGCTTCGGCATGAAGATCATCGTGCAGAACCGCAGCCAGGTATCACCGGACGTTCTGGGCCAATGCAACGCCGTTCAGGTGGACACGGTGGACGAACTGCTGCCGCAATGCGATTTCGTCTCACTGCACTGCCCTGGCGGCGCGGCGAACCGCCACCTGATCAACTCGCGCAGGCTGAGCCTGATGAAACAGGACGCCTTCCTGATCAACACCGCGCGCGGCGAGGTGATTGACGAATGGGCGCTTATTCAGGCCCTGATGTTCGACATGATCGGCGGTGCTGCGCTGGATGTGTTCGACGGCGAACCGCGCATCAGCCCGGACCTTGTGCAATGCGACAATCTGGTGATGCTGCCGCACCTTGGCAGCGCCACCCGCGAAGCGCGTGAAGCCATGGGGTTCCGGGTGCTCGACAATCTCAGTGACTTCTTTGCCGGCCGCCCACCCCGGGACCGCGTAATCTGATCTTTTCCCTTACCTCCTCCCGCCGGTGATCCCGTCGGGAGGCCTTTTTCAGGAGGTTTCCACGTGAACGCCCCCCACCGCACAAATGGTTTTTTCACCCAGTCTCTTTCGGATCGTGATCCTGAGCTTTTCGGCTCGATCCGGTCCGAGTTGGGGCGCCAGCGCGATGAAATCGAGCTGATTGCGTCCGAAAACATCGTCAGCGCCGCAGTGATGGAGGCGCAGGGCTCGGTGATGACCAACAAATACGCCGAAGGCTATC
>NZ_JBQFMJ010000016.1:0-126892 GCF_056531785.1 Ruegeria sp. K7
AACGCATCTTCATCCGAATACCGCTTCCGAGCCATCCATCATCCCTTCCGTGACACCAAAATAGTGGCACAGTTTTACGGGGCTAAGACACGCGTGCCTGTTCGCGGGTTCCGATGTGTGGCGAGGATTACCTGGGGCGCATTTCCGGTCCTTTGATGGATCGTTTTGACCTGCGAATCGAAGTTCCTCCGGTCGGGTTTACCGATCTGGATCTGCCGCCGTCAGGTGACAGTTCGGCTGTGGTTGCAGCGCGCGTGGAACGGGCGCGTGGCATTCAGGCAGCGCGATTTCAGGGAAACCCGTCGGTGCGTCAAAACGCTGATATCGAGGGGGCGCTGCTGGAGGAAGTTGCCGCGCCGGACGCCGAAGGCAGGGAGTTGCTGTTGAAAGCGGCCGAACGGTTTGGACTGTCAGCCGGCGCGTTCCACCGTATCCTGCGCGTTGCGCGCACGATTGCGGATCTCGACGGCGCGCCTGACATCCGCAAACCCCATGTGGCCGAAGCGCTGAGCTTTCGCATCAGCGCCCGGACGATGGCCTAGAGCTTTGCCTCAATTGCGTCCCAGATTTTGCCTGCGACGTTGACCCCGTCGAACCGTTCCAGTTCCTGAATACCGGTGGGCGAGGTGACGTTGATCTCAGTCAGGTAGTCGCCGATCACGTCGATGCCGACAAACACCTGGCCTTTTTCCTTCAGCAGCGGACCGATCTTGGCGCAGATTTCAAGATCCCGGTCGGACAAGCCGATCTTTTCTGGCCGGCCGCCAACATGCATGTTGGACCGTGTCTCGCCCTTTGCTGGAACGCGGTTGATGGCACCAACCGGTTCCCCGTCCACCAGAATCACGCGCTTGTCGCCGTTTTGGACATCGGGCAGGAATTTCTGCACGATCAGAGGTTCACGCGAAAAGCCCGTGAAAAGTTCATGCAGCGAGGTCAGGTTGCGGTCATTGGTATCCAGGCGGAACACACCGGCGCCGCCGTTGCCGTAGAGCGGCTTCAGGATGATGTCGCCATGTTTTTCCTTGAAGGTTTTGATTGTCTCCAGATCCCGCGCGATTGTGGTTGGCGGGGTTAGGTCAGGAAAATCCAGAACCAGCAGTTTTTCCGGGTAGTTGCGCACCCAGAAGGGATCATTCACTACAAGGGCGTGCCCGTTCAGGCGGTCCAGCAGGTGCGTGGACGTGATATAGTGCATGTCGAACGGAGGGTCCTGACGCAGCCAGATCACGTCGAAATCGGCCAGATCCACTTCGCGTTCTGGCCCCAGAACCGCGGGATCGCCGGGAACGCGCTGTACCGTCATGTCCCGGCCAAGCGCTGTAATGCGACCTTCCTGATAAGCAAGCTGATCGGGTCCGTAGAAAAACAACTGATGTCCGCGGGCCTGTGCCTCTTCCGCCAGCCTGAACGAACTGTCTGCATTGATGTCCACGGTCCCGATTGGGTCCATCTGAAAGGCGATTTTCATGGCGTATCCCTCGTTTTCTCGCCTGATACATGGCGCAGAGGGGCAGGGGGTTCAATGGCGATCAAACCTGACCGAAGGCGTTTTCGATGATTTGAACCGCTCCGCTCGCGTCGACCAGAGCCGCGTCAAATCGGACATTCGTCAGCTGCCCATTGGGTTCATGCTCCAGAAACTGGGCTGCGGAGGCGTAGATTCGGCTGATCTGGCGGGGGCTGATCCGCGCTGCGGCCTTTTCAAAACTGCTGCTTTTCTTGACTTCTATGAAGACGATACCGTCCGCATCGCGTGCAATCAGGTCGATCTCACCACCGGCCCCGCGCCAGCGACGGTGAGCGATGGTGAAACCACGCCGTTCATAATCAGCCGCGACGCACAGTTCCGCAGACTGACCCGCGTGGTAGGAAACTGACCCCCTGACCGAACGACTGGCCATTTCACTCCTTCCCGAGTTTCAGAGCCTTCTGATAGAGGGGGCGGCGCGGCAGTTTGAACATCTGCGAGACAAGATCAGCCGCGTCCCGAACCGAATGGGTTTCCAAGGCTCTTTTCAGAGCCTCTTCTACGTCAGAGTCCTTAATGTTTTGCGAATGGCCGCGATCAACCAGCAAGACAACTTCGCCCTTTACGGTTTCGCCGCGATAGGCTTCGGCCAGATCCCCAAGCGTGCCGCGCTGGACCTCTTCAAATTTCTTGGTCAGTTCGCGGCACAGCGCGGCCTGACGGTCGGGTCCAAGACCCTCTGCGAGATCGGACAGGCTGGCGGCGACGCGCTTTGGTGATTCGTAGAACACCAGCGTACCGGGAATGTCGCGCAGCGCCTCGATCCGGCTGCGGCGCGCGCCCGAGGCATTGGGAAGAAAGCCTGCAAAAAAGAACGCATCCGTGGGCAAACCGGCAAGCGTCAAGGCCATCAGGGCCGCAGAAGGTCCCGGGGCACAGGTCACGGAATGCCCGGCCTCGGCCGCCTGTCGTCCAAGATCGTAGCCGGGGTCAGCAATCAGCGGCATCCCGGCTTCGGATGCGTAGGCCACCGACAATCCCTGCGCAAGGGCGTCCAGGATTTTCTGGCGCGCGCCTGCACTGCTGTGGTCGTGGTAGGCCTGGATACGCCGCCCTTCCAAGGGGATTCCATGAATCTCCATCAGGCGCCGCAGGCTGCGGGTGTCTTCGGCGGCGATCATGTCAGCCGAGGCCAGTACATCCAGCGCCCTGAGCGTGATGTCGCGCGCCGTTCCGATCGGAGTGGCAACAAAATACAATCCCGCGCCTAATCTGGCCTTCTGGAAATTCAAAGCTGGACCCTCACTGCATGACGTTTATTATCGCGGCTCAATAGAATAGCAGCGTTCCAAGCCGCCGGATCAGGGAGTTTTCATTTAGATGTTTACCGTTTGCAAGCCCGTTCGCAAGTTGGCGAAATCCGCCGTAGTCCTCGCCACCGCCGCGCTTCTCGCCGCTTGTGAGCCCGGCGGTCTGGGCGGGGGTCCTTCGATCAACGCATCCAAACCGGTGCCTGTCGCCCTGCTGGTTCCACGCGGATCGGCGCAATCGGGGGATGCAGCATTGGCCCAAAGCCTTGAAAACGCCGCCCGTCTGGCCATGGCTGATCTTCAGAATGTGCAGATTGATCTTCGGGTTTATGACACTGCAGGAAACGCGGGTATCGCCGGCACGGTGGCCAAACAGGCCGTGGATGATGGTGCGAAGATCATCATCGGCCCGGTTTACGCGCAGGCAGCCAATGCCGCCGGTTTGGCCGTTCTGGACAAAAGCATCAATGTTCTGTCCTTTTCCAACAACACCAGCGTCGCCGGTGGAAACGTGTTTGTGCTGGGACCGACCTTTGAAAACACGGCTGGTCGGCTGGTGAATTACGCGGCCCAGCAGGGCAAAACCGGAATGGTCGTCGTTCACAGTAACGATGGGGCAGGTCAGCAGGGCCAAACCGCAATTATTTCAGCCCTCAGCACAAGCCGGGTCAACAATGCGGGTTCGGTTGGATTTGACCGCTCGCAGCAGGGCGTCATCGGCTCGGTTCCGACGATTAAGGCGACGGTCGATGCAACTGGGGCCGATTCGATCTTTCTGACGGCGACCACCGCCGGTGCCTTGCCGCTGTTCAGCCAGTTGCTGCCCGAGGCTGGCATTTCCCCGGCCACGACGCAATTCATCGGGCTGACACGCTGGGATATTCCACCGCAAACACTGGAATTGCCGGGTGTGCAGGGCGGCTGGTTTGCTTTGCCGGATCCGGCAAAGGCACAAGCCTATCGCCAACGGTACAATGCGACCTATGGCGAGGCACCGCACCCGATCAGCGGTTTGGCCTATGATGGCATCGCGGCCATCGGCGCATTGGTCGGGCAGGGAAAATCGGACGCGCTGACAGGTGCCGCCCTGACTCAGAATGCTGGGTTTCAGGGCGTTGGCGGCATCTTCCGTCTGCGATCGAATGGAACAAATGAACGTGGTCTGGCGGTTGCCACGATCCAGAACAAACAGGTGGTTGTGATTGACCCTGCTCCACAAAGCTTTGCAGGCGCCGGTCTCTGAGCCCGAAGGCAGCCTGATCTGCCCGGCAAACGAGATTTTTGACAGTGAGGGCGTCAGTGCCCGTTTGTCTGAAGCCTTCGATAACTGCAATGACAATGCTGAAATGCGCGCGGAAACCGTGCGCGTTTTGCGTGATGCGCAGAAGGCCGGACGCATGGCCATCGCCAATGCGTTTGCGGAGCAACCCTTTGCGGCGCGACCATTGACGCGATCGTACACCTACCTGACGGACCAGTTGGTCGGAACCGCGATGCTGGTCTCCGGCCGATATCTTCACCCGTTGGCCAATCCGACCCAGGGTGAAAAGATCGCGGTTCTGGCGGTCGGAGGGTATGGCCGAGGCGAGATGGCCCCTTCATCCGATGTCGATCTGCTGTTTCTGACCCCCTACAAGATCACCGCGTGGGCCGAGAGCGTGATCGAATCCATGCTCTACATCCTTTGGGATCTGCGATTGAAGGTCGGGCATTCATCGCGCACGATCCGGGATTGCCTGCGTTTGGGCGCGGATGATTTCACGATCCGCACTTCGATGCTCGAGCAGCGGTACCTTGCCGGGGACAGGGAATTGGCGACGGGTCTGGAAGAGCGCCTGAAAGCGGATCTGTTCAAGGGCAGCGAGCGTGAATTCATCGAAGCCAAGTTGCAGGAGCGGGACGCACGACACCTCAAGCAAGGCCAGCGATATATGGTCGAGCCCAATGTGAAAGAGGGTAAAGGGGGTCTGCGCGATTTGCAGTCATTGTACTGGATCGCCAAGTACATATATGGCGTTCACGACGTGGCCGAGCTTGTTCCGCTTGGCTTGTTTACACCTGATGAATTCAAGGGCTTTGTCGAGGCCGAGGAGTTCCTGTGGGCTGTCCGGTCGCATCTGCATCTGATCACGGGGCGCGCGACCGAGCAGCTGGCCTTTGATCTGCAGGTCGAGGTTGCCGACCGCATGGGCTATCAGGACCGCGCCGGTCGGCGAGCGGTCGAGGTGTTCATGCAGCGATATTTCCGCGAAGCAACACGTGTCGGAGAACTGACGCGGATCTTTCTGACCAAGCTGGAGGCCGCGCATGTAAAAGGTGCGCCGCTGCTGGAACGCATCTTTCGCCGCCGCCGCCGTGTCAAATCAGGCTACACAGTGGTGCATGGCCGTCTGGATGTTGGTGACCCGGACAAGTTTCTGTCCGACAAACTGAACCTGCTGCGTCTGTTTGAGGAAGGGTTGCGGACCGGGATGCTGATCCACCCGGATGCAATGCGCCTGGTCACGGCCAACCTGCATCTGATCGACGATGAAATGCGCAATGACAAAGAGGCGCAGCGCATCTTCCTCGACCTGATGCTGAAACACGGCAACCCGGAACGCGCCCTGCGCCGGATGAACGAACTTGGCGTGTTGTCGGCCTTCCTGCCCGAGTTCGAGCCCATCGTGGCGATGATGCAGTTCAATATGTATCACAGCTATACGGTGGACGAGCACACCATACAGTGCATCGTCAACCTGGCGCAGATCGAACGCGGAGAGTTGGTTGAATCGCTGCCGCTCGCCTCGTCGATCCTGAAAGGGGGCGTCAATCGCAAGGTTCTGTATGTGGCGCTGCTGTTGCATGACATTGCCAAGGGGCGGCCTGAAGATCACTCGATTCTCGGCGCCCAGATGGCCCGCAAGATCGCGCCGCGTCTCGGGTTGAACAAGTCAGACACCGAAACGGTCGAATGGCTTGTGCGTTATCACCTGCTGATGTCGGACATGGCACAAAAACGCGATATCTCCGACCCGCGCACGGTGCGTGATTTTGCCAAGGCAGTGCAGACAGTCAAACGGCTGGACCTTTTGACGGTGCTGACGGTTTGTGACATTCGCGGCGTCGGCCCAGATACATGGAACAACTGGAAGGCTACCCTGTTGCGCGCGCTGCATGCCGAAACAAAACGCGCGCTGGAAACAGGGATGGAGGATCTGAACCGGGCCAACCGCGGGGCCGAGGCCAAGAAGGCGCTGCGTGTTGCGCTGGACGACTGGTCCAAGGCCGACCTGAAAACCGAAACCGGACGGCACTACGATCCTTACTGGCAGGGTCTCAATCTTTCCACCCACATCGAATTTGCCGAGATGCTGCAGGCTTTGGAAACCAGCGGCGACCCCGGAGCGATGGAAATCCGCCTGCACCCGGACGAAGACCGCGATGCCACCCGCGCCTGTTTCGCCATGGGCGATCACCCCGGAATTTTCGCGCGGATCGCCGGCGCGCTGGCGCTGGTCGGGGCCAACGTCGTGGATGCACGCAGTTATACGACCAAGGACGGCTATGTGACCGATGCGTTCTGGATACAGGATGCCGAAGGCCACCCATTCGAAGCCAGCCGCCTGCCACGCCTGACCCAGATGATCCACAAAACCCTCAAGGGTGAGGTGGTGGCGCGCGATGCGCTGAAATCTCGGGACAAGATCAAAAAACGCGAACGCGCCTTCAACGTTCCGACCCACATCATGTTCGACAATGACGGGTCTGAAATTTACACGATCATCGAGGTCGATACCCGCGACCGTCCCGGTTTGCTGTTTGACCTGACCCGAACCCTGGCGGCATCCAACGTGTATATCGCCAATGCTGTGATCGCGACCTACGGCGAACAGGTGGTCGACACCTTCTATGTCAAGGATATGTTCGGGTTGAAATACTATTTGGAAAGCAAGCAGCGCGGGCTGGAAGCCAAGCTGCGTAAAGCGATCACCGAAGGCGCCGAGCGCGCGGCCTCATGAAGCAGATCCGCCTGTTTTCGGGCCTGTTCACGGTCGGCTTCTGGACGCTTGCCAGCCGCATCCTGGGATTTCTGCGCGAAATCCTTCTGGCCGCCTATATTGGTCCGGGGCCGGTCATGGATGCATTTGTCGCGGCCTTCCGCCTGCCCAACATGTTCCGCCGCTTCTTCGCCGAAGGCGCGTTCAACGCAGCGTTTGTTCCGATGTTCTCAAAGCGCCTTGAGGGCGGCGAGAACGCACAAGAGTTTGCGCAGGACGCCTTCAACCTGCTGGCGTTGGCTGTGTTGGCGCTGGTCGGCCTCGCCATGGTCTTCATGCCCGCGCTGGTCTGGGTCACGGCCGAGGGCTTCTATGGCGACGAACGTTTCGATCTGGCGGTGGACTATGGGTATATCGTCTTTCCCTACATCCTGTTCATGTCGCTGGCGGCCTTGTTTTCTGGCGTCCTGAACGCGACGGGCCGGTTTGCCGCCGCTGCGGCCGCGCCGGTGTTGCTGAACATCTTTGCCTGTTCGGCCCTTATTCTTGGTGCTGTATCCGGTGGCGAAGTCATCCGCTGGCTGCTGGCGGTCATTCCGGCGGCCGGTGTCGCACAGTTGGCACTGGTCTGGGTCGCAACCGAGCGCGCAGGTATCCGTATTCGTCCCGGGCTTCCCAAGCTCAGCCCTGAGATGCGCAATCTGGTTCGTGTCGCGGTTCCTGCAGCTTTGGCGATGGGCGTGACGCAGGTCAACCTGGTGGTGGGCCAGTTGGTGGCGTCGAAAACCGAAAAAGCCGTCAGCTGGCTGTTTGCGGCAGACCGGCTTTACCAGTTGCCATTGGGTGTGGTGGGCATCGCTGTGGGCATCGTGCTGCTGCCCGATCTTTCGCGCCGCTTGCGTGCGGACGACAAGGACGGTGCGCGCAACGCCTTTTCCCGTGCGGGCGAATTCACGCTGCTTCTGACCATTCCATCGACCGTGGCGTTTGTGATCATTCCCACACCGCTGGTTTCGGTGCTGTTCGAGCGGGGCCAGTTCGGCCCCGAAGACACAGCCGCCACGGCGCTGGCCGTCGCGATTTACGGGGTCGGCCTGCCAGCCTTCATGCTGCAAAAGCTGCTGCAACCGCTATTCTTCGCCCGGGAAAACACCCGCACGCCGTTTCACTACGCGGTGGTGGCCATGATCGTGAATGCTGCCCTGGCCTTTGGCCTGTATCCGGTGGTGGGTTGGATCGCGCCCGCCATTGCGGCTTCGGCTGCCGGGTGGGCGATGGTGGCGCTACTGGCCATCGGCGCACGCCGGATGGGGGAAGAGGCCCGCTTTGACGCCCGCTTCAAGCGCCGTGCATGGCGGATCGTCGCGGCCTCGGTTGGAATGGGCGTTGTGTTGTTTGTAGCGCTGCACCTGTTCGGCTGGGTCTTTGCCCTGCCCGGATGGCGTTATCCGGCCCTGTTCCTGCTGATTGCGATTGCCGCGATCACCTATTTCGCTCTGGGCCACCTGTTGCGGGCATTTGAAGTATCGGAATTCAGGCGCGCCTTGCGCCGGTCCTGATCCGTCAGTCGCGCCGGATGCGCCCGACAATCCGGGCCCATCCGCCCGGGGCCAAAAAGAATGACAGGCCAAAGCCGGTGGCAAACCCGCCCAGATCGGCGACCCAGTCGGACGTGCCGCCAAACAGCAGGCCGAACAGCAGTTGGATGCCCATCAGCACGGCAATCAGGCTGAAAGCGCGTGACTGGTTTTCGCCGACCAGCGACAGTTTGCGCCACAACAGCCAGGTGAACGCGCCGATCAGACCGTAGACCGGTGGGAACCCGCCGACCAGCGGGTAGCGGGGATCCAGGATCAGCGCATAGGCCAGTGCACCGCCGACACCTGACAGCACAAAGATCAACAGCATGGGAAAGCCGCCAAACACCTCGGCCACCATTTTGCCCATGGCCAGCACGAACACGCAGACAAAAATGGCCTGCGTGAAATTGGCCGAGACAAAGGGATAGGTCACGAACCGGATCAAATGTTCGAAGGGCCACCGCCCGTTTTGAACCATCCAGTCGAAGATGTCCGGCGAGAAGGCATAGCTTTGCAGCGCGTCCAGCCGCCATCCGACAGCCGAAGGTCCGCCGACGATCCCGCGCGTACCAAGGGAAAACGCCAGTTCGATACCCATGATGAACAACACCAGCGCCACAACGACAGGCGGCAGAGGGTTCACGGCAGGTGTATATTGTTCGCTGCTCATTGGGCGGGCCTTTCGCGGCTGTTGACGTCCCTTGACCTCATGGGTAAGCGACGGGGGCTGATTTTTCCAGACGGGAGTTCCCTTCGATGACCGAAACTCAATTCACGCCGCGCGTGTTTTCCGGCATCCAGCCTTCGGGAAACCTGCACCTTGGCAACTACCTGGGTGCGCTCAAGCGTTTTGTGGATATGCAGGGCCCTGAATTCGAGACCATCTATTGCATGGTCGACCTGCACGCGATCACCGTCTGGCAAGACCCGGAGCGTCTGCGCGAAAAGACCCGCGAAGTCTGCGCTGGTTTTATCGCCGCCGGTCTTGATCCGGAAAAGTCGATCCTTTTCAACCAGAGCCAGGTGGCCGAACACACGCAGCTTGCGTGGATCTTCAACTGTATCGCCCGGATGGGCTGGATGCAGCGGATGACGCAGTTCAAGGACAAGGCGGGCAAGAATGCGCAAAACGCCTCGTTGGGTCTTTTTGCCTATCCTGCGCTGATGGCGGCGGACATTCTGACCTATCACGCAACCCATGTGCCTGTGGGAGAGGATCAGAAACAGCATCTGGAACTGACCCGTGACATCGCGATCAAGTTCAATCACGACTATGGGGTAGATTTCTTCCCTGTGACCGAACCGGTCATCGGTGGTGCTGCGCCGCGCGTGATGAACCTGCGCGACGGAACGCGCAAGATGTCGTCTTCGGATCCGTCCGACATGACCCGGATCAACATGACCGATGACGCCGACGCGATCGCCAAGAAGATTCGCAAGGCCAAGACAGACCCGGATGCGCTGCCGTCCGAGATCGACGGGCTGGCAGAACGCCCGGAGGCGCGCAATCTGGTAAACATCTATGCCGCCCTCAGCGACCAGACTGCCGAGCAGGTTCTGGCCGAAGCAGGCGGCAAGCAGTTTGGCGAGTTCAAACCGATGCTGGCCGAACTGGCGGTGTCGAAGCTGGCGCCGATCTCGTCCGAGATGGCCCGACTGATGGGCGAAGAGGCCGAGATCGACCAGATTTTGGCACGGGGCGCCGAGAAGGCCCGCGCGATTGCATCTCCGATCCTGCAGCAGACCTACGAAATCGTGGGCATGGTCGGCGCCAAACAGGGCTGATTACGCTGGACGTTGCCTCAACGCCTTCCTAGGTTTGCCAAAAGCTAGGGAGGGCGCCATGGCAGTCGGCAAGAATATCCGTACCTATTTCGAGGGTCAGTGGCATGACGGGGATGCCCCGATCATGCGCGCGGCCGATCACGGTGCATGGCTGGGATCGTCCGTCTTTGATGGGGCGCGGTATTTTGATGGCATGGCCCCGGATCTTGAGGCGCATTGTGCCCGCGTGAATCGCTCGGCCGAGGCGCTTATGCTGACGCCATTCGTAACCACTGATCAAATGATCGGGATCGTCCTCGAGGGGTTGGAAGGCTATAGCCCCGATGCCGCTGTCTATATCCGTCCGATGTACTGGGGTATCGATGGCGACGCGACCGCGATCGTACCGCAGGAAAACAGCACAGGTTTTGCGGTCTGTCTGGAAGAAATTCCGATGGCGCCCGAGACCGCCTCGGCAACGCTGGGCACCACGCGATTCCGTCGCCCGGTATTGGAATCCGCAGTCGTGAATGCCAAGGCCGGCTGTCTTTACCCCAACAACGCCCGGATGTTGCAGGAGGTGCGCGGAAAAGGGTTTTCAAATGCGCTTGTCACCGACGCCCTTGGACATGTGGCGGAAACCGCAACGGCCAACATTTTCATGGTTCGCGACGGCGAGGTGTTCACACCCACCCCGAACGGAACCTTTTTGGCCGGGATCACGCGCGCCCGTCATATCAAGAACCTGAGGGCGGACGGCGTCACTGTGCACGAAGCCATCCTGAGCTTTGATGACTTCCACAACGCTGACGAAGTGTTCATGACCGGGAACATGAACAAGGTCACACCGGTAACGGCACTGGAAGATACCCGGTATCAGGTCGGCCCGATTTCCCGCCGCGCCCGTGAGTTGTATTGGGACTGGGCCGCCAGCAACCGCTAACACGTCAATGCGGCGCGCTTCCGAGTTGCCAGTATCCCCACTGTCGGGCATGATCCCGGAAACAAAAGAGGATACAAATGCGTAAGTTCCTGGTCATACTTGACGACAGCCGCGAATGCCTGAATGCCATGCGTTTCGCGGCAATGCGTGCGGCGCATACCGGCGGAGGGGTAACGGTTCTGTCGGTCATCCCTCCGGATGAGTTCAACCACTGGATCGGTGTGGCGGAAGTAATGCGGGAAGAAGCGCGCGAGCGCATTCACGCACATTTCGAGGTGTTTGCGAAATGGATGCGCGACAAGCAGGGTATCGAACCCGAACTGGCCATCCGCGAAGGCGATCCGGTGCCGCAGATCATTGAACATGTCCAGTCGGACCCTGAAATCGGGGTACTTGTTCTGGGTGCGGGCGTCGAAAAGAAAGGGCCCGGTCCGCTGGTGACGCAACTGACACGCAATTCCGGCAGTCTTCCGATCCCGATCACCATCGTGCCCGGGGATCTGAGCAAGGAAAAGCTGGAAGCTATTACCTGAGGCCCCAACATGACCCGCCGTATCCAATTCTGGTTCGAATTTGCTTCGACCTATTCCTATCTCAGTGCGATGCGGGTTGAACAGGTGGCGGCGCAAAAAGGGGTTGCCGTGGATTGGCAGCCCTTTCTTCTGGGCCCGATTTTCGCCGCGCAGGGATGGGACAATTCTCCGTTCAATATCTATCCCGCCAAAGGGCGCTATATGTGGCGTGACATGGAGCGTCTGTGCAAAAAGCGCGGGTTGGCTTTCGTGCATCCGAACCCTTTTCCCCAAAACGGAGTTCTGGCCGCCCGGCTGGTTCTGGCCATCGAGGATCAGGACCAAAAAGCGGCATTTGTGCGCGCTGTGTACCAAGCAGAATTTGCCGACGGGCGCACAATCTCGGACGAAAGCGTGCTGGCTGATTGTCTTGTCGTTGCCGGGTTGCGCAGCGATATGATTGCGCGATCAAAGGATCCGGCTATCAAGGAAGCTTTGTTCGAGCAGTCCAAGCGCGCTCAGGCCCTGGACCTGTTCGGGGCGCCCAGTTTTGTAGCAGGCGACGAGCTGTTCTGGGGGGATGACCGGCTGGAGGATGCGGTCGATTTTGCCAGTACGATTTAGAATCGTTCCAAATCTTGACTTCCACGGCGCCTGCCCGCATATCAGGTACAACCCAACCGGAGCCGCGCCATGTTCATTCAAACCGAATCGACGCCCAACCCTGCAACATTGAAATTCCTGCCCGGCCAAACCGTTCTGGAAGCGGGTACGGCAGACTTCCCGACGGCCGAAGCTGCCGAGAAGTCACCCTTGGCCAAGCGGATCTTTGAGGTGAACGGCGTTACCGGAGTTTTCTTCGGCAATGATTTTGTAACAGTCACGAAGTCTGACGACGTGCAGTGGGATCACATCAAGCCCGCAATTCTGGGCGCGGTGATGGAGCATTACCAGTCCGGTCAGCCGGTTATGGGCGCGGACGCCGCAACCGCCTCGGGGCACGCCGAACATACCGGCGAGGACGCGGAAATCGTCAATCAGATCAAAGACCTGCTGGACAGCCGCGTGCGTCCGGCCGTGGCGCAGGATGGTGGGGACATCACCTTTCACGGCTTTGACCGTGGGGTCGTATATCTGCATATGCAAGGCGCCTGTGCGGGCTGCCCATCGTCGACACTTACCCTGAAAATGGGGATCGAGAACCTGCTGCGTCACTACATCCCCGAAGTGACCGAGGTGCGCCCGGTTGCCGTCTGATCCGACCATACTGGCATTCGACACATCGGCCGCGCATTGCGCGGCCGCTTTGTTGCGGGACGGCGAAATCGTGACCTCCTGCGCTGAACCCATGACGCGCGGCCAGGCGGAACGCCTGATGCCGCTGCTGCACGAGGTTCTGGCCCTGGGCGGGTGTACTTGGGCGGATTTGGATGCGATCGGCGTTGGCATAGGTCCGGGCAATTTCACCGGAATCCGAATCTCGGTTTCTGCCGCGCGCGGTTTGGCGCTGGGCCTGGGAATTCCGGCTGTCGGCGTGACGGGATTCGATGCTCTGGCCGAATTTGCGCCTCAGGGCAGCATCCCTGCGATTCGCGCGCCGCGAGAGCAGGTTTATGTTTCCTTGCATGATTCTGACCCGGAACTGATTGGCCAAGAGACGGCAGAGACGTTTGGAGCCCTGGTTCTGAACGACAACGCGGATTTGCAAGCCCGCGCGATTGCCCGGATTACGTCACGTCGCTGGCAGTCTGTATCAGAGGCACCAGCGCCGCTCTATATCCGTGCGGCCGATGCGGCCCCGTCGAAAGATCTGCCTCCGGTGTTGCTGGACGAATGAAACCGCAGGATCTTGCAAAGACGCATGCCGCGGCCTTTACCCGGGCCCGCCCGTGGAGCGCCCAGGAGTTTTGCGATCTTCTGGAAAACAGATTCACGCATGTTGTTGGAAATGAACGATCATTTGCCGTCATTCAGGTTATTGCTGATCAGGCGGAGCTTTTGACGATTGCAACTCACCCGGCCTGTCAAAGGCAGGGGCTTGCAAGGCAATGCATGAAAGACTGGCACAACAAGGCAAAAAAACTGGGTGCCACTCATACTTTTCTGGACGTAGCGGCCGACAATTTGCCGGCAATTTCCCTTTATCAGAGCTGTGGTTACAAGGTCTGCGGCCTGCGTAAGGGGTATTACCTTCATGAAAACAATCAGAAGCTCGATGCAATCCAAATGGAATGCAGTCTGATCTGAAGGCAGGCAAGTTTTTTACCGATTGGTCAAAATAGTGGTTGACCATGGCTGTTGCAAACGGCCTTAATTCCCGCCATCACAACAGTTATGCTCGCTCTGAGTGGGTAAAGGGGGCTATCTTGGCTCCAGCCGACAAAAAAACAAAACGGGAGTAACCAATGACCCTGATGAAATCCTTGATGGGTGCCGCAGCCGCAGTCGCGATGACAGCGGGTGCCGCAATTGCAGAACCGGCCCTGATCTTTGACCTGGGTGGCAAGTTCGACAAATCGTTCAACGAAGCGGCCCATAACGGCGCGTCACGTTGGGCCAATCAGACCGGCGGTACCTACCGCGAGATCGAGCTTCAGTCCGAAGCCCAGCGCGAGCAGGCCCTGCGCCGCTTTGCGGAAGCCGGCGCCAACCCGATCATCACCATGGGTTTTGCAATGGCCGATCCGCTGTCTGCTGTTGCAGGCGACTATCCGGACACCAAGTTCGTCGCGGTTGACGTAACCTGGCTGGACGCGCCGAACATCCGTCAGATCGGCTTTGCCGAGCATGAAGGCTCGTATCTGGTCGGCATGATGGCCGCGATGGCGTCCAAGTCCGGCACCGTCGGCTTTATCGGCGGCATGGACATTCCGCTGATCCGCCACTTCGGTTGCGGCTATGCACAGGGCGCCAAGGCTGTGAACCCGGACATCAACGTGGTAGCCAACATGACCGGCACCACCCCGGCCGCCTGGAACGACCCTGTAAAGGGTTCGGAACTGACCAAAGCCCAGATCAGCCAGGGCGCTGATGTGATCTATGCGGCTGCCGGCGGCACCGGTGTTGGCGTTCTGCAAACTGCGGCAGACGAAGGTATCCTGTCGATCGGTGTGGACAGCAATCAGAACCACCTGCACCCGGGCAAGGTCCTGACATCGATGCTGAAACGTGTGGACGTTGCTGTTTATGAAGCGATGAAAGCGGGTGAAGACCTTGAAACCGGCGTATTCGCCATGGGTCTGGCCGAAGACGGAGTTGGTGTCGCAATCGACGATAACAACCGCGAACTGGTACACCCCCAGATGGCTGATGCCGTAGAAGCTGCACGTCGTGGCATCATCGACGGGGACATCTCTGTTGTCAGCTACTACGAGAACGACAGCTGCCCGGCACTGCAGTTCTGATATCGCATGGGACGGGGGATTTTATCTCCCGTCCCAACTCACTCTGCCGCTGTTTGACTACGCGGCCCTTCGGCAATTGAGGGCAAGACATGACCGTCCCCGCCATTGAGCTCAAAGGGATTTCCAAAGCCTTTGGGCCGGTTCAGGCCAACAAAGACATTTCCATCAGCGTCGCCCCCGGCACGATCCACGGGATAATCGGTGAAAACGGTGCGGGCAAATCCACGCTGATGAGCATACTATACGGGTTTTACAAAGCCGACAAAGGCGAGATCTGGATCAACGGGACAAAGACCGAAATCCCTGACAGCCAGGCCGCGATTGCCTCGGGGATCGGGATGGTGTTCCAGCACTTCAAACTGGTCGAGAATTTCACCGTTCTGGAGAACATTGTTCTGGGCGCTGAAGACGGCGGGCTGCTGGCCCCGTCTTTGTCCAAGGCGCGCAAGGAACTGAAGGCGCTGGAAGAAGAATACGAACTGTTCGTGGATCCGGACAAACGCATCGACGAGATCGGCGTGGGCATGCAACAGCGTGTCGAAATCCTGAAAGCCCTGTATCGCAAGGCCGAGATTTTGATTCTGGACGAGCCGACCGGCGTTCTGACCCCGGCCGAGGCTGATCAGCTGTTCCGCATCCTTGACCGTCTGCGGGCCGAGGGGAAGACCATCATCGTGATCACGCACAAGCTGCGTGAGATCATGGAGAACACCGATACGGTCTCGGTCATGCGCCGCGGGCAGATGACTGCGACGGTCAAGACTGCCGACACCAGCCCCGAGGAACTGGCCGAGCTGATGGTTGGACGGAAGGTCCTGCTGCAAGTCGATAAAGTGCCCGCCCAGCCAGGCAAACCGGTGCTGGAGATCGAGAATCTGCGGGTGAGCGATCAGGCGGGTGTCGAGCGCGTAAAAGGTATTGATCTGACGATCCGTGCCGGTGAGATCGTCGGCATCGCTGGTGTTGCTGGCAATGGTCAGTCCGAATTGCTGGAGGTTCTGGGCGGAATGCGACCGGGGCAGGGGTCCATCAAACTTAACGGCACCCCACTGGCGCTGAGCGGGCCGGGTTCGGACGGGCGCGCGCGCCGCGATCAGCACATCGCGCATGTCCCCGAAGATCGGCAGCGCGAAGGTCTGATCATGAATTTCCACGCTTGGGAAAACGTCGCCTTCGGCTATCACCGTGACCCTGCCTACAAGCGCGGCATTTTCATGGACAACGCTGCCCTTCGGGCCGATACCGAGGCCAAGATCGAGAAATTCGACGTCCGCCCGCCCAACCCGTGGCTGACAGCCAAAAGCTTCTCGGGCGGAAACCAGCAGAAAATCGTCGTTGCCCGCGAGATCGAGCGCAACCCCGACCTGCTGCTGGTCGGCCAGCCCACACGCGGTGTGGACATTGGTGCGATCGAGTTCATTCACAAACAGATCGTCGCACTGCGTGATCAGGGCAAGGCAATCCTGCTGGTCTCGGTCGAGCTGGAAGAGATCTTCTCTTTGTCCGACCGGATTGCGGTGATGTTTGACGGACATATCATGGGCGAGCGTCTGCCCCATGAGACAGATGAAAAAGAACTGGGCCTGTTGATGGCCGGTGTGGCGGGAGAGGCCGCGTAGTATGGAAAAAATGCCCAAATGGGCCGATGTCGTCCTGATCCCGCTGATCAGTCTGATATTGGCCGCAATCCTCTCGGCACTGGTCATCCTGGCCATCGGTGAAAACCCAGTCGAGGCCGTGAAGCTCATGGTTTCCGGCGCGCTTGGGTCGACCTATGGCTGGGGGTACACCCTGTATTACGCGACGAACTTCATGTTCACGGGGCTGGCGGTGGCCGTCGCCTTTCATGCGCGCATGTTCAACATCGGTGGCGAAGGACAGGCCATGCTGGGCGGCCTTGGTGTCGCCATCGTCTGCCTCTATGTCCCCTGGCCACACTGGAGCATTGCCCTTCTGGCCGCCTGCGCCGCGTCAATGGTTTTCGGTGCGGCATGGGCTGCGATTCCGGCCTATCTGCAGGCCAAGCGCGGCAGCCATATCGTGATCACCACGATCATGTTCAATTTTATCGCAGCGGCGGTTCTGAACTATGTTCTGGTCAATGTGATGCGCCCCCCGGGGGCACAGGATCCTGCGACCGCCCGGTTCCCCGAAGCCGTTCATCTGCCTACGTTCCAGTCCATGTTCTCGACGGCCGAAAACGTTCTGTTCAAAGGTGCCCCGGCCAACATCACATTCTTTGTCGCCGTTCTGGCCTGTTTCGTGGTTTGGGCGCTGATCTGGCGCACCCGGCTTGGCTATGAAATCCGGGCCTATGGTCATTCGGAAACCGGGGCTGTCTACGCAGGCATCTCACCCGTGCGCATAACCATCATCGCCATGCTGATCTCGGGCGCGCTGGCGGGTCTGATGGCCATCAACAACGTCATGGGCGAGGCAGAGCGGCTGGTTCTGAACTCGACCGAGGGCGCGGGTTTCATCGGTATCGCGGTGGCTCTGATGGGACGCTCTCATCCGTTCGGGGTGTTTCTGGCGGCGATTCTTTTCGGGTTTCTATACCAGGGCGGGGCCGAGTTGGCGTTCTGGACCAGTATTCCGCGCGAGCTGATCGTGGTGATACAGGCGCTGGTGATCCTGTTCACCGGCGCGCTGGACAACATGGTTCGTATGCCGCTTGAAAAACTGTTCCTGGGTATGCGGAAAGGAGCTGAGTGATGGACACATTCCTGATCATCATCCAGGTCCTGGACTCAACCATCCGCCTTGCAACCCCGCTGCTGCTGGCCTGTCTGGCCGGGCTCTATTCCGAACGGGCGGGCGTCTTTGACATCGGACTAGAAGGCAAAATGCTGATGGCGGCTTTCTTTTCCGCCGCCGTGGCAGCAGTGACCGGGTCGGTCTGGCTGGGCTTGCTGGCAGGTATTGCTGCTTCCTTGGTTTTGTCGGCTCTGCACGGCGTTGCGTCGATCACATTCCGGGGCAATCAGTTGATCTCGGGCGTGGCGATCAATTTTCTGGCGGCGGGGATGACCGTTCTTGTGGCGCAAAGCTGGTTCCAGCAAGGGGGGCGAACACCTTCACTGATCGGCGGCGGACGGTTTGGACCGATCGAATTTCCCTTTGCGGAAGCATTAAGCGGTGTTCCGTTCATTGGCCCGATTTATTCCGAGTTGCTGTCTGGCCATTCGATTCTCGTCTACGTCGCCTTTCTGATGGTGCCTGCCACTTGGTGGATCCTGTTCCGCACCCGGTTCGGCCTGCGACTGCGCGCCGTGGGTGAAAACCCTGCCGCGGTGGATACGGCCGGTGTTTCCGTTGTGGGGCTTCGCTATGCCGCTGTTGCCATCTGCGGCCTGCTTTGCGGGATCGCCGGTGCCTATCTGGCCACCGCGCTTCAGGCGGGGTTCGTCAAGGACATGACGGCCGGGCGTGGCTTTATCGCGCTGGCGGCCCTGATCTTTGCGAAATGGAGACCCTGGCACGCGATGGGGGCCTGCCTTCTGTTCGGTCTGCTTCAGGCCATCGCCCTGCGATTCCAGAACATCGATCTGGGTGGGGTTGTCATACCGGTGCAAGTCATGGACGCGTTGCCCTATATCCTGACCGTGGTGATCCTTGCCGGGTTCGTGGGCAAGGCCGTGCCGCCACGCGCCGGGGGCGAACCCTATGTGAAGGAACGCTGATAGGTCCAGTTCGGACTAGTATCTCAGTCCTGTTCGCTGCAGAGCGGCATGCAGAGTTGATTTTGCATGTCGCACCCGCTCTAAAGGGGTATGCAAACGCCCCCTTTCATAACCCGGTCTGCAGACAGGCTTTTTTCGCTTTCCGATTCCTCGGACTCTGGCTCCGGGATTGTTGTGCGGGTCGGTCTGTCTTTGCCGCTGGTGGGTCATAAACAGAGATTGTTCGCCCAGAACACTGCCAAGACCGTGCCGGTGCGTCGCACTTGCGGCCAGACCCATTGCAATAAGACGGGCTTTGTCACATTACACGAACACACCCAGCCCGTTTAGAGAACATCATGCAGATTTACCTTCCAATCGCCGAAGTATCCGTGAACGCCTTTCTGCTGTTGGGTCTGGGCGGAATGGTGGGCATTCTTTCCGGCATGTTCGGAGTTGGCGGCGGGTTCCTTATGACCCCGCTGCTGTTCTTCATCGGCATCCCTCCCGCTGTGGCGGTTGCGACCGAGGCCAACCAGATCGTGGCGTCGTCGTTCTCTGGCGTGTTGGCGCATTTCCGGCGAAGGACCGTGGACTTTCGAATGGGCACCGTGTTGCTGACCGGAGGTCTGATCGGCGCGGCGCTGGGCGTTGTGGTGTTCAACTACCTCAAAAGCCTGGGTCAGGTCGATTTGCTGGTTACCCTGTGTTACGTCGTGTTTCTGGGTGTCGTCGGTAGCCTGATGTTCATCGAAAGCCTCAACGCGCTGCGCAAGTCAAAAAAGGCCGGAGGTTCGCCCCCCAAGCGACGTCAGCGCGGCTGGGTTCACGCCATGCCGCTCAAGATGCGCTTTCGGACTTCGGGCCTGTATATTTCGGTCATTCCACCAGCGTTGGTCGGGCTGTGCGTCGGCGTGCTGTCCGCCATCATGGGCGTGGGCGGCGGGTTCATCATGGTGCCTGCGATGATCTACCTGCTGGGCATGCCGACCAAGGTCGTTGTGGGAACATCGCTGTTTCAGATCATTTTCGTGACGGCGTTTACAACAATGCTGCATGCCACCACGAACTACACTGTTGATGTGGTCCTGGCGGTGCTTCTTCTGGTTGGTGGAGTTATCGGGGCGCAGATCGGCACGGTCATCGGATCGCGCATGCCGGCCGAGCAGTTGCGTGTTCTGCTGGCGGCCCTGGTGCTTGCCGTATGTGGAAAACTTGCGCTGGACCTGTTGCTTCAACCCTCCGAGTTGTACTCGTTGGGCGATGCGGGAGGGCACTGATCATGATGCGTTATCTGATCGCCGTTCTGAGCCTTATCTACCTGCCTGCGTATGCAGAGGATGAGCAGGTCGTTCTTGGCCTCAGCCAGGACCGGGTTGCAATCACAGCAAACTTTGACGGTTCCGAAATTCTGATTTTCGGGGCGGTCAAGCGCGAAGCGCCGATCCCGCCGGGCCCGCCGCTGGAAGTGATTGTTGCGGTTGCCGGGCCATCCAGCCCTGTAACGGTGCGAAGAAAAGAAAAGCGGCTGGGTATCTGGGTGAACACCGACAGCGTGTTGGTCGATCTGGCACCCAGCTTTTATGCCGTTGCAACCAGTTCACCGCTGAATTCCATCCTGTCGGACGTAGAAGATCTGCGCCACCGGGTTTCGATCGAACGTGCCATCCGGTCGGTGGGTGCCGCGATGCATATTCGCGGCGCGCAGGACTTTGCGGATGCTGTTGTTCGAATTCGCGAGCATGAGGGACTTTACTCGATCCGAGAAAACACCGTGGCTGTGGATGAGCAGACCTTGTTCAGAACCTCGATCGACATGCCTGCAGACTTGACCGAGGGCGACTATGTCGCGCGCATTCTGCTGACACGCGGCGGAGAGGTTGTTTCCCAATTCGAGACGGTGATCGACGTGCGCAAGGTTGGACTTGAACGGTTTCTGTTCAACATGTCCCGCCAACAGCCGGTCTGGTACGGACTGATGTCGCTTGTCATCGCGATCTCGGCCGGGTGGGGCGCCTCGACCGCGTTCAGATTGCTGCGCGAGAAGTAAACCTTTAGCCCCGGCCGATGTAAGGCATCGTGGTGGCCATCACCGTCATGAACTGAACATTCGCCTCGGGCGGCAGCGAAGCCATATGCAATACAGAGCGTGCCGCATCCTCGACAGACATAGTCGGGTCCGGGGTCGTGCCTTCTGCCATCGCCGCGTCGACCAGGCCCTGCACTATTTGCGTGCGCGCGTTGCCGATGTCGATCTGGCCGCAGGCAATTCCAAAGCTCCGCCCGTCCAATGACAGGCTGCGGGTCAATCCGGTGATCGCGTGTTTCGTCGCCGAGTAGCGGACCGAGTTGGGACGCGGGACATGGGCCGCTATCGAACCGTTGTTGATGATACGCCCGCCTTGCGGCGACTGATGGCGCATGATGCCAAAGGCCGCCCGGGCACACAGGAACATCCCGTTGAGGTTCACGTTGACCGAGTTGTACCAGTCGTCCAGCGCGATCTCGTCAATGGTTCCGCCAGGCGCGAAGATGCCCGCGTTGTTGAACAGCACGTCCAGACGGCCAGCCTGTTTGGTGAAAGCATCGAAGGCGGCGGCGACTGCGTCCGGGTTCGTTACATCGGCAACCAAGGGGACGGCGTTTTCGTGAGACTCTGACATTGCCGTCAGAACATCGGCACTGCGCGCCAGAAGGCCGGCGCGCCAGCCTTCTTCCAGAAACAACTCGGCGGTTGCCCGGCCGATACCGGAACTTGCGCCGGTTACGATGATGGTCTTCATGTGTCTTCAGCCTCCAGAACCAGAGAAGCCACGGGCGCTGTGCGCAGGTCATCAACGCGCAGTGGATGAGTTGGCTTGGACAGGCGGTTGCGCACGACCCAGATCAGCCGTTCCTGCGCGCGGGTTATGGCCACATAAGCTAGGCGTTTCCACAGGGGTTGTCCCGCCTCGGTACGACCCATTCTGGCGGCAGCGTAGATATCTGGCGCAAAAACCTGCACCGTGTCCCATTGCGATCCCTGCGCCTTGTGAATCGTCACGGCAGCACCATGCAGGAAAGTCGCCCCCATGCGGGCGGCATAGGGGATAAACGGCTCTTCCTCGTCCGGTTTCTCGATCTTAACGATTGAGGCGGCGCTGACCTGCGGGTCTTCAGCCCCCATCACATGCAGACGCGAAAAACCTGGTTTGCGCCCGGGGCCCAGATAGATGACCTGTGCGCCCTTGATCAGGCCGCGCGCTTCCAGATCCAGCCGCTTCTTGCGGTGTTTCAGCGGCAGTTCCAGACCGTCGCAGATCAGGGGTTCACCCTCCAGCAACTCGGTGTCGGGGGCGCCGTGAACATGCCGGAAGGCGTTGATCAGGCGAATGCGCGTGGCGTTGCGCCAGACCAGAACCGGGCTGCGCGCCATCAGGTCAACCTCGACCCGCTGCCCCCAGACGACGCGGTCATCCTGCCGGGCGGTCTGCTCGACCAGCCTTTCGAAATCCTCGAACCCCATTGCCGGGTCCGCCAAGGCATGGGCAAGATCCAGAATCGGGTTATCCGCATCCTGCCGGTGGACCCGGTGCAGTGTCAGCTTCCGAGGCTCGGGCAGAGCTTCGAATACCATGCTGCCGGACTGGTTCACAGGCGCAAGCTGGGCCGGATCTCCGAACAGCAGCAAGGTTGGAAAAATCTCTTTCAGGTCCTCGAACTGCCGGTCATCCAGCATCGAGGCTTCGTCCACAAACCCGATATCGAGCGGTTCGTCCCGGCGTTTCCACCCGGTAATGAAATCCGAACCCCGGAGCCCGGCAGCGGCTAGCGCCCCGGGGATGGATTTGTTGTTGGCATAGAATGCCGCTGCCCGATCCAGCGCCTCATCCGTCAGCCCCTCGATTTCAGGGCGTTCGTCATTGCCTGCGAGCCATTCGGCAATACGCTCATATTCCGGGTCGTATACAGGCGTGTAAAGGATGCGGTGGATGGTTGTTGCGGGAACCCCGCGCAGGCGCAGAACGCTGGCCGCCTTGTTGGTCGGGGCCAGAATGGCAAGGCTGCGCTTGTCCTTTGACTTACGGCTTTCAAAATCGCCGGACACGATCTGAACACCGGTTTCGGCCAGCGCCTTGAACAATTCAGCCAACAGCAAGGTTTTGCCTGACCCGGCCTTGCCGATCACGGCCATCGTTTCTGTCTTTCCACCTCCGGGCGGCCTGAGCAGCGCGTCATCGTCAAGGTCGACGCCCGCCGATTTCAGCATCTCGGAAATGCTGTCATAGGCGGCGGCCTGATCATCGGAAAAGGTGACAAGAGGCAAGGACATGGCGCGACCCTACAGGGCCGCGTCAGTCATCACCAGACGCGGAGTCCGCTTTTCCCGAATTCAGGCCGAAAGCGCGAACCGATGTTGCGCACTGCCCCCGAACGCTGCACGAAACCACAGCCGGGACAGGTCTCGGGAAACCCCCGCCCGTTCAGCCACCCGGCTGCAGTCCTCGGCTGAATAGGGCCAGAGCCCGACCGAGATCTGATCCCGGCCCTTGCCCTGCGACCCCAGCACCACCGGCGAAGACCCTATCAGACGGTAGATCCGGATCATCCTTGCGTCGAAGACACCGGCAATATGGGTCAGGCCAAATCCTTCCATCACTTCGCCACCGCTCAGCATTATGGCACCTGCCGTGTGCGGGCTGGCATTGCGCGACAGGCAGAACCGCGTAACCTACCAGATCAGCGGGCTGCGGATAGGACTGCCGCCCGTCAGATGACCAAAGACATCGTTTACCATGACCGGGCCGGTTGTCGGCAGTATCCGCATCGAACCGCCATGGCTGCCATCGGGTTCTTCCCAGATGACATAAAGCGGGTTCAGATCGTCATACCGATCCCGTTCTTCGCCGTTTTCGTCGACATCAACATCCCACCCCAGCCGGGTCTTGAACTGATCGGCGCGGTCCAGAAACATCCCCTTGGCAAGTTTTGGAAATTTATGCAGTTCGTCAGCATATACATAACGCAACATGACTTGCTCCCCTCGTCGTCCTGTGCAGGAACGAATGGGGTACAAATCCGTGGTTAATTTCCCGTTTGGTGACCGCGCGTTGCTTAAGTGGCTGTTAGGACTCGCCGTTCTGGTTTTCCCGGCTATGCGCCTCGCGATCTTCTCGGATTCGGGCCAGTGCTTTCCGCAGCAAGGGAACGCGATTGGGGCGAAAGCTTTCATCCGAAATCGTCATGTCCTGCATCCGGTCCAGACGGAAAAACCGGAAATCCCGGCGCAGGTGGCACCAGCTCAGCAGAATACTGGCCCGATCCATATAGACGATGCTCAGCGGATTGACGCGCCGCGTGGTGGCATCGCCTTTTGCATCGGTATAGGCGAACTCGACCGTGCGTTCATCCCACGTGGCCTGCCGCAGATCAGGGACATGAATCGTGGGCGTGGCCGGGCGGTCAAAACGTGTTGCCGTCAGCACCGCATGGCTTAGCCTGTGGGACTGGCGCTGTGGCAGGCGGCCCTGCAATTTGCGCAGCGCCGCGCTGGCTGCGTCGGACAGGGCAGGGTCCCCGATCTGCTGCACTTCGCGCAGGCCAAGAACAAGGGCTTCAAGTTCATCATCGGTAAAACCAAGCGGGGGCAAGGTCGCGTCTTCGATCAGGGTGAACCCAAAACCGGCCTCTCCGTCGATGACTGCGCCAAGGCCGCGCAATGTGTCTATGTCGCGGTGAACCGTGCGGGCCGAGACACCAAGATCCTGCGCCAGTTGTGAGGACGTTCTGGGAGACGGGCCCGAGCGCAGGGCCTGCATCAGTTGGAACAGTCGGGTGGTTCGGGTCATGATGCAACTTAGCCTAAACCTGATGCCAGTTTCTGTCATCAGTCGGAGTTATGCATCGACCATCCCACTTAGGAGCGATTTTGATGCTGACCCTTCTGACCTTCCCATCCGCCTTTGGCCAATACAGTGCCAGCCCCTTTTGCGTGAAAACGGCTCTCATGCTGCAGCACTCCGGCCAGTCGTGGCAGCGGTCGGATCTGCTGGATCCCCGAAAGATGCCGCACCACAAGCTTCCGGTGTTGCGCACACCCGACCGACTGGTGCCGGACAGTGACCTGATCCGAGACTGGCTGGAGGCGCAGGGCGCCGAATTCGACCGGGGCCTGAGCGACATTCAAAAGGCGCAATCGCGTGCTTTGGTGCGAATGGCTGAAGAGCACTTGTATTTTCAGATCGTTCTGGATCGCTGGGGCAATGACGAGGTCTGGCCGATCCTACGAAACACGTTCTTTACCTCTGTACCGGCTTTGATCCGAAAGCCGGTTTCCAATGCCATCCGAAAATCCGTTCTGAAAGGATTGCAGGCGCAGGGGGTTGGCCGATTTTCGGTTGCTGAACGGATGGAACGGATCGAGCGGGATCTGGAATCCATCGCCGCATTTCTTTGGCAATCTCCGTTCCTGCTGGCGGAACACCCGACATCGGCGGATATGAGTGTTGGTCCAATTCTCGCGGCGATGCGGGCGACACCGGCGGACACTCCGCTGACGCGGCGGATAAAACAGGATAAACTGCTGAACAGCTATATTGACCGCATGGATCAGGCGATCCCACTGGCATGAGACCTTTTGACAACCCGGCAGTGGCAAAGGCTTTTGAGGAACTGCCCCAGGGCACTCGAAAGGGTGCCCTGATCCTGCGAGAGCTGGTCTTTGAGACCGCAAGCGATCTGGAAGCCGCGCAGCCGTTGGCTGAGGCGTTGCGCTGGGGCCAGCCTGCCTACCTGGCGCCCAAGGGATCAACGGTCCGGCTTGGTAGCCACAAGTCCGCCAGCTTCGCCCTGTTCGTGCATTGCCAGAGCCGGTTGATGGGCGATTTCACCTCGGCCTTTCCCGGTGAAGACCGGATCGATGGCAATCGGGCCGTGTTGTTCGATGACATTGACCAGATCGACGAAACCCGTCACGGTTGGCTGATCGCGCGGGCGCTGACTTATCACCTCTGACGGCGTTTGCGTTCGACCTTGCGCTTGATCTTGTCCTTCTTGCGCTTGGTACTGACCGCCTTGCGCCGGGTTGCCCGCTTTGCCGGCCCCCGTCCGCGCGGCAGGGCCTGATCGTCAATCGACAACAACTCCAGCTCCAGCCCGCCGGTCACAGGCGTCGCTTCAGTCAGACGAACAGTGACACGCTGACCTATGGCGATGATCAGGCCGGTGTCCGACCCCATCAGGGTTCCGGCCTCGCGGTCGAAATGGAAGAACTCCCGACCCAGTGAGCGCACCGGCACCAGCCCGTCCGCGCCGGTTTCATCCATCTTCACGAAGGCACCGAACCGGGCGATGCCGCTGATGCGACCGGTGAACTCACTGCCCACCCGCTCGCTGAGATAGGCGGCAAGATAGCGGTCGGTTGTGTCCCGTTCCGCCATCATCGAACGACGTTCGGTGTCCGAGATGTGGGTCGCGGTCTCTTCCAGGCGATCGATGTCATCCTCGGTCAACCCATCCTTGCCCCAGCCATGGGCCGAGATCAGCCCGCGATGCACGATCAGGTCGGAATAGCGACGGATGGGCGAAGTGAAATGCGCATAGTTCCGCAACGCCAAACCGAAGTGGCCGAAATTCTCAGGGTTATAATACGCCTGCGCCATAGACCTGAGGGTGGTGAGGTTGATCAGCTCCGCATCCTCGGTTCCGGCAGCGGCGTTTAGCAGCGCGTTCAGGTGGCGTGTCTGCAGCACCTGCCCCTTTGCCAGGTTGAGGCCCGCGGCCTGAGCCGTTTCGCGCAGGCTTTCCAGCTTTTCGGGGGCAGGTTCTTCATGCACCCGGAACAATAGCGGCTGGCGCTTGGCGATCAGCGTCTCGGCGGCGGCGACATTGGCGAGGATCATGAACTCCTCGATCAGTTTGTGTGCGTCCAGACGTTCGCGGAAGGCCACGCTCAGCACCTCGCCGGTGTCGCTGAGGACGATCTTGCGTTCGGGCAGGTCAAGTTCCAGTGGTTGCCGTACCGAGCGCGCCTTTTTCAGCGCGGTATACGCAGCATAGAGCGGTTTCAGAACCGGTTCCAACAGGGGGCCGGTACGGTCATTGGGATTACCGTCGATGGCCTCCTGCACTTCGGTGTAATTCAGCGAAGCAGCCGAGCGCATCAGCGCCCGAACGAAGCGGTGGCCGATCTTGTTGCCATCCGCGTCGATCTGCATTCGAACGGCGATACAGGCGCGCGGGACGCCTTCGTGCAGCGAACACAGATCACCCGACAAACGATCCGGCAGCATCGGCACCACACGGTCGGGGAAGTAACTGGAATTGCCGCGTTTGCGTGCCTCGCGATCCAATGCCGTACCTGGCTGCACATAAGCTGCCACGTCTGCAATCGCGACCCAGATGACATGGCCGCCAGGGTTCTTGGGATCGTCGTCGGCATGCGCATAGCAGGCGTCGTCATGGTCCCGTGCGTCCGACGGGTCGATGGTCAGCAACGGCATGTCCCGCAGGTCTTCGCGCCCTTTCAGGCCAACGGGTTTGGTCTTGTCAGCCTCATCAATCACCTTGTCCGGAAAATCATCAGGGATGCCGTGCTGATGGATGGCGATCAGCGACACGGCCTTGGGCGCAGACGGATCACCCAGCCGTTCCACGATCCGCGCACGGGGCAGGCCCATGCGGTTCTTTGGCCCGGCCTGCTCGGCCTCGACCAGTTCGCCGTCTTTGGCGCCCAGCACCGCGCCATCGTGAACCAGCCATTCGGTCTGGCCGGTCTTGTCGATGGGAACGATCCGCCCGCCCTCGGCCCCTTTGCGGAAGATGCCGACGATTTTGCGCGGGTTGGTTCCGATACGGCGGATCAGTCGCGCCTCGTAATTGTGGTCTTCCTCATGCACCACCGTCAGGCGGGCCAGGATGCGGTCCCCTTCGCCCAGCGCCGGATCGCTGGCGCGGGCAATGATCAGGACAATGGGTTCAACGCCTTCGCCATGCCATTCCAGCGGACGGGCAAACAGATCGCCATCCGCGTTCGGAGCCTTCACCTGCAACACACTGACCGGCGGCAACCGGTCTGGATCGCGATAGCTGCGCTTGCGCTTTTCCAGATGACCCTCGGCCTCTAGCTCCTTGAGGATACGCTTGAGGTCAATTCGGTCCGCGCCCTTGATGCCAAAGGCCTTGGCGATATCGCGTTTCGAGGTCAGGGTGGGGTTCGCCGAGATCCAGTCCAGGACCTCCTGCTTGGTGGGGATGCGAGTCATGAATTCGGCCTAGCACGGGGATGCGACCGCGTCATGACCAAAAAAGCAGTTGTGTGGATCAGGTTTGCAGATCTGCGACGGTATCCACGTCGTTCAGATAATCCAGCAGCGCGAAGCTGCGATCGGGGATCGAGGCGAGCGTGTCCGCCAGCGCGTGTTCCGTCGACCAACGCACGTTATTGAACAATCCGGGTGGCAGCGCCGCTACGCCTTGCGCACCAACCAGCCAGTACCCGCCATCTGTCGCAGGCCCAAATACCATTTGCGTCGCCCCCAGGGCGCGAAAGGCGCTTGCGATGTGGTTTCGGGTAATGCCCGGTATGTCGGCACCGATCAGGCAGACGGGCCCGTCCGGAGCGCTGCGTAACATCCGGGCCATGCGGACGCCCAGATCGCCTTGCCCTTGCGCGACGCGCGGCAAATCGGCGGGCCAGATCCGGCTGGCCAAACCCTCCCGATCGGGTGAAACGGCCAGCATGATCTGCCACCGAGGATCGCGCAGCCGCCGGATCAGAGCCCTTGCCTGATGCCGAAACCACCACGCTGCACCAACCATGCCGATATCCCGACCCAGTCGCGTCTTGACCCGACCCGGGCGTGGTTCCTTGATCATGATAATCAAAGTGCGTTGCATGGATCAGGCGAAGTAATCCCCGAGAATGCGCGTATAAATCGCCTTGAGCTGTTCGATTTGCGCGACTTCGACGCATTCGTCGACCTGATGCATGGTGCGCCCAACAAGCCCGAATTCGACCACCGGGCAATGGTTCTTGACGAAGCGCGCATCCGATGTACCGCCGGTTGTGGACAGCTCGGGAATGATTCCGGTTTCGGCTTCGATCGCGCGCGAAACCAGATCCGACAGGGGGCCCGGCGGTGTCAGAAAGCTTTCGCCGGAGATTTTGATGCGGGTATCGATTGTGACGCCAAACTCTTCGGCAACCCGGTCCGCTTCGGCGTGCAGCCAGTCGCTCAGGCTTTGCCCGGAATGAAGGTCGTTGAAGCGGATGTTCACTGCCCCACGACATTGCGCGGGGATCACGTTCGTGGCCGGATTTCCGGTATCGATTGTGACGACCGCAAGGGTCGACGCATCGAAATGGTCCGAGCCCTGATCCAGCTGGTGGCTGGCCAGCCGGTCCATCAGCCGAGCGATGGCGGGCACCGGGTTCTTCGCGCGATGAGGATAGGCCGAATGGCCTTGTACCCCACTGACAGTGAACCATGCGGTCATCGAGCCGCGCCGCCCGATCTTGATCATATCACCCATGCGGTTCGGGCAGGTGGGTTCGCCAACCAGACAGACCGACATACGTTCGTCCGCAGCGTCCATGTAATCCAGCAATGCGGTTGTGCCGTCCAGCGCATCGGCTTCCTCATCCCCGGTGATGGTCAGGATGATGGCTCCGTCCGGCGGAGTGTCCCGTACAAAATCAATGGCTGCGGCTGCAAACGCAGCGACGCCCGACTTCATGTCCGTGGCGCCCCGGCCATACATGACCCCGTCGCGTATTTCGGCCCCAAAGGGCGGCATGGTCCATGCTGCCTCATCACCTACAGGAACGACGTCGGTATGCCCGTTGAAGCCGAAGCTGCGCGCATGGCCCTTGCTGCCCCAGCGCGCAAACAGATTGCTGATCCCGCCGCGATCCGCGCGGGTGCATTCAAAGCCCGCGTCCGACAGGACTTTCTGCAAAAGAACCAGCGCGCCGCCTTCCTCGGGTGTGACCGATGGGCAACGGATCAGGTCTGCCGTCAATTGTACCGGGTCTGTCATCGCGGGCCTCTTGTCTGTATTGCTGGGCAGGTTCGTGCACAGATTCAACGAATTGGCCCGATTGCCAACCCCAGGGCGCAAATTTTCCACCTGTTTTGCCCACGCATGTCTGGTTGAGACGTCCGGAAAACATGGCGCTTTACCCCGCTATCACCTTGCCGCCCGGTCCAAAACTAAGCTAGAGGGCCGCGAAACAGGTATCTTGTCGATGAAACGCCTATTCTTCGCAGTGGTCTGCCTGACTTTCGCCGTTCTTGCACAGCAAAGCCAGGCGCAATCGCTTACGGTCTCGACCGTAACACGCCCCCCGTTTTCCTATGTCGAGGACGGGGACCAGAGCGGTTTTTCCATGGACTTGCTGGAAGCCCTGTCCAGCGCGCTGGGCTGGGAGTATTCGGTCAACCGGCTGGATGCCTTTGGGGACATGCTGAATTCGGTGCAGGACGGGACAGCCGATCTTGCGATCGCCAATATCTCGATCACCGCGTCACGCGAAACGAGTATGGATTTCAGCCAGCCGATTTTCGAATCCGGTTTGCAGATCATGGTTCCGTCCGAAGCAATGCGCCGGCCATCCCTGCTGCAGGCGCTGTTGTCGCGCGAACTGTTCATAGCGATCGGGCTGGCTTTTGCGATCCTGCTGGGCGGCGGGATGCTGATGTGGAGTTTCGAACGACGTGCGCAACCCTATTTTGACCGCAAGCTGAACGAGGCATGGTTCCCGTCTTTCTGGTGGGCATTGAACCTGGTGGTCAATGGCGGCTTCGAAGAACGCATGCCCCGGACGCCTTTTGGCCGTTTGCTGGGGGTCATTCTGGTTGTTTCTTCGCTGTTCATCGTGTCCGTTTTCACGGCCCGGATTACATCGGTCATGACAGTGGACGCGATCACCGGCAGCGTAAACTCGGTCAACGACCTCTATGGCAAGCAGGTGGGCACGATCTCGGGCTCGACCGCCGCCAACTTTCTGAACCGTCGCGAAATTGAGTTTACCGGCTATCCCGGACTGGAAGAGATGCTGACATCCTTCGAGAAAGAGGAACTGGACGCGGTCGTCTTCGATGCACCGATCCTGTCCTATTACGCTGCGCATGAAGGCCGGAAAATCGCCTCGGTGACAGGCGGAATTTTCCTGCGCGAAACCTATGGGATCGCCTTTCCGACCGGCTCGCCTTTGGTCGAGGAAGTCAACCAGGCGCTGCTGTCCCTGCGTGAAGACGGCACGTATTCCGAAATCTACCGTAAATGGTTCGGGGCGCGGAACTAGGACTGTTCCGGATCCCCGAAAAACGGCGTTATCTGCGCGACGATGACCGCGTTTTCATCCAGCGCCCGTTGCATCAGAGCACGTTCGTCGGAATCGATGTCATGGCCCTGCGCCTCACGCTCGGCCAGTGTGCCATAGCCGGTAACATCCAGCGGAGCGGTATCGGCCTGTTTCAGAATCGCCACGGTTTCCCGTACCGCTTCCGCCTCGTCCACGCCGCTGGCAAAACACATCAGTGCGGCACCGGTCGCGCCCTCGGGCAGACCGTCACCTTCTTTCCGTCCGATCTGAACCAGCAGCGTATAGACCTGCTGGCGAGAGGGTTTCTTTTGCTTGTCCATATCCGGGCCTTAGCGCCGCACCCGGACATGGTCAAGTTCACGGTTGCCCGGATCAGCCAGCAACGACGTTCTGTTTCTGCACGCCCAGACCTTCGATGCCCAGTTCGATTTTGTCACCGGGCTTCAGATAGGTCTGCGGTGTCTGACCCATCCCGACACCCGGCGGTGTTCCGGTGGCGATCACATCGCCCGGCTGCAGGGACATGAACTGGGAAAGGTACGAAACTACTGTCGCAACGGCGAAATGCATCGTCCGGGTCGATCCGTGCTGATGACGATGCCCGTTCACCTCAAGAAACATTGCCATGTTTTGCGGGTCCGAAACCTCGTCCCGCGTCACCAACCACGGGCCAATCGGACCAAACGTATCCGCCGACTTGCCCTTGACCCACTGGCCCGAGCGATGAAGTTGGAAATCGCGTTCAGACAGGTCGTTGATCACGCAATAGCCCGCCACATGGTCTAACGCTTCGGCTTCTGACACGTATTTTGCGGCTTTGCCGATAACCACGCCCAGTTCGACCTCCCAATCGGTTTTGACCGATCCGCGCGGGATTTCCACGGTGTCATTCGGCCCCATGATGGCCGAGGTTGCCTTGAAAAAGACGACTGGCTCCTGCGGCAGTTCCATACCGCTTTCGTCAGCATGGTCGGCATAGTTCAGGCCAATGCAGATAAACTTTCCGACCTGCCCGACACATGCACCGATCCGGGTATTCGCATCGGCTTGCGGCAATTGAGCGGGGTCCAGCGCGCGGAGTTTTTGCAGGCTCTCATCGCCCAGCGTTTCGCCGGCAATGTCATCCACAACCCCCGACAGGTCCCGAATTACTCCGGTATCATCCAGAAGGCCCGGTTTTTCCTGACCGACAGGCCCAAAGCGCAGAAGTTTCATCCTGTTTCCCTCATTCGTTCAGATCGTCCAGCCGCCATCGATGGCAAAGGGCTGTCCGGTGGTGTATTTGCTGGCGTCGCTGGCCAGGTAGAGTGCGAGTTCCGCGATCTCTTCGGCGGTTCCGATGCGCCCCATGGGCTGGCGCGCGATGAAATCCGTCATCGCCTTCTGATAGTCGCCGGTTTCGCGCAGCCGGTCATGCAGAGAGGGGCTGTCCACAGTCCCCGGACAGATCGCGTTGCAGCGAACCCCTTGCGTGACGAAATCCGCCGCGACCGATTTGGTCAGACCAATGACGGCCGCTTTCGAGGCGCAATAGGCAAAGCGGTTCGGCACGCCCTTGATCGACGAGGCAACCGACGACATGTTGATGATCGAGCCGCCGCCGTTTTCCAGCATGTTCGGCAAGATCAGCCGGGTCAGCCGATACATGGCCTTGACGTTCAGGTCGAAACTGAAATCCCAGTCGCGGTCCTCGCATTCCAGAATGGACCCGTTTGCAACATAGCCCGCGCAATTGAACAGCACGCCCAGTGCCGGCAAGTCCGCGACAGCGGCCTGCACAGCATTGGCATCCGTCACATCCAGTTGCAGCGTGGTCACGCCCGCTGTTCCATCAAGCGAGGCCAACGCGTCAGAGTTGATGTCGCATGCAATGACCTGCGCCCCTTCGGCGGCAAAAAGTTCGACTGACGCTCGGCCGATGCCTTGGCCTGCCGCTGTGACCAGGGCGGTTTTCCCGGCCAGTCGCGCTGGTGTTCCTTCGTTCGGCATACCGGACCTCATCCCTGTTCCGGCAGCAATTCGGCCGGGATATTCTGATAGCAAACGGGACGCAGGAAGCGCCGGATCGAAAGAGTTCCCACAGAAGTTGCACCGAAGTTGGTCGAGGCCGGGTAGGGCCCGCCATGCACCATCGCGTCGCAAACTTCGACCCCGGTGGGGAACCCGTTGGCCAGAATGCGCCCGGCTTTTCGCTCCAGCAGAGGCAGGAGCGAACCGGCATCCTGCGCGTCGCCCGCATCCATGTGAACGGTGCAGGTCAACTGGCCTTCGATCGTACGGGCGATATCGCGCATTTCGCTGATATCCTGAACGCGCACGATGATGCCGAGCGGGCCAAACACCTCTTCCTGCAATCGATGGTCCGATTGCCAGTCTTTGCCGGAAACACTGAACAGCCAGGGTCTGGCCGAGCGTGTCTCACAGCTTTTGCCCAGGATCCGGGTAACACCGTTGCAGGCCGCCACGCGATCTGACCCTTGCCGGTATGCGTTCGCGATTCCGTCGGTCAGCATAGTTTGGGCAGCAACCTCCTGCAGCGCAGCTGCTGTGGCCGCTTCCAGTGCGTCGGCATCCGGGCCATCGATCACCACGGCGATGCCGGGATTTGTGCAAAACTGACCTGCACCCATGGTGAGCGAACCGGCCCAGCCCACACCGATCTCCGCGGCGCGGGCAGCTGCCGCCTGAGGCAGGATAAACATCGGGTTGACCGACCCGAGTTCTCCGAAGAACGGAATAGGCTCGTCCCGTTGCGCGCACAGATCGAACAGCGCCCGCCCCCCGGCCAGGCTGCCGGTGAAGCCAACTGCGCGGATCAATGGGTGCCGAACCAGCCGTTCACCGACTTCACGTGTGTCACCCTGAACCAGCGAGAAGACACCCGGGTGGACCCCGCAAGCCTTGACGGCGGCGTCGATGGCCTGTGCGACGATCTCGCCAGTGCCCGGATGTGCCGGGTGCCCCTTGACGACAACCGGGCATCCGGCGGCCAGCGCCGCGGCGGTGTCACCGCCCGCAACCGAAAACGCCAGCGGGAAATTGGAGGCCCCGAATACGGCAACCGGACCCAGAGGGCGCTGTATCATCCACAGGTCCGGGCGCGGCAGGGGCGCGCGGTCGGGCATAGCTGGGTCATGGCGCATGTCCAGATAGTCACCCTGAAGGATGTAATCGGCGAACAGGCGCAACTGTCCCACTGTCCGCCCGCGCTCTCCTTGCAGGCGGGCTGCGGGAAGGCCGGTTTCCTGGCTGCCAATTTCGGTGATTGCATCCCCCCGGGCATCGATTTCGTCGGCGACCCGGCGTAACAGCTCTGCCCGTTCGGCGCGCGAGGACCAGCCGTAGGTTGCAAACGCCTCTTCGGCGGCGTCGACGGCGGCGTCGACGTGAGATGCCGTTCCCGCCGCAAAGTCATGGGCGGGGCCTTCTGCAGGCTGCGAAGCAAAGACAGTGTCCGCGCCAATCCATTCGCCAGCGATCAGGTGTTTTCCGGTGAGCATATTGTGGTTCTTTCTTACAGCAGGCCGCGCCGGGCCAGGTTTCGCATCAGATGGGACGCCCCGAAACGCCATTCGGGGCACTCAGTCGCCAGACGCACTGTGTTGGTCAGTGTGCCCAGCTTTTCACTGGCGATGGTTACAACGTCTCCCAGCTTGTGTGTAAACCCTCCTCCGGGTGTTTCCCGATCCTGCGTCGGGGCGAACAGGGTCCCGAGGAACAGCATCAGGCCGTCCGGATACTGGTGATGCCGCCCGATCGTCTGGCAAACAAGATCTGCAGGATCGCGGCTGATCTGGGACATGGAGGAGCTTCCGTTCAGGTTGAAACCGTCCGGACCGTTTACAGTCAGTGTCAGTTCGGCCTGTCGCACATCGTCCAGCGAATAATGGTCATCGAACAGCCGGATCAGCGGACCGATCGCGCAGGACGCATTGTTGTCCTTGGCCTTGCTCAGCAACAAGGCCGAGCGCCCCTCGACGTCGCGCAGATTGACGTCATTGCCCAATGTCGCACCCATGATCACGCCTTGCGAATTCACGGCAAGCACGATTTCGGGTTCTGGGTTGTTCCATTCCGAAACCGGGTGCAGGCCAATCTCGGCCCCGTACCCAACCGACGACAGGACCTGTGCCTTGGAAAAGACCTCGGCGTCGGGTCCGATGCCCACCTCAAGGTACTGGCTCCACAAACCTTCTTCGATCAGGGCTTGTTTTGCCTTTGCAGCTGCGTCCGATCCGGGGACGATATCGCCTAGTTTCTTGCCGATGCGGACACCGATCCGGTTGCGAATGCTGTCGGCACGGGCCGGGTCGCCACCGGCCTTTTCTTCGATCACGCGTTCGACCATTGAGCCGGCAAAGGTGACGCCGCAGGCTTTGACGGCCTGCAGATCACAAGGGGCAAGCCAGGCAAATGTATCGCGGGCAGGGTCCAGCACCTCACCGTCGGCAGTGCGGACATATTCCGCCGCATCTTCGCGTTCGAGGACATCCCGGACCGTGGGCGCGGTTCTTGATGTGATGTCCATCAGGCTTTCGCCGCGCAAGGTGACAACGCACGGTCCAATGCCGGCCCGTTCGACACGACCCAGCCACACTCCGTCGCGGTCAAATTCAGACAGGTTCATTTCAATCCCTCAGGCTGTAGGCGCGCAGCGCATTGCCGCCCAGAATTGCCGAACGTTCTTCAGGGGTCAGACCCGAAAGCAGTATGTCGGTAACCTCGACCCAACGTTCATAGCTGCTGGCAAGAGTGCAAACCGGCCAGTCGCTGCCCCAGATCAGGCGTTCGGGTCCGAACACGTTCAGCAGATGATCCACGACAGGGCGCAGGTCGCCGATGTCCCAGTCGGGCTGCGCTTCGGTCACAAGTCCGGACAGCTTGCAAAACGCATGGCTGTTGCTGGCGATTGCGGTAATGTCATCGGCCCAGTCAGATAGCTGACCGTCCCGGATTGCCGGTTTTGATGCGTGATCCACAATAACCCGCATCTGCGGGTATCTGGCCAGCAAACGGCGCAACGGCCCAAGATGCTTGGGCAAGGTCAGCGCATCAAAGGTCAGTTCGTGAGCGATGAGCGCCGCAAAGGCCGGGTGCAGAGATTCTCGCAGCATCCATTCAGGATCTTCGATGTCCTGAATCATCGGGCGCAAACCGACGAGGATTAGGTTCTCTGCCAGCGCTGCGATCTGCTGCGAGGCGTCTGGTGCTTCGAAGTCAACCCAGCCCACGACGCCTTTGACAAAGGAAGTTTTGTCCGCCAACGACAACATGAACTCAGTTTCGGCAACTGTCGGGGCAGCCTGAACCAGAACAGTGCCATCGATTCCGGCTCGCTCAATCAGGGGCAGCAGATCGGCGGGCAGAAAATCCCTGTAGATCGGCCCGATCTCGGCTGTCAGCCAGCCGTAATCACCCCGATCCAGAGACCAGAAATGCTGATGAGCATCAATTCTCATCCAATCACGCCTTTTTTCAGGATGATGTTGCCATAAAGCCTGCGTTCGCCGGTCTGGACGATGGCGAAAGCTTGGGATGCGCGTTCATAGAATGCAAAGCGCTCAAGGCTTTGTATTTCGACGGGGTTGTCGGCTGTCTGGTGAATGATGGATTGAAAGTCGGCCACCGCTTCGGGGATCGCCTCGGGGTTTCCCACCACCTGCATGGTCAGGGCGGGGTCGGGGACAAAATTATCCAGCGGCATGACCGAGAGAACGGCCCGAAGTATATCACCGGCCGAGGATCCATCCGCCCTCAGGCATTCGGGGCCTACGCTGGAGCCGGGAAAATTGGCGTCAGCGATAACGATGTCATCCCCGTGACCCATGGATCGCAAGGCATGTAGTAGGTCAGGGGAAAGCAGTGGATCGATGTTACGCAGCATGGGCCGTCTCCGATGGCAGGGGGGCATCCGCGCGGATCAGGCCTTCGGATTTCAGGTCCGACCACAGCGAAGCGGGAATATTGCGCTCCAGCAAGGCGACATTCGCATTCACCTCGGCCGCACTGACCGCCCCGGGTACAACAGTTTTGACACATGGATGCCCAAGAACGAACTGCAGGGCGGCCGCAATCAACGGAGTGCCGTGAGCGTCACACACGGCCTCGATTTTGCGCACTTTGTCCATGATGTCCGGTGGCGCATCCACGTAATTGTACTTTGCTCCGGGAACCGCGCCGGTCGCCAGAATGCCCGAGTTGTAGGGACCGCCCAGAATGATGCCGACATCGCGCTTTTCGCAAAGCGGCAGAAAGCTGTCCAGCGCCTCCTGTTCCAGCAGCGTGTATCGTCCTGCCAGAAGGAAGCCGTCGAAATCCCCCAGACCCAGCAATTTCTCGCACACCTGCCATTCATTGACCCCGGCGCCGATCGCGGCGATTTCGCCCACCTCACGCAATTCAGTCAGTGCGCGGTAGCCGCCGCCGTCAAAAAGCTCTCGGACCTTCGCGTCGGATGCTTCCTGACTGCCCTGGCTGAAAACGCAAACATCATGCACCAGGAGAATGTCGGCATTGGCGACACCGATCCGTTCGCGGCTGGCTTCGTAGGATCGCATGACACCGTCATAGGTGTAGTCGAATACGATTCGTTTCCGGGGAACATCCACGAAAGCTTCGGGTGTGACCTCGTGCGGTTCGCAGTCCACAAGAAGGCGCCCGATCTTTGTGGAAAGCTGAATGTTGTCACGTCCAAAGACCGGGATGGCCTCTCCGAAGCGCTGTTCAGACCGGCCCAGCCCGTATTGCGGGGCGGTGTCAAAGAAGCGGATCCCGGCATCGAAGGCCGCATGCAACGCGGCCTGTGCGTCGGCATCGGACACCTTGCGATAGAGGTTTCCCAATGGTGCGCCTCCGAAACCCATGCGGGTCAAAGGAACAGGGCGTGAAGTTCGGTTGTTGAGGAGTTCGGTCTGAGAAACGGTCATCCTGCCTCTCGCTCTGGGTGGGAGCTGATGTTGAACAGGTGCGGCTTTTCGCGTTCCAGAACCTCGATGCGCGGCATCAACTGTCCCAGGTGATGGCGCATCGCCTCCTGTGCGGCTTGTTCGTTGCGGTCCTGGACCGCGTCGAATATCGCGCGGTGTTCCTGCAGCGTTTCCGCAACGCGGCCCGGGGTGGGCAACAGCAGCATGCGTGCACGGCTGACCTGCAGCGAAACCGTTTGCGCCACATCCGGCAGCCGGACAAAGCCGGTAAAGGCCATCAGCAGGGCGTGAAATTCCTCGTCGGCCTGGTAGAACCCGGGGATGTCCTCATCCTCGATCAGCAGTTCCTGCAGCCGCATGTTGCGACTCAGGCGCTTGCGCTGGTCTTCGGTAAAATCGCGGGCGACCTTGGCGACGGTAGCCAGTTCAAGGGCTTCGCGCAGAAAGACGCCCTCGCGGATTTCCGACATCGAGAAATAGGATACCCGCGTCCCCGATTGCGGAACCACATCCACCAGCCCTTCGGCCGCCAGCCGGGCAATCGCCTCGGCCACGGGCGCACGCGAGACACCAAGCCGCTCACAGATCGGCGCCTTTTTCAGATTTGCGCCCGGCAGGAAATCCAAGGACAGGATAGCCTGCTTGATCGCAAGATAAACACGGTGTGCCAGCGAGCCTTCTGTCACGGCAATTTCAGGCAGCAAGGTTGCGTCGATGTCTTGAGGTCGGTTCATGATTTTCGATCTAGCATACTAACATGTTAGTTGACAAGTGTGGGTTCGCTCATTAGCAATTTGTGCAGGCAAGTGGGAAAACAATGCAAGCACAGCAGAAAAACAAGGGCCTTCAGGGCAAGACGCAGGACACCGTCAGGCTGAACCCGGATGACAATGTGGTCATTGCGCTGCGGGATCTTTCGGCTGGCGACTGCCCGACAGGAGTGCCTGCGCCTTTGCCGGGTTCAATCGGGCGCGGTCACAAGATTGCCGTGGTGCATATCCCCGCAGGAGCGAATGTCATCCGGTATGGCCAGATCATCGGGCAGGCCAAGTCAGATATTGCGCCGGGCGCGCATGTCCATGTCCACAACCTTGGGATGGGAGAGCATCAGCAGGACTATGCGCATGCGTCTGCCTGCGTGCCATTGCCCGAAATACATCGCACCCGGACCTTTCAGGGGTTTCACCGGGCGGACGGTAAAGTGGGCACGCGTAATTACATCGGCATTTTGACCACCGTAAACTGTTCCGGCTCGGTCGCGCGTTTCATTTCCGAGGCGGCCGAGAAATCGGGCCTTCTGGATGCTTACCCCAACGTCGACGGCATTGTGCCGATTGTTCATGGCACCGGTTGCGGAATGTCCGGCAAGAACGAAGGCTATGCCGCCCTGTTCCGCACATTGGCAGGCTATGCGCAGCACCCGAATTTTGGTGGCATTCTTCTGATCGGTCTGGGCTGCGAAGTCATGCAGGTGTCCGATCTTGTCGGGGGGCGTCCGATCCGGCCCGATGGCGCGCTCCGCTACATGACGATCCAGAACGAAGGCGGCACGCGCCGAACCATCGAGCGGGGCCTGGAAGAGCTGCGCGGAATTGCCGAACTGGCCAATCAGGCGACCCGGCAACCCGCGCCCGTCAGTGCAATCACCGTCGGAATGCAATGCGGCGGTTCAGACGGGTATTCCGGCATCACGGCAAACCCGGCGCTTGGCTACGCCTCGGACCTGCTGGTTCGGCACGGTGGCACGACCATTCTGTCGGAGACGTCCGAAATCTACGGTGCGGAACATCTTTTGACCCGTCGTGCCGAAACCGTCGAAGTTGGAGAAAAGCTGATCGCCCGCATCCGCTGGTGGGAGGACTACACCGAACGAAACGGCGGCGAGATGGACAACAACCCCAGCCCCGGCAACAAGCGCGGCGGGCTGACGACGATTCTGGAAAAATCGCTGGGTGCGGTCGCCAAGGGCGGTACGGCGCCTCTGCGCGATGTGTACGAGTTTGGCCAGATCGTCGACAAACACGGGTTTGTTTTCATGGACAGTCCGGGGTTTGATCCCTGCTCGGTCACAGGTCAGGTGGCGTCAGGGTCGAACCTGATTGTGTTCACCACCGGGCGCGGCTCGGTTTCCGGCTATCAGCCGACACCCTGCATCAAGCTGGCCACCAATTCCGAAATGTATGCCCGCATGTCCGACGACATGGACCTGAACTGCGGCGACATCGTCACCGAGGGCGTCAGCATCGAAGCCAAGGGCGAGGAACTGTTCGAGATTCTGATCCGCGTCGCATCGGGCGAACAGACGAAAAGCGAGCAGCTTGGCTTCGGAGGGGTCGAGTTTGTTCCGTGGCAGATCGGAGCGGTGATGTGAACCGGATGCGACACGGGGACTGAGGGACAAATGGGAGGAGAAATGACGAAACTGGTCGAAATGACGGGGATTGAAAAACACTTCCCCGGCGTGCACGCGCTGAAATCCGTGCAGTTCGATCTGGTGCCCGGCGAGGTTCACGCGCTGATGGGCGAGAACGGCGCCGGGAAAAGCACGCTGATGAAAATCCTTTCAGGCATTTATCAGCGCGATGGTGGGTTATTGTCGGTCGAAGGCCGGGTCGTCAGTCCGCAATCCCCGCGTCAGGCGCAGGATCTGGGGATCGGCATTATTCATCAGGAGCTGAGCCTGATGAACGACCTGACTGTGGCGCAGAACATCTTTATCGGCCGCGAGCCGCGCAAAAGCTTTGGTCGACTGGACGATGCGGCGCTGAATGCACAGACAGCCGACATCTTTGCTTCGATGAACCTGGGGCTCGACCCAAGGGCGCTGGTCGGCGGCCTGACCATCGCCAAGCAACAGATGGTCGAGATTGCCAAGGCTCTGTCCTACCGCTCGAAAGTGCTGATCATGGATGAACCAACGGCGGCGTTGAACGATGCAGAGATTGCCGAACTCTTTGTAATCATTCGGCGCCTCAAGGCCGAAGGCGTGGGCATCGTCTATATCAGCCACAAAATGGACGAACTGAAACAGATCGCCGACAGGGTAACGGTGATGCGTGACGGCGAATATGTCGGTACGGTCGGTGCTGCCGAAACCCCGATCAGCCAGATCATCGCGATGATGGTGGGTCGCGAGGTCAAGGAAGAACCGCTGGAAGTACCCGATCTGGCCGGGGCCGAAGTTTCGCTTGAGATCAGCAACCTGTCACGGGGCGTTGAAATTCAGGGTGTCAGCTTCTCGGTCCAGAAGGGTGAGATACTGGGATTTGCGGGTCTGATGGGGGCGGGCCGGACCGAGGTGGCGCGAGCCATATTTGGAGCGGACCCGAAAGACAGTGGTGAAATCCGGGTGCACGGACAATCCGTCTCGATCAGATCCCCCAGGGATGCGGTGCGGGCCGGGATCGGATACCTTTCCGAGGATCGCAAGCACTTCGGCCTCGCTACCGGCATGAACGTACGGGACAATATCGCGCTGGCTTCGATGGATCTTTTCACCGGGACAGGCGGCGTTCTGAACGACAGTGAAATCGGCACCGCCGCCAAAAGCTACATCAATCAACTGGGCATCCGGACGCCATCCGACGTTCAGGAAGTGCGGCTGTTGTCAGGGGGCAACCAGCAAAAGGTTGTCATTGCCAAATGGTTGCTGCGGGATTGCGATATTCTGATCTTTGACGAGCCGACGCGCGGCATCGATGTCGGCGCAAAATCGGAAATCTACAAGCTGCTGGAAGAGCTGGCAGAACAAGGCAAAACCATCATCGTGATCTCATCCGAACTGCCCGAGATCATGCGGCTGAGCCATCGCATCGCCGTGATGTGCGAGGGCCGGCTGACCGGCATCCTGCCCGGCGGAAAAGACACCACTCAGGAAGACATCATGCATCTGGCCACCCAACGCAAGGCGGCGATGCAGGTTACAGGGACAGTGCAATGACCACAGCAACGGATCTCGACAAGAAAAAGCCACTTGCGGGCCTGTCAGAAGGCGGCGCGTACCAGAAGCTGCTGGCCTTCGCCAGTCTGATCGCCCTGCTGATCGGCTTCTCGATCGCATCGCCCAACTTCATGCAGACCTCGAACATGATTGCCATTCTGCAGGCAACGTCGGTCAACGGAGTGTTGGCGGTGGCAGCGACATTGGTGATCATTACCGGCGGTATTGACCTGTCGGTGGGCACGCTGATGACGTTTTGCGCAGTCATCGCGGGTGTGGTTTTGACTTATCTGGGCATGCCATTGCTGCTGGGTGTGGCTGCGGCCATCGCGGCCGGTGCGTTTTGCGGGCTGTGCTCGGGCACATTCGTGGCGAAGATGAAAATCCCGCCCTTCATCGCCACGCTGGGTATGATGCTGATCCTGAAGGGTCTGTCACTGGTGATTTCCGGCACGCGGCCGATCTATTTCAATGACACACCTGGTTTCGACCAGATCTCGCGCGGGTCGCTGATCGGTGAGGTCATTCCGGCGCTGCCGATCCCCAACGGCGTTCTGATCCTGTTTCTCGTGGCCATCGCCGCCTCGTACATCTTGGGGCGCACCGTTCTGGGCCGTTATACTTTTGCGCTGGGCTCGAACGAAGAGGCAGTGCGCCTGTCCGGTGTAAACACCGACATGTGGAAAATGCGCATCTATGCGCTGGCCGGTGCGATCTGCGGCATTGCGGGAATCCTGATCGCCTCGCGGCTGAATTCGGCGCAACCGGCATTGGGTCTTGGGTACGAGCTGGAGGCGATTGCAGCCGTGGTGATCGGCGGCACATCCCTGTCCGGCGGGCGCGGCACCATCCTGGGCACGCTGATCGGCGCACTGATCATGGCGGTTCTGACCAATGGTCTGCGGGTGCTGTCGGTCGCGCAGGAATGGCAGACCGTCGTGACCGGAGCAATCATCATCCTTGCCGTCTATGCCGACATGGCCCGGCGCAAGAAAACCGGCTGATCATTCCAAAAAACGAAAAAACGACCAACTGGAGGAGAAAATCATGTTTACACGTCGTTTCATTCTGGGGGCGCTCAGTGCTGCCAGCCTTTCCGTTCCGGCCTCGATGGCCGTGGCCGAGGAGGTCTATATCCCGCTGGTGTCCAAAGGGTTCCAGCACCAGTTCTGGCAGGCCGTGAAGGCCGGTGCCGAGCAAGCGGCGAACGAATACAATGTCACCATCACGTTCGAAGGGCCTGACAACGAAACCATGGTGGATCGCCAGATCGATATGCTGGCCGCTGCGCTGGCCAACAACCCCAAGGCCATCGGCTTTGCCGCGCTGGACAGCCAGGCGGCGATCCCGCTGCTGAAACAAGCCAATGACAAGGGCATTCCGATCATCGCATTCGACAGCGGGGTAGACAGTGACATTCCGGTGTCCACTGCGACCACAGACAATCTGGCTGCTGCGGGTCTGGCCGCTGACAAGATGGCTGAAATGCTGGGTGGCAAAGGAAAGGTTGCCGTCGTGGCCCATGACCAGACCAGCCGCACGGGCATCGACCGTCGCGATGGGTTCGTCAATCGCATTGCCGAGAAGTATCCCGATATCGAGGTCGTAACCGTTCAGTACGGACAGGGCGACCATCTGAAATCCACCGAGGTCACAAAGGCGATCCTGACAGCCAATCCAGATCTGAACGGCATTTTCGGAACCAACGAAGGATCGGCGATTGGCGTTGTGAACGGTGTGCAGGAACTAGGCACCGAAGGTCTGGTCATTATTGGCTATGACAGCGGCAAAGCCCAGAAGGACGCGATCAAGAGCGGCCTGATGGCAGGGGCCATTACCCAGAACCCCGTCGGTATCGGATACGAAACGGTAAAGGCGGCGGTGGCCGCGTCAAAGGGTGAAAGTGTACCAGCCCTGATTGATACCGGGTTCTACTACTATGACGCGTCCAATATGGAAGATCCGGCAATCGCCGCCGTATTGTACGACTAAGTCTAAACGCCCCAAAAAAAGCCCGCCGTTCGGTGGGCTTTTTTCTTCGATGGCAACGCACCGAATAGACACCAAGGCTCAGAAGGATCTGCGCATCGAATAATCCCAGCGCGGTGCGTTTCAATATTGAGTTTGATGTGGACTGTTTCGGCTACGTGCTATCGGGGTCAGCAGGTCTCCGGCGAAAAAGTTGGCTGACATTTTCTGCAACAAAAGGAAACCGGGCGTGGGTGCGATTGATTGATTGCCTGAAGACCTGTCTCGACGTCACCCGGATACGGTCGTCAAGCTGCCGTGGCTCAGTCCAGAAACAGATAGTCCAACTGCATAACTGACCGCGCCTTTTCTCGCGAAATCCTCAGAAACGCGGCGATCGCCGCTTCGTTTTCTTCGCGTTCGGCGGATTCGCGAAGGCGAAAATGGCCCTCAAGCCCTGCACCGCGGATCAGTTCGGATTCGTAAGCCAATGAGTTTCTGAGCGCGGGCAACAGGTGGGCGACCCGCTGCGCCGGCGTGTTTTCCCCGGCCAGTCCGACCCGGCGGGCGTGGCCGATCAGGTACTCATCCGAGTAATCGCATTCGATCTCCAGAACATGCGTCCGGGCCTGATCCGCACAAAAATCCTGAATGATCTCAAGGTTTGCCGGGTCCACGCAAAGGACCAGCCTGTCAGTTTCAAAGCATTCGAAAAGCATGCGCACCACGGCGCGCCGATGACGGCCCCGTTTGACCAGGGTGGTTTCAATACCTCCCAGGTCCGGCAATGGCGAATCCTGTTCGTTGAACAGGTATTCAACGCAGGGAATGTCTGTTTCCGACATGATCTGATCGACCAGCCGCTTGGCGACGTGCCACTTCTTGCAGGCGATCAGGTAGATTTCGCGTCCGGGATCCAGCGTGTTTCCAGCTTCCCAAAAACGCGGGGCATAACGCCGGCCAACCCGCCCGCGCCCGGCCAGAAAGTCATAAAGGCTGCGCCCTTCATTCGAAATCTGGAAGTCAATGCCGTCGCTGGCATAGAGCCTGCCCAGTCTTTCCTTGAGCTCAAGCGCTTCGGGGCTGATCTTGCGGGCGAACAGATAATCCTGACCTAGCAGCATGTCATAATGGTCGTTATAGAACGTCACCGGCATACCGTAATCCGAGAACATCAGAAAGGTCAGCGTCCGGTTTTCGATTTCCTGTCTTGGGATCAGATGGCGAACAAGCGTTTGAAAAAAGGTCTCGTCGGGAATCCAGGTTGTCGCGAAGAACCGGACAACATCGCGTCTCTGGCGCAGGAAATCCAGGATCTTTTCCACGGTCTGGCGTCGCAGGCACCACCATTGGCTACCGATCATGACCTGCAGGTCTTGCGGTATTTCACGGGTCAGGCCCATACGTTTTTGTATTTCGTATGACGCATAGAACCGCCCGCTTTGCGTACGTTCATTGAAATAGTGTCGATAGATCAGCCGGTCCTCCTTCATGCCGGTCTTGATCCAGTTGCTTTCGAAAAAGTCGTGGCTTTCGATGAAATCCAAATCGTTGCGGTTCAGGAAATCGTGAACGTATTCGGCTGTCTTGATCGCCATGCAGTCGCCTGACAGCATGTAGAAATGCGTTGCGCGCGGAAAACTTTCGACCGCTGCCGAAAGCGCGTGGAGCGTTGCCTCAACCAGCGACCAGGCACCCCAGCCGCATTTGATCCGTTTGACCGCGAATGCGACGTTCGGGTTGTCCTTCAGGGCCGTTTGTATTCTGGCGTAATCTTCAGCCTTTGCACGCGCATCGAAATGGATCGCTATGCAGTCACCGGCCGCAGTCAGTTGCCGGGCCTGCGCGATGATCGCGTCGGGGTCTTTGTGGCACAGCAAAATATAGGCAATCTTTGCCATCTGAGTTACGCGATTTCCGTTTTTGCCTGTTCGCAACCGTGATACTGAGGATGAGCGATTGAATAAACAGAATTTTTTTGCTTCTTTGGGGTCCAAAGCCGACGCGTCAATCTGAGACCCGATCGGATAAGGAGGCACAGCAGATGGGTTTTCCCGGCACCTGGATGACCGAAAGTGAAAGCATGGTTTACCGTGTTGTGCCCAAATGTGCCTGCTCGACCATCGGGCAGATCATGTATTATTCCGATCATGGCAGGTTCTTTGATGGCGACATACATGATGCCAAAGATGGCATGCATAAATGGGCTTTTGGCCCGAGTCAGGACCCGATTTCAACCAATGTCCGCTCGCACGCATCTTACTCCTTTACCTGCGTGCGCAACCCGTACACCCGCGTTCTGAGCTCGTTTTTCGACAAGATCTGCGGCATTCAGCGCAATGGGAAACGGTATCGCGGCAACCTTGTGCCGACGCTGGTGTACAATTACGGCATCGAGGTTGGCGGCGACGACGGCAAGGGAGAGTTCGACCAGATCGCCAGCTTTCGCCGGTTCCTGCTTTTTGCGCGTGATACGATTCGCTGGCGGCGCCCGATGGATCCGGACATTCACTGGTCGGCGATGTCCGGGCATGTCTCGACTTTCATCGTGAATGGCGGGCGGTATGACCGGATTTTCTGGACCGAACGTTTCAACGACGGGATGCAGGATGTTCTGGATCACATCCAGACCCCTCACGCCATAGCATTGTCGGATATTCCGCGGTTCAACGAATCCGAAGGACACGGGCCCAAGCGCGCGCATCCGGTCGAGGCTTATTTCGACGACCTGTCGATGCATCTGGTCTATGAGATCTACAAACAGGATTTCGATCTATTCAAATACGATTTCGAAAACCCGGCAAACAAGATGCCGATCGGTGAAATCGATCTGGACGAGGTTCACGCCAAACTTGGTGATTGACCAAACCGCAAACGCTCCTGCCCATCGTCAGTGCTTCTTGCGAAACACCTCCTTTGGTTGGGCCCGGCGCCGCGCAATGCACGGCGGCGCGCCCAAGTCCGAACGTGGCATCGGCAACGCCGATGGTGCGATTGGGCGCGGGAGCTTTTGTTAAGTAGGCAGACCCGCCGGTTCTTCGCGAAAAGAACCGGTCCGTTTCGGGGTCAAACCTGGCGAACGGCCCCTTTGGCTGCACTGGTGGTCAGTTTCGCGTAGGCTTTCAGCGCGGTTGAAACTTTGCGTTTGCGCGGCTGCGTGGGCACCCAGCCTTTCTCGTCCTGTTCCTCGCGACGGGCGGCAAGTTCTTCGTCCGACACGGCCAGATGGATGGAGCGGTTTGGAATGTCGATCTCGATTGTATCGCCGTTCTGCACCAGGCCGATCTCGCCGCCCTCGGCGGCTTCAGGCGAGACGTGACCGATGGACAACCCCGACGTGCCGCCCGAGAAGCGCCCGTCTGTCAGCAATGCGCAGGCTTTGCCCAGACCTTTGGATTTCAGATACGAAGTCGGGTAGAGCATTTCCTGCATCCCCGGCCCGCCCCGCGGACCTTCGTAGCGGATGACCACCACGTCACCTTCCTTGACCTTGCCGGTGAGGATATCGTTCACCGCCTGATCCTGGCTTTCGCAGACATAGGCCGACCCGGTGAACTTCAGGATGTTTGCATCCACCCCGGCAGTTTTCACGATGCAGCCGTCGCGCGCGATGTTTCCGAACAGAACCGCCAGACCGCCGTCCTGGCTGAACGCATGTTCTTTCGAGCGGATCACACCACCTTCGCGGTCGGTGTCCAGCTCCTTGTACCGGTTCGACTGGCTGAATGCCTGGGTGGTGCGCACGCCGCCGGGGGCAGCCTTGAACAGCTCCTGCGCCTTGGGGTTGTTGGCGATCTTGATGTCCCAATTGGCAATCGCTTCACCCATCGTGGCGGAATGGACCGTGCTGCATTCTTCGTGCAACAGGCCTGCACGGCTCAACTCGCCCAGGATCGAGAAGATGCCGCCAGCGCGGTGAACGTCTTCCATATGCACATTCTCGGTGTTGGGCGCGACCTTGCACAAACACGGCACCTTGCGGCTGAGGCGATCCATGTCGGACATGGTGAAATGAACCTCGCCCTCATGCGCGATAGCCAGCAAGTGCAAAACAGTGTTGGTGGACCCACCCATCGCGATATCCAGACTCATGGCATTTTCGAACGCGTCGAACGTGGCGATTTCGCGGGGAAGGAAGCCTTTTTCGTCCAGATCGTAATGCCGCTTGGTGATCTCGACGATGCGGCGGCCGGCTTCCAGGAACAAATCCTTGCGATCAGCATGCGTCGCCAGGGTCGAGCCGTTACCCGGCAACGCCAAACCCAGCGCCTCGGCCAGGCAATTCATCGAGTTCGCGGTGAACATGCCCGAACACGACCCGCAGGTCGGGCAGGCGTTTTCCTCGATGTGCTGAACCTGTTCGTCGGTGTACTTGTCGTCCGCGGCGGCAACCATCGCGTCCACGAGGTCGATTTTCTTGACGTCCAGATCCGCGATGTCGATCTTGCCGGCCTCCATCGGTCCACCTGAGACAAAGATCGCCGGGATGTTCAGGCGCATCGCAGCCATCAGCATGCCGGGGGTGATCTTGTCGCAGTTCGAGATGCAGACCATCGCATCTGCACAATGGGCGTTGACCATGTATTCAACCGAATCCGCGATCACCTCGCGCGAGGGCAGCGAATAGAGCATGCCGTCATGGCCCATGGCGATGCCGTCATCTACCGCGATGGTGTTGAACTCTTTCGCAACACCGCCTGCGGCCTCGACCTCGCGCGCAACCATCTGGCCCAGATCCTTCAGGTGCACATGCCCGGGCACGAATTGGGTGAACGAATTGACGATGGCGATGATCGGTTTGCCAAAATCGTCATCCTCCATGCCAGTGGCGCGCCACAAGCCGCGTGCGCCCGCCATGTTGCGGCCATGAGTGGAGGTTCTGGATCGGTACAATGGCATGATGCTGTTTCCCTGTTGCCTCGGGTTGCATAGATCGGGTTTCGTGCGTTATAGCGCACGTATCACATGTGCGCTATAACGCACAAGAGGATTCGCGGGACGCTGACATGAACTCTGACGATATTACACTGAAGCTGAGGGATGTGCGCGCAGCATCCGGCCTCAGCCTGTCCAAAGTGGCCGAAATGACAGGCGTCAGCAAAGCAATGTTGGGTCAGATCGAACGCGGCGAATCCAGCCCGACGATCGCTACGCTCTGGAAAATCGCCAAAGGGTTTCAAGTGCCGCTGAGTGCTCTGATCGACACGGCGATCGGCGATCCATCCGTCTTTCAGACGGTCACGTTTCCCGGCAGTATAGAGGTCAAGATCGTGTTCCCTTTCGATCCCGCATTGGGGGCTGAGACATTCCACGTCAATCTGAACCCGAACCAGAGCCACGAATCGCCTGGACATGCGGTTGGTGTTACCGAGGAAGTCTTTGTTCTGGGCGGAACACTTGAAATTCTGCGTGGTGAGGAATGGGTGCCCTTACATGCCGGACAGGGATTGCGTTTTGCAGCCGACGTGCCTCATGGGTATCGCGCGGGGGCGCAGGGTGCTGCGTTTTTGAATATGCACCATTACGGACAGCTCTCTGACAATTCTGAAAACGGCATGGCTCATTGATGACCGATATTCTGAACACCCTCACGATCGTGGATGCAATCGGTTCGTTTGGCGCCTTGATCGTGGTCGCCGCGTATTTCGCAACGCAAATGCGAATGATGAATTCCGACGATCTGGCCTTTCCGGTGATCAACCTTCTGGGCTCGGTGCTGATCGTCTATTCTCTGGTGCACAATTTCAATCTGGCTTCGATGCTGATCGAAGGGTTCTGGATTTTGATCAGTTTCATCGGAATTATTCAGCATTTTCGCCTGCGCCGCGCGGCGGAATAGCCCTATCCAGCCTTGAACCCCTATGCTGCCGGGTATAGGGAAAAATCAAGCTCGCTCAGGGGAGGCATTGATGCAGGACGATCCGAAAACCCTCGTATCTACCGAATGGCTGGCCGCACATATCAAGGACCCGGATCTGCGGATTCTGGACGGGTCGTGGTATTTGCCTTCGCAAAACCGCGATGCCCGGGCTGAATATGACGCGGGTCACATTCCCGGGGCGCGGTTCTTCGATATCGACGAGATTTCAGACCACCGTTCGGACCTGCCGCACATGGCCCCTCCGGTCGAGAAATTCATGTCGCGCCTGCGGGCGATGGGCGTGGGTGATGGTCATCAGGTCGTCGTCTACGACGGGGCCGGTCTGATGTCCGCAGCCCGGGTCTGGTGGCTGTTCCGGCTTATGGGTCAGGAAAACATCGCCATTCTGGATGGGGGATTGCCGAAATGGAACGCGGAAGGGCGCGAGCTTGAGGATCTGCCGCCAGTCATCCGCGACCGCCACATGACAGTCCGGGTGCAGAACCATTTGGTTCGGGACGTCACGCAAGTGTCTGCGGCAGCGAAACTGGCAGATCACGAGATCATTGATGCCCGTTCTGCCGCCCGTTTCGCCGGAACTGAGGTCGAGCCGCGGGAAGGCCTGCGTTCCGGTCATATTCCGGGGTCGCGCAATGTCCCGTTTGGCCAGTTGTTGAACGCCAATGGCACAATGAAATCGCCTGAGGATTGCCGTGCCGTTTTCGAGGCTGCCGGCGTTGATCTGTCGAAACCGGCGATCACGTCCTGCGGATCTGGCGTTACCGCTGCAATCCTCAGCCTTGCGCTTGAACGCATGGGCAAGAAAGATCACTCGCTTTATGACGGCTCCTGGGCTGAATGGGGCGCCTTCCCGACCCTTCCCGTCGCAACCGGAGAGAACTGATGTTCGAATTCCTCAAGCCGCAGCCTGCGGATAAAATCCTGATGCTGATGCAGATGTACCGCGAGGACCCGCGTGATCAGAAGATTGATCTGGGCGTGGGCGTCTACAAAAATGCCGAGGGTGTGACGCCGGTGATGCGCTCGGTCAAGGCCGCCGAGCAGCGCATACTGGAAGAGCAGGAATCCAAAGCCTATACAGGGCTGGCCGGCGATCCGGCCTTTGCAGATGTGATGATCGGCCTGATCTTGGGCACGTCCGTACCGCGGGGAAACATTGCAGCTGTTGCGACCCCTGGCGGGACCGGTGCCTGCCGACAGGCGTTCGAATTGATCCGCATGGCCAACCCCTCGGCGCGCGTCTTCGTGTCGAACCCGACATGGCCGAACCACCTGTCCATTCTGAATTATCTGGGCATGGAGACGGTTCAGTATCGATATTTCGACGGCGATACCCGCGGCGTTGATTTCGACGGCATGATCGAGGATCTGAAAACCGCCAATGCGGGCGACGTCGTTCTGCTGCATGGTTGCTGCCACAACCCGACCGGCGCCAATCTGAACATGGTGCAGTGGCAGGACGTCGTAAACCTGATCAACGAGCGTGGTTTGGTGGCGATGATCGACATTGCTTACCAGGGGTTTGGCGACGGTCTGGAAGAAGACGCGCAGGCGGTCCGGTTGGTGGCGTCATCGGTCAAGGAATGCCTGATCGCGGCGTCCTGTTCCAAGAACTTCGGTGTCTATCGCGAGCGTACCGGCCTGTTGATGGCCGTCAGCGCGGACGCGGGGCAGACGGCTTTGAACCAAGCCACTCTGGCCTTCCTGAATCGCCAGAACTATTCCTTCCCGCCCGATCACGGTGCGCGGGTTGTGACGACCATCCTGATGGACGAAGCGCTGCGTGCTGAATGGCAGGCCGAACTGGAAGAAACCCGTTTGTCCATGCTGGGATTGCGCAAGCAACTGGCGGACGAGCTGCAACGCCTGAGCGGATCGGACCGGTTCGGTTTCATCGCTCAGCACCGCGGCATGTTCTCGCGCCTCGGCGCCTCGCCGGAACTGGTTGAAAAACTGCGGACCGACCATGGAATCTACATGGTTGGTGACAGCCGTCTGAATATCGCAGGACTGAATGCAACAACCGTGCCGATTCTGGCCAAGGCGATTGTCGACGTTGGAGCTTGAGTTCGCTTGCTTTGAATAAGAAAAACCCGGGCAGAACTGCCCGGGTTTTTTTGTTTTTTCTTAAGGTTTAGCCCTTGGAGAATTCCGGATAGGCTTCCATACCCAGCTCGCCCATGTCGAGCCCGTTGATCTCTTCTTCTTCGCCAACCCGCAGGCCGACCGTGGCCTTGAGAACCGAGAAGAGGACATAGCTGACCACGAAGACGAAGATGCCGATGGCGGCAAAGCCGATGATCTGGGTCACAAAGCTGGCGTCACTGTTGGTCCATGCCACGATGAACGTACCCCAGAAACCTGCGATCAGGTGAACCGGGATAGCGCCGACCACGTCGTCGATCTTCATGCGGTCCAGCATCGGGACGGTCAGGACGACGATGACGCCACCGATTGCGCCGATGATCAGCGCCTGGAACAGCGACGGGGCCAGCGGTTCGGCGGTGATCGACACCAGACCAGCCAGCGCGCCGTTCAGTACCATCGTCAGATCGACCTTGCCATACATCAGTTGCGTCAGGATCAGCGTGGCGACGGCACCCGCTGCAGCAGCCATGTTGGTGTTGGCAAAGATGCGGCTGATGTCGGCCATGTCTCCAATGGTGCCCATTGCCAGCTGCGAACCACCGTTGAAGCCGAACCAACCCAGCCAAAGGATGAACGTGCCCAAAGTGGCCAGCGCCAGGTTCGAACCGGGGATCGGAACAACCTTGCCGTCCTTGTTGTACTTGCCGATACGTGGGCCCAGCACGATGGCGCCTGCCAGCGCCGCGAAGCCACCTGCGGCATGGACCAGAGTCGAGCCAGCGAAGTCACTGAAGCCCATCTCGGACAGCCAGCCGCCGCCCCACTGCCAGGATGCTTCGATCGGGTAGATGATGCCGGTCAGCACGATTACAAAGGCGAAGAACGGCCACAGTTTGACACGTTCCGCCATGGTGCCCGAGACAATCGACGCAGTGGTGGCGCAGAACATCAGCTGGAAGAAGAAGTCCGAACCGACGGAGGCATAGGACAGGTCGGTTTCCACTCCGGCAAGACCGACGGGTTCTAGCGATGTGGGTGCGATCGCGCCCAGGAAGCCAGGGATCATCCAGCCATCACCCGGATACATCAGGTTGAAGCCGACCAGCCAGTACATGATGGCGGCAAACGAAAACAGGCCCATGTTCTTGATCAGCTGCATCGCCACGTTCTTGGAGCGCACCAGACCGGCCTCGAGCATGGCAAAGCCAGCGGCCATCCAGAACACCAGGAACCCGCCAACCAGAAACAGCAGCGAGGTCAGGATGTATTGCGTGTGCTGCGCGGTCTCGCCAGCGGCGGCCTCTTGCGCAAGGCCCATCTGCGGCAGCACGACAAGCGCGGCAGCAGGGATGAGAGATTTCATCAGGTTCATGTGACTTCCTCGAATGACTATGAGTGGGGACGCCTTACAGCGCCTCTTCGTTGGTTTCCCCGGTCCGCACGCGCAGGGCCTGCTCGACATCGAGGACGAAAACCTTGCCATCGCCGATCTTGCCGGTTTTGGCTGTTTTGGTGATGGTTTCGACGATCTGGTCGGTCATCGTGGCGGGAACCACGATTTCCAGTTTGATCTTGGGCACGAAGTTCACCGCGTACTCGGCGCCGCGATAGATTTCCGTGTGGCCCGACTGCGAACCAAAGCCCTTGATCTCGGTTACCATCATGCCGCGCACGCCCGCTTCGGTCAGTGCCTCGCGCACCTCCTCCAGCTTGAACGGCTTGATTGTCGCAATGATCAGTTTCACGTCTTTCCCCTCTGCTTCCCGGGCAGGCCGGTTTGTTTGCACCTGCAGAAAAAGAGCCTGAGCGGGCGTCATAGGAAACGGTCTGACAGCCCGGACGCGAGGGAAATCAGGGCAAAGTTGCACATTTTTTGCACAAAATTTCCGACATGTTTAAATTTTAAGCGAATCTGAGAGGGAAATTACCGGAATTTCACACCTCTACATGACCGCGTTGCCAAGGTAAGGTGACGCAAAAGCACAATCGGGCAGAGTTTGAGCATGACTGAGTCCAAGCGCCGAAAGCCGCCACTGGTCGCAGAAAAAAGGTATCCGTCGAAGGGCCGCAAGCCCACGGCGACCAAGCGGGCTGCAAAACCCGCTGGCAAGAAATCAAACGCCCGAAAGACGGCGATGCGCAGGACTGGGCGAAAGAAAACGCGTCGCACCGGCGGCGGTGGCGGCGGCGTGTTCCGTCGCATGTTCCGGTGGGTTTTCCGCCTGCTCTGGGGGCTGACGTGGCGTGTCGGCGCAATCGTCGGGCTGTTGCTGATGTTGGCCGTCGGCGTGGTCTATTCTACGCTTCCGGATGTTGATGCGCTGCTGGACGGTCGTGCGCGTGGTTCGGTCACGCTGCTGGATCGCAACGGCAAAGTCTTTGCCTGGCGCGGTGATCAGTTTGGCGGGGTGATAACGGCCAGCACTGTCTCGCCCCATCTCAAAAACGCCGTTGTGGCGACCGAGGACAAGCGGTTCTATCGCCATTTCGGTGTCAGCCCACGGGGTGTGGCCAGCGCGGTTCGCATCAATCTGAGTGAAGGGCGCGGTCCCTTGTCGGGCCACGGTGGGTCGACCATCACGCAGCAGACGGCCAAGCTGTTGTGTCTGGGTGTGCCTTATGTGCCAAGCGAATGGGAATCAGAGGCCGCATATGAAGCTGATTGCCGGCAGGGGTCACTCTGGCGCAAGGCCAAGGAAGCCATCTACGCGATGGCGATGGAGGTCAAATACTCCAAGGATGAGATTCTCACGATTTATCTGAACCGCGCTTTCCTTGGCGCCGGTGCGCGCGGGTTTGAGGCCGCAAGTCAGCGGTACTTCGGGATATCGGCGGCCGAGGTCAATCCGTCCCAGGCTGCGATGCTGGCCGGGTTGCTGGTCGCCCCGACGCGGTTTGCACCCACCAACGATCTCCAACGCTCGCAGGACCGGGCACGGCTTGTGGTCGGGTTGATGGAGGCGCAGGGCTACCTGACAGCCTCTCAGGCATCAGCAGCGCGAAATAACCCGGCAGAGCTTTCCGAAGCCGCCGCCGCGCGGGCAGGCGGGTACTTCGCCGACTGGGTCATGGCCAGCGGGCCCGAGTTCTTTACGCGCAATACGACCGAGGACGTGGTAATCCGCACCACCCTGGATCAGCGCCTGCAGAAATCGGCTGAAGAGGCGCTGCAGTACATTTTTCAGGAAAAAGTGCGCGAAGGGTCCAAGGCGCAAGCCGCGATCGTTGTGATGTCCGCTGATGGCGCCGTGCGCGCGATGGTCGGTGGTCGCAAGACCCGTGTATCGGGCGCGTTCAACCGGGCGACCCAGGCGCTGCGCCAGACCGGTTCCTCGTTCAAGCCCTTCGTTTATGCTACGGCGCTGGAACTGGGGTATTCCCCGTTGGATATCGTCGTGGACGAGCCCTACTGCATCGACATTCCCGGTTCCGGGCAATGGTGCCCCAAGAACTATACCAAGAAGTATTATGGCCGGGTCACGCTGGCGGATGCGCTTAAGAACTCCTTGAATATACCAGCAGTGAAAGTCGCCGAGATTTCCGGGCTGGAAAACGTTCGCACGGTTGCCAGCGGTTTCGGTATCGCCAGCGATCTTGCGCAGGGCCCCGCACTGGCGCTGGGCGCGTCGGAAAGCACGCTGATCGAGATGACGGGAGCATATGCCGGCATCCTGAACGGTGGCTCAGCGGTTGAACCGTACGGTCTGACGGAACTCAAGCTTCTGGGTGATGAAACGCCGGTGATGGTAACGACGACAGGGATTGGTGAACGTGTGATCCGCGATGACGCGGCCCGGCAACTGACCTGGATGATGGAGCGTGTCGTTTCCGAAGGCACCGGCCAACGCGCCAAGCTGCCGGGTTGGCAGGTGGCAGGCAAGACCGGCACGACTCAGGCAGCGCGTGACGCATGGTTCATTGGCTTTACGGCGGATTATGTTGCGGGTGTCTGGATGGGTTATGACGACAACACGCCGTTGTCCGGAGTGACAGGGGGCGGTCTGCCCGCAGAGATATGGAGGGAAACCATGCTGCGCGTGACCGAGGGGATGACGCCCACGCCATTGCCGATGATGCTGCCGGAGCAACCCAAGCAGGTGGCAAAACCCAGAAATCCCAAACGCAAACCCGGTGGTTTTGCCAAAGCGGTGGATAACTTGCTGAAGGATATTTTTGGCGGGAACTGACCCGCGCCAAATTAGGGGAAGGCGGCGACCTGCGCGCCGCCTTCGGTGTTTTTCAGACGCTGGCTTCCAGCGCGACCAGAATGGCGTCGCCCATTTCGGTGGTCGAGACCGGCTCGACCCCTTCTTCGGCCAGCAGATCGGCTGTGCGCACGCCGTCGGCCAGAACTTTCTCGATCGCGGCTTCAAGGCGGTCGGCCTCGGCGCCCTGATCAAAGCTGTAGCGCAGCGCCATGGCAAAGCTGAGGATACAGGCAATCGGGTTGGCTTTTCCCTGACCGGTGATGTCCGGGGCTGACCCATGCACGGGTTCATACATCGCCTTGGGGCGGCCATTCGCCATCGGCGCACCAAGGCTAGCCGACGGCAGCATCCCCAGCGAACCGGTCAGCATCGCGGCGCAATCGGACAGCACGTCGCCGAACAGGTTGTCGGTGACGATTACATCGAACTGCTTGGGTGCGCGAACCAACTGCATCGCACCGTTGTCGGCATACATATGGCTCAGTTCGACTTCGGGGTATTCCTGGCCGACGCGGGTCACGACCTCGCGCCACAGAATGCCCGATTCCATCACGTTGGCTTTCTCCATCGAGCACAGTTTCTTGTTCCGGCGCATGGCCAGCTCAAAGGCCGAACGTGCGGCGCGTTCGATTTCGGATTCGGTGTAGCGCTGGGTGTTGATGCCCACACGCTCGTTGCCTTCTTCGAAAATACCGCGCGGCTCGCCGAAGTAGACGCCCGAGGTCAGCTCGCGCACGATCATGATGTCGAGGCCTGCGACCACGTTCTTTTTCAGCGATGAGAAATCCGCCAGTGCGTCAAAGCATTGTGCCGGGCGCAGGTTGGAATACAGGTCCATCTCCTTGCGCAGGCGCAGCAGACCGCGTTCGGGTTTCAGGCTGAAGTCCAGATCATCGTATTTCGGACCACCCACGGCACCCAGAAGAACTGCGTCGACCTCCTGCGCCTTGGCCATAGTCTCATCCGACAGGGGCTTGCCGTGCGCATCATAGGCCGCGCCGCCGACCAGATCCTCGCTCACGTCAAAGTGAAGGCCGCGGTTTTCGCCGAACCAGTCGATGATTCTGCGCACTTCGGCCATAACTTCCGGGCCAATTCCGTCTCCGGGCAGGATGAGGAGCGAGGGGTTGGACATGAAGGGTCTCCTTGCGTTTTGTCGCAATGGCCCTAGCGTCTGCGCCGCATCGGGTCAATGAGACGAACCCGCCAAATCAGAAGGAAAACACATGTTGATACCGGGAAACGCCGTTCCTGAACTGAAAATCCAGACCGTGGGGCAGGGAACGTTCGATCTGGATGCCGACAAGGGCGAAAACGGGACACTGGTGATTCAGTATCGCGGTTTGCATTGCCCGATCTGTATCCGGCAGATGGGCGAGGTGGAAGCTGCGCTGGATGACTTCGCCGCGCTTGGTGTCGAAGTGATCATGTTGAGCACAGACACGGCCGAGCGGGCGGCTGAAACTGTTGGAAAAGCGGGCACCTCGCGGCTGAGGGTCGGGCACAGTCTGCCGCTGCCTGCGGCACGAGATGACTGGGGTTTGTATATGTCAAAAGGGCGCGAAGGCACCGCCGAGGCCGCATTTTTTGCCGAGCCCGGACATTTCTATATCGCCCCGGACCGGACGCTGTATTTCGCATGGCTGCAATCGACCCCATTTGGCCGGCCGTCGGTTTCGGACATGAAAGGCGGTATCAAATACGCGCTCGACAACAGCTATCCGCCGCGCGGTACCTACACAGGGGCGCTCTGATCGCTTACAGGCTGGCCCGCAAACCTTCGGCCAACAGGTCCCAGACCCTGCGAATGCGCGGTGTCTGTCGCATCGCCTGAGGGGCGGCCAGCCACACCGGCAATACCGGAATCTCCACGTCCAGCGGCAGAATCTCGACATCCGGATCCGCTTCAGCCACCTGCACCTGGCTGAAACCGATGCCGCAGCCGGCGCGGATCAATTCCCAATAGGCGCTTTGCAGATCGCATCTTGTGGCAAAGTTGTCCCGATTGGCGGGCCAACCCTTGTTGCGCATCTCGGTGATGATCTGTTCGTTGGCGTCAAATCCGACCAGATCATGCCGGAACAGGTCCTCGGGGTTTTGAGGGCGGCCGGCCCGATCCAGATACGAGCGGGCAGCACAGAAACAAAGCGGCACGTCCCCGAGATAACGGGATACAATGTCCACCTGTTCGGGCCTGTACATGCGCACGGCGATGTCTGCCTCGCGATACAGCAGGTTTTCGCTGGCGTCCGTGGCAACCAGCTCAAGCTGTATGGATGGCTCCTGTATGCGGATCTGGGCCAGAATTGGCGGCAGAAGGTGATGCGAGGCAAAGACCGAAGCCGTAATGCGGACCGACCCTTCCAATTGCGTCGATTGCCCGGCCGCAGTCAGATTGAAGGCGTTCATGGCAGCATGCATCTGCTGGGCCATCGGCAAAAGCTGAGCACCTGCATCGCTAAGGCGCAGGCCTCTTGCATGCCGCTCGAACAGGGATACACCCAAATCGGTTTCCAGGGTCTGGATCTGCCGCCCGAGTGTTGGCTGGCTGCGATTGAGCTGACGCGCCGCAGCCGAGAGAGAGCCGGTTTCCGCCACTGACAAAAAGCTTTGAATCAGCGACCAGTCTGAGTGGGTGAGGGATTTATCCATTCACTGATGAATACATGATCTGTTGTTTTCGGCAATTCCCCATGTGATGTGAATGGATATCTTGGCTCTGACAGGAGGAAGCCATGACAAATACCGTTCTCATACTGGGGTCCACAGGCCGGTTCGGCCGAAATGCAAAGGCAGCGTTTCAAGATGCGGGCTGGCAGGTCCGCACCTTCGACCGCAAAACTCAGAGTTTGCAGGCGGAAGCCCAAGGCGTGGATGTGATCGTCAACGCGTGGAACCCGCAATATCCGGATTGGGAAAGACAGGTTCCAAAACTGCACAAACAGGTGATTTCCGCCGCAACGGAAACAGGCGCCACAGTTGTCGTGCCCGGAAACGTCTATGTTTTTGACGCCAACGCGCCAGGGCCATGGTCTGCGGACACACCGCATGGGGCAACGAACCCCTTGGGTCGTATTCGGGCCGAGATGGAAGACGCTTACCGTTCTTCACCGGTTCGCACGATCATCCTGCGGGCAGGTGATTTCATAGATACCTGCGCCTCCGGAAACTGGTTCGATCAGGTTATTGCCAAGCCATTGCAAAGGGGTTGGATCACCTATCCGGGTGATCCGGACATTCCGCATTCCTGGGCCTATCTGCCAGATCTTGCAAGAACCGCGGTAGAGCTGGCAGAACGCAGGGCCAGCCTGCCCAGATTCTGCGATGTGTCCTTTGCGGGGTATACGCTGACCGGTTCGGAACTGGCGCAGGCACTGTCGCGTGTGACCGGAGCCCAAGTCCTTGTAAAGCCGATGCGGTGGTGGCCCATATATTTGGCCCGCCCGTTCTGGCGGCTGGCGCCGCATCTGATTGAGATGCGGTATCTTTGGAATGTGCCGCACAGTCTGGACGGAACTGCGCTGCGCGACTTGCTTGGGCGGATTCCGCAAACTGATCTGGATGTTGCATTGCGTAATGCATCGCCAGAGTTTGGTGTATCGCAGTCCCAGTCATCGCACGCAGTCGGCGCCTGACGGGCGCACGCCTCAGGGTGCAGTCAGGTCGACCCAGACCAACCTGTGCCTGCTGGCGCGTTCTGCAGTTTTGCGAAGGGCGGACTCTTCTGGCGGCCAGAACAATCCCGACCCCGCAACCGTCAGATCTGAGGAAGGCAAAACATAATCCACCCGCAGTTCGCCGACCCCTTTCCAGCGAACTGTGTTGGTGTCACCCTCACCATTGCGAGGGATCGGGTCCTGCAAGCGTGGATCGGCCAGCAGTTTCCGGATTTCGTCGCGATGACCCTCGCCACCTTCGGGGTCCAGATTGGCGTCCCCGGCAATGACAAACGGGGCGGTCGGTGCCGGTCCCAAATGCCCGTCCAGAAGCAGTGACCAGAACCGAAGCTCATCGCGGTTGCGCAATCCGTTGCGGTCTTCAGGGCCGTCGAAGACAGGTGGCGTGGCATGAAACGTGAAAAGGTTCAGTTTGCCGATCGGAGTGTCGACTGGCACGACCCAGTGACCGGTTGATGACAGGCGTTGCACGTCTTGCGCCTGAGCTGAGGGAAATGGCCTTTCTGCCTGCTGTGGCAGTTGCGCCCCTGGCAAATCGCGCCACAGCAGCGCAGAGAAATCCAGCGTCTCGGACTGAATGATCTTGTATCGCGACAAGACCGCAAGCCCGCCGTGCCCCGTGAAACGCCCCCAGCCTTGTGTATCGCCGGGCCCCTGCGTTTCGCCATCTCCATCCAGATCGAACTCCGTTTCCAGTCCGGAATTGGGCCGTACCGAATAACTATGGGTGTAGTCGAGGCCTTGGATGCGTAATTGTTCGGTGAACGCAGTCAGGGTCAGGCCGTCCAGATCCCAGTCGATACCTTGCAAAGCCACGATGTCGGGTCGAACCGCGCCCAGAACCTCGACCACTGCCTGAACCTGATCGTCACCCTGCAGTATGTCGCGCAGCAAAAGGCCCGGACCTTCCCGGCTGAGTTCTGTGTTGAAAGTCGCGACGCGTACCGTCTCTGCCTGCGCTGCCAAGGGCAGCAACAACAGGACAAGGGCGCGGATCATGCAGTCTGCGTTGACTCGGCTGTGGAGTATGCGCGGCGCTTTTCGACGATCAGCCCGGCAATGCGCAGGGTCGCCATCCCACGCATGATCATGCTGGCGGGCAGGAAGGCCCACGCACACATGGTCCAGATCAGCGTCTGCGGATTGCTGAGCGAGATGGGATTGGCAAAATCGGTCAATAGCTTGATCAGCGCGGGAATCAGGAACGGCAGAAGGATACCGATCGAGATATTCAGTCGGCCATCGCGCTGCAGGCGGGTGACGACGTCACCGCCCTTGGTCGGGTCGAACAGCGGCAGATTGGTCCAGACATTGAACGCGCCGTTTCCTGTCGGCCAGCCGCGCAGCTTCACGGCATAAGCAAAGCTTGCAATTGTCACCAGGGCCGCGACATAGGCCACACTGGCGGTTGCCCGTACCAGTTCGATCATCGACTGCCCGGCGTCAGCAGGAAGCATCAGAACGATCAGCCGAACCGGTGAATATGGAAAGTCAGCCACGTTGGCTACAGCGAGGCCCATGGAATAGATCGCGCGTGTCAGCTCGGTCGGGGCGTACATGTTTTTGCAGATCAGCGTCAGAAACGTGACCATCGACAGCAATCCGACAAAGCGCAGCCGGTTTACCGGCGGTGCATCACGGAATTCAATGAAACTGGGGAAGGCAGAGTTGTATTCTGCAAAGGTCAGGAAAAACGCGAGGATCGCGAGAAAGACGACAATCTCGGTTCCGTTCGTCGAAGATATCGGCAGATATAACGCAGGGGTAAGCACCATCAGTGCCACCAGTATTCCACGTATCGCCGCCCCGGTTGTGCGCGCAATCAATATTCCGAACCCTTTCAAACTGGACTGGTCAGTTCTTTGCCGACTTCATTCCAACTTGTGCCTGCCGAGTGAGTCATCGGCGGATGCCTGTTTTGATGCAAGATGAACAAAACAGGTCAATCAGCTCAAGCCAAGGGGCAGAAAACACGTGCTTTCAGGCAAAATGATGGCGCAACTGGTGCGGGATTGCATCATTTTCGACGCAAATCCGACGTGTATGTCAAATTGATACCTACATGTTGTGGGTCACGAGTTTTCAACCCCAAGAATGCGAGCGGGGCCGCCTTGGCGACCCCGTCAGGTTGAGTATCCCCAGATTCGTTTCCAGAATCAGACCCAGGGGCGGGACTGGCTGGCATGTTCCTCGAATCTGTCGATGTGATGGTCTTTTTCCATCGTCAGGCCGATATCGTCCAGGCCGTTCAGCAGGCAATGCTTGCGGTGCGGGTCAATTTCGAACTCGATGACAACGCCGTCCGAGGTGGTGATCTGCTGATCTTCCAGATGCACGGTCATGCGGGCGTTTTCGCCCTTGTGTGCATCTTCCATCAGGATCGCGTGATGCTCTGCCTCGACCACGATGGGCAGGATGCCGTTCTTGAAGCAGTTGTTGAAGAAGATGTCGGCAAAGCTGGTCGAGATCACGACCTTGATGCCGAAATCCCTGATCGCCCAGGGCGCATGTTCGCGCGACGAGCCGCAGCCGAAATTGTCACCGGCCACCAGAATTTCGGTGTTGCGGTAGGCGGGCTTGTTCAGGACGAAGTCTTCGTTCTCGCCGCCATGATCGTGATAACGCATCTCGTCAAACAGCACGACGCCAAGGCCGGACCGTTTGATCGTCTTCAGATGTACTTTCGGAATGATCATATCGGTGTCGATATTGATCAGCGGCATTGGGGCGGCCACCCCGTGGACTTTTTCAAACTTTTCCATGTTCACACTCCTGCGGGAGAGGGCCGCGCCCATGCCCCGCGTTTAAGCTTCTTTCGCTTGTGTCGTTTCGTTAGGTGCGCCTTTGACGAAGAGCGCCATGAAGACCAGACCGAACCCGTTGAACAGCATCTCGATGCCAAGCAGGATGCCCAGCAACCGCAGCAGAACCGTTGGTTCCGCAGCCGCATAAGACCAGATGATGCCTGCCAGGATGATCGACAAGATCCCCGAAATCAGGGTCGGCCAGAAAAATGACGTTCCGCGCATCTGAAATGAAAGGATGATTCGGGCAATCCCGCCTGCCATGAACAGGATCAGAACAACCGTTGCCAGCGTCAGCGTACCTTCCAGCGGGTTGTCCAGGAAGGACCAACCCAGGAACAACATCACGGCCCCCATGATGAAGGACAGGATTTTGTTACCCGTTCCTTCAACCGAAAACCCCCCGGCAACCTGCAGTACGCCGGAGATCAGCAACAGCACACCCGTAACCAGTGTGACGGCAATTGACGCCACATAAGGCGCGCCCAGCACAAAGACGCCGAACGCTATGGACAGCAGCCCCAGCAGGAGCCATTTGACCCAATCACTCATTTCAGTCTCTCCCTCAAATATCTAGATATGAGGGTAGCTTACATCAGTTCACGGACGTCTGTCAGCCGTCCTGTGATTGCCGCTGCGGCAGCCATTGCCGGGCTCAGCAGATGGGTGCGTCCGCCCCGGCCCTGACGACCCTCGAAATTGCGGTTCGAGGTCGCGGCACAGCGCTCGCCCGGCTGCAACTGATCGGGGTTCATCGCCAGACACATTGAGCATCCCGCCAGACGCCATTCGAAACCGGCCTCTTTGAAGATGTCTGCCAGACCTTCTTCCTCGGCCTGAGCACGGACCAGACCCGAGCCGGGCACGACCATCGCGCGCATGCCGTCCTTGATCTTCTTGCCTTTCAGGATCGCGGCGGCGGCCCGCAGATCTTCGATTCGGCCATTGGTGCACGAGCCGATGAAGACGGTGTCGATTTCCACATCGCTCAGTTTCTGACCGGCTGTCAGGCCCATGTACTCGATCGAACGACGTGCTGCATCGACCTTGCCGCCTTCAAAATCCTCGGGGTGGGGCACTGTTGCGGTGATCGGCAGAACGTCCTCGGGGCTGGTGCCCCAGGTCACGACCGGCGCGATGTCTTCGCCACGCAGGGTGACGACCTTGTCGAAATGCGCACCTTCATCGGTGTAGAGCGTCCTCCACCAGTCCATCGCGGCTTCCCACTGCGCGCCTTTCGGGGCGTGCGGGCGGCCTTTGACATATACAAAGGTGGTCTCATCAGGTGCGATCAGGCCTGCGCGGGCACCGCCTTCGATCGCCATGTTGCAGACGGTCATGCGGCCTTCCATCGACAGATCACGGATCGCTTCGCCGCAATATTCAATGACATAGCCGGTGCCGCCGGCGGTGCCGGTCTCACCGATCACGGCCAGGGTGATGTCTTTCGCGGTCACTCCTGGTTGCAGTTTGCCAGTGATTTCCACCTTCATGTTCTTGGATTTCTTCTGGATCAGCGTCTGCGTGGCCAGAACATGCTCGACCTCAGACGTGCCGATGCCGTGGGCCAAGGCGCCAAACGCGCCGTGGGTGGCGGTGTGGCTGTCGCCACAGACGACGGTCATTCCGGGCAGGGTCCAGCCCTGTTCCGGGCCAACGATGTGCACGATGCCCTGACGAACGTCATTCACCGGGTAGTAGTGAATGCCGAAATCCTTGGCGTTCTTGTCCAGCGCTTCGACCTGAATGCGCGATTCCGGGTTTTCGATCCCGTTTACGCGATCCGGCGTGGTGGGAACGTTGTGATCCGGCACGGCAATGGTCTTTTCTGGCGCGCGCACCTTGCGGCCCGCCATGCGCAGGCCTTCGAACGCCTGCGGGCTGGTGACTTCGTGCACCAGGTGGCGGTCGATATACAGCAGGCAGGTGCCATCATCGGCTTCGTGCGCGACATGGGCATCCCAGATCTTGTCATAGAGTGTCTTGGGGGACATCGGTCCTCTCCCGTAAGTAATGAGAAATAGCTGGCGAGTTGGCTCAGGCGGCCGATAGGCGCGCCAGGACCGTGCGGGCAGCCCCGTAGAACCGTTCACGCAGACGCGCGCGGTCTTCCAGATTCTGAAGTTGGGCCACATTGAGTCTCATGCGGTTCAGATATAACGGCCACTCACGTCAATCAAGGTTCAATACCGGTGCAGTTCGCGTGCGGGCTTGCATCGCCTCGCACAGATCGCCAATCTGGCGGGCATGAACCAGGATTTGCTACCGGAAACGCTGTCCGAGCTTTACGCGAACATGACGGCGGCTTTTTCAGAACAGCTTGAAAATCTGATCGAATTGATCGTCACGCCGGGCTGGAGGCAGTACCAACTCGTCATCATCCTGTTCGTGTGGTTGTTGGCGTTCCTGCTGAAACTGCTGACACAGAGCCGGTGGGAGGCCTGGGCCCGCGCGCGCTCCGGCTGGCCGAAATGGCGACTGCGCATTCTGGTCCAACTGATGCGGCGCCTGACGCTCGTATATTTCACGCTTCTGTCCTGGGGACTTTATTGGGGGATGCAGCAGGCGACATGGCCCTCGCGCAGTTACATCATCGGTGTTTTTGCCACATTGGGCCTGGCCTGGCTGGCCATCGCGCTGGTCTCGCGGCTGGTGCGGAACCGAACGCTGCGGCAGATATTCAAGTGGTCCATGTGGGTCTATGCAACGCTGATTGCCCTGGGGTTGACCGATGATGTGGCCGGGTTCCTGGACGGGGTGGCGATTTCCATCGGCGATCTGCATATCTCGGCGCTTGGGATCATCAAGGCTGTCCTGCTGATCGGCATCCTGCTGACGCTGGCCCGGCTTGGAACGCGCGCGGCCGAGCGCGGGCTGAAAAGCAACGAGGACATTACGCCCTCGATGCAGGTGTTGCTGGCCAAGGGCATTCAGGTGCTGCTTTACGGCGCGGTTTTCATGGCCGCGATCCGCACGCTTGGCTTCGACCTGACGGGGATCGCGCTGTTGTCCGGTGCGATCGGTGTCGGCATCGGTTTCGGGCTTCAGAAAGTGGTGTCGAACTTGATTTCCGGGATCATCATCCTGATGGACCGGTCGATCAAACCCGGCGATGTCATATCGCTGGGCGACACGTTCGGCTGGATCAATGCGCTGGGCGCGCGTTATGTTTCGGTCGTCACTCGAGATGGGCGCGAATATCTGATCCCGAATGAGGATCTGATCACCAATCAGGTGGTGAACTGGTCGCATTCTGACAAGTTCGTTCGGCTGGATCTGAAGTTCGGCACCAGCTATGGCGATGACCCACACAAGGTACGTGCCACGGCCATCCGGTCCGTTAAAACGGTGGCCCGGGTGCTGAGCGGCGGCTCGCACGAACCTGTCTGCCACATCACCGGTTTCGGCGACAGCAGCGTGGACTACGTGTTGCGGTTCTGGATCAGCGACCCGACCAAGGGGCTGACGAATATCCGGGGCAATGTCTACCTGGCGCTGTGGGACGCGTTCAAGGATGAGGGAATAACAATACCCTTCCCGCAGCGTGAGGTTCGCTTGCTTCCCGACGACGCAGACGCGCAACAACTCTCGAAAGAGTGAAAGGGCCAGGCGCCCTGAAATCGCCCATTCATTGAAATGTTGCATTCCCCTTGTTACCTTAATAGTACCCCAGCGCCGGGGTTTTGGCGGCGCGCAGCAAAGGAGGACTATGTCCTGTCTCTACATACACAGGCGGGTTTGCCCGCCGATGATGGTGCCAGCGTAATGGCCCACTCTCAGTCAATCAGCGACAAGCTGCTTGAACGCATCCTTTCCTCACTTTCCGATGACAAGGCCGAAGACGTCGTGCAGATCAACCTGCAGGGCAAATCGTCGGTTGCGGATCACATGGTGATTGCCTCGGGTCGGTCGACCCGTCAGGTCTCGGCCATGGCGGAAAAGCTGACGGATCGCATCAAGCAGGAATTCGGTTTCACCTCGAAGGTCGAAGGCAAGGATGCCGGCGACTGGGTGCTGATCGATACGGGCGACGTGATCGTCCATATCTTCCGTCCCGAAGTGCGTGAATTCTACCAGCTGGAAAAGATGTGGCTGCCTCAGGGCGGCAGCGCCTCGGCGAACTGAGGCGCCATCCCGGCCTGCATTAACTGGCCGGAGGCTAGAGAGACATGCGTATCAGCATAGTTGCGGTCGGGCGATTGCGCGCCGGACCGGAGAAGACCCTGCTTGACGATTATCTTACCCGATTTGACCGGACCGGCCGTGCGCTGGGCCTTGGTCCTGCGCGGGTGATCGAGGTTGAAGATAAGAAAAACGCCGGTATGGGCGCCGAGGGCGCGCTTCTGCGCAAGGCACTGCCCAAAGGGGCTGTAATCTGTACAATGGATGAGCGGGGACAGGTGTTGTCCTCTCCCGATTTTGCGCGGAAGCTGGGCAACTGGCGGGATACCGGGCGACAGGATCTGGCGCTGATCATTGGCGGGGCGGACGGAATAGATCCGGGTCTGCGCGCCGAGGCCGACTTTTCCATTTCCTTTGGGTCGATGGTCTGGCCTCACATGTTGGTCCGTGTGATGTTGGCCGAACAACTCTACCGGGCCGCAACTATTCTGTCGGGCGGCCCCTATCACCGGGTCTGACATGGCACAGCTTCTGATCATCTATCATTCACGCACCGGCGGTAGCCGCCAGATGGCCGAGGCTGCGGCAGAGGCGGGGCGGGCTGAGGCAGATGTGGTGTTGAAAACCGCCTGTCAGGCTGAGCCCGAGGACCTGCTGCGCGCCGATGGATACATCTTCTGCGGACCCGAGAATCTGGCGGCGATTTCGGGTCAGATGAAAGAATTCTTCGACCGCAGCTACTATCCGGTTTTGGGAAAAATCGAAGGCCGTCCGTATGCACAAATGATATGCGCCGGGTCAGATGGCCAAAATGCCGCCCGTCAGATCGCAAGGATCGCGACGGGATGGCGATTGAAAGAGGTGCAGCCCCCTTTGATTGTTTGCACCCATGCCCAGACGTCCGAGGCTATACTGGCCGAAAAGACCATCCCGGCCGACCAACTGGACAAATGCTCCGAAGTTGGGGCAGCCATGGCCGCCGGCCTCAGTCTGGGTGTGTTCTGATCGTCACTTCAACTGGACGATTGTCGTCTCGGCGTTCCAGCCGTCCACGCTGCAACGGGCCTGCACCTGAACCTGCGACGTGCCCGCCGGTATCGTGATGCCGCTCAGGGATCGCGTGAAAGGCTGCTCGGTCTCGTGTGGATGGTGCAGAACGCGAATACCAATCTGTTCGCCGTTCATGTTGAGAATACGCCAACCATCCGCGTAGTGATCCCAGCCGGTGTCAGGGTGACGGATGGTGACATCAAACCGCCACGTATCCCCGTTGCTGCTGGTCGAGACATTTTCGATCACGGGCGGGTCGGCGAGGGCTGGCGCAGCAAGGAGAAGGTTGAGAATCAGGTATCGCATGGTCCGAAGCTACGGTTTTGTAAGCGGATTGTTAATCACGTCTGTGTGTCTGTCTGACCGGTTGTCAGTGCAATGTGAAGAGCTGATCGGTGTGACCGTGCGTTTGGACGGTACTGATCATGTGGGGCCGAAGCGGCCACCAGATGAATGCTTGTCAGCCCTCCCTTTTGGTAATATTATTTTACCAAAAGGGAGGGTTCGCCATGGAAATGCCACTGCCTGATCCGGACGTGATTTCACGAAAGCACAGGATCACAATGCGCCTGCAACAGGTTTTGCCAAGCGATGCGATCATTCACGATCAGGCTGAAACCCGGGCCTATGAATGCGACGCCCTGACGGCATACAAGTGCCCTCCGATGCTGGTGGTTCTGCCATCTACCACGCAAGAGGTTTCGGAGGTTCTGCGTATTTGCCATCAGGAAGGCGTGCCGGTTGTGCCGCGTGGTGCGGGGACGTCTCTGGCCGGAGGCGCCCTGCCAACCGCCGACTGTGTCATTCTGGGCGTCGCCCGTATGAACGATGTGCTGGAGGTAGACTACGACAACCGCTTCATCCGGGTGCAGACGGGCCGAACGAACCTGAGTGTTACCGGTGCAGTCGAAGACAATGATTTCTTCTATGCCCCGGACCCCTCATCGCAACTGGCCTGCGCGATTGCCGGTAATATCGCAATGAATTCGGGTGGGGCGCATTGCCTGAAATATGGGGTGACGACCAACAACCTGCTGGGCGTGAAGATGGTAATGATGGACGGCAGCGTGGTCGAAATCGGCGGTGCGCATCTGGATGCAGGCGGACTGGACCTGCTTGGCGTCATCTGCGGCTCGGAAGGGCAATTGGGTGTCGTGACCGAGGCAACGCTGCGCATCCTGCGCAAACCGGAAGGCGCCCGGCCTGTTCTGATGGGTTTTGACGATAACGAAGTCGCCGGGCAGTGCGTGTCCGACATAATAAAGTCAGGCATTCTGCCGGTGGCAATCGAATTCATGGACCGTCTGTGCATTCAGGCCTGCGAGAACTTTGCCAAAGCCGGGTATCCGGATTGCGAAGCCCTGCTGATTGTCGAGGTCGAAGGATCCGAGGCAGAAATCGACAGCCAGTTGTCCAAGATCGTCGAGATCGCCAAACGTCACAACCCGGTCGAACTGCGCGAAAGCCAGTCCGCCGAGGAAAGCGCCCGAATTTGGCTGGGGCGCAAATCGGCCTTTGGCGCGATGGGGCAGATGAACGATTATATGTGTCTCGACGGCACGATCCCGGTTTCATCGCTTCCAAAAGTGCTGCGACGTATCGGCGAGATGAGTGAGGAATTCGGACTGCATGTCGGCAACGTGTTTCATGCAGGCGACGGCAATATGCACCCGCTGATCCTGTTCGATGCCAACAAACCGGGCGATCTTGAGAAATGCGAAGCGTTCGGTGCCGAAATACTGAAGCTGTGCGTCGATGTCGGCGGATGTCTGACCGGCGAACACGGGGTCGGCATCGAAAAGCGCGATCTGATGACACATCAATACGGGGCGCAGGATCTTGAAGCGCAGATGGCGGTCAAGGATGTGTTCGATCCGAACTGGCTGCTGAACCCGGCCAAGGTGTTTCCGCTGGATGTTTCGGCGACGCGCCGAATTGCTGCAGAGTAGGGGGCACTGCCCTCGTCGCGCGATCGCCCCGAGGATTTTGGAACAGAAGAAGAGACATGAGACCTGAAACAGAGGCCGAATTGGCCGAAATGGTGGCCGGGCTGGCGCAGCCGGTGCGAATTGCCGGGGGAGGTACCCGAGGTGTGACCGGGCCGGATGCGGACCTGAGTGTGACAGGATTGCGCGGGATCACCCTCTATGAGCCGGGTGCGCTGACATTGGTCGCCCGGGCCGGAACTTCGGTAGCGGATATCAATGCCGCGCTTGATGCCGAAGGCCAGAGGCTTGCGTTCGAGCCGATGGATCATCGCGCGCTGATGGGCACAACAGGCGAGCCGACAATAGGGGGCGTGGTTGCCGCCAATGTCTCGGGGCCGCGCCGCGTGCAGGCGGGGGCGTGTCGGGATTTTCTTTTGGGCGTGCGCTATGTCGACGGTTTGGGGCAAGTGATCCGAAACGGTGGCCGGGTGATGAAAAACGTCACCGGATACGATCTGGTCAAGCTGTTGGCCGGGTCGTGGGGGACGCTTGGCGTGTTGACCGAGGTCTCGCTGAAAGTTTTGCCGCGCTCGGAAAGTTCGGCAACTCTGGTGTGGAGCGGGTGCGACTGGTCACAATCCCTGAAACTGTTCAGCGAGGCGCTGGCGTCCCCTTTCGAAGTCACGGGTGCCGCGCGACTGCCGGGCGGATCACAGATGAAACAAACAACGTCCGAGACGGTCATTCGTATTGAAGGGTTCAGCGATTCAGTTGCGTATCGGGTTGGCAAACTGGCAGAAATGTTCAACCATCAAAAGCCCGACCGAATAGTGACCGACGCTGCGGAAAACGAGGCGATCTGGAAGGCTGTTCGTGATGTCGAGCCCTTCGCAGACACTGCGGGAAATGTCTGGAAAACGTCCGTCAAACCGACAGACATGCTGCGCGTCGTAGACCAGCCGGGCTGCACTCATCTTCTGGATTGGGGCGGAGGGCTGATCTGGACGCTTGCGCCCGAAGGGTTCGATCTTCGGGCCGCGCTGGAGGGGGTTCCGGGACATTCCACGCTTGTTCGGGGCCGCGATGCTGAAATCGCACAGTTTGGTCGTTTTCAGCCCGAACCTGCAGGGGTGGCCGCGCTGACGCAGGGATTGCGACAGCGGTTTGACCCGAAGGGTTTATTCAATCCGGGCCTGATGGGGTAGGGTAATGCAGACAACCTTTTCCGAAGAACAGTTGCAGGATCCCGCGATCCGAAGGTCCAACGACATCCTGCGGAGTTGCGTGCATTGCGGTTTTTGCACTGCGACCTGCCCGACCTATCAGGTTCTGGGGGATGAACTGGACAGCCCGCGCGGGCGTATCTACCTGATCAAGGACATGTTGGAGAACAATCGCGTTCCGGACGAAAAGACCGTCAAACACATTGACCGTTGTCTGTCCTGTCTGGCTTGCATGACCACCTGCCCGTCGGGCGTGCATTACATGCATTTGGTCGATCACGCGCGCGAGTATATCGATACGAACTACAAGCGCCCCTTCATGGATCGTGCACTGCGCTGGATGCTGGCGCAGATCCTGCCTTACCCGATGCGGTTCAGGTGGGCTTTGATCGGGGCAAAGCTGGGGCGGCCATTTCGCTTTCTGATGCCTGATGCGCGTTTGCGTGCAATGCTGGATATGGCACCAAAACACATCCCGCCAGTTAGCCGAAACGATGATCCGCAGTGCTTTGAGCCCAAGGGCGAACGCAAAAAGCGCGTGGCGTTGATGACAGGTTGCGCACAAAAGGCGCTGAACACCGATATCAATGACGCCACAATCCGCCTGTTGACCAGATTGGGGTGCGAGGTCGTGGTCGCAGATGGCGCCGGTTGCTGTGGAGCGTTGACCCATCACATGGGCAAGACGCGCGAAAGTCACGCTTCTGCCGCGACCAACATCCGGGCCTGGACGCGCGAGATGGACAGCAAGGGACTGGATGCCATCGTCATCAATACATCGGGCTGCGGGACAACCGTGAAGGATTACGGTCACATGTTCCGCAACGACGCGCTGGCTGCGGATGCGGAATGTGTATCTGCAATTGCCATGGATGTCAGCGAGCTTCTGATGCAGCTGGAACTTCCCGAAAGTGAAGGCCGGGGCATGAGTGTGGCTTATCACGCGGCCTGTTCGCTGCAGCACGGGCAAAAGATCAAAACCTATCCCAAGGATTTGCTGAAGCGCGCAGGTTTCACCGTGTCCGAGCCGGCTGACAGTCATCTGTGCTGTGGCAGCGCCGGAACCTATAACCTGTTGCAGCCTGAAATTTCGGCCCAGCTCAGGCAACGCAAAGTGCGGACACTGGAAGCGAAAAAGCCCGATGTGATCGCCGCCGGAAATATTGGGTGCATGATGCAGATCGGGTCGGGAACAGGTACGCCCGTCGTGCACACGGTCGAGTTACTGGACTGGGCGACTGGCGGCCCAATGCCCAGGGCCTTGCAACAAAGCCGAACAGCCGACGGCGGTGACGTACCCATTCTGAAGTAATCGCGGTTGATGCAACGCTGCCTCAATTGCGATGGAAAAACCCCGACTGGGCCTGCGCCCTATTTTCGCCGCACCGTTTGCGTAACAAACTGTCTTTAGCAATACCGGAGACATGCGTGCGAAACTGGATCAGGGCCATAGCGTTTGCTGTGTTGCCAATGGCAGCCATGGCGCAGGACACGGGGCTGAAAAGCCTTGAGACTTCGGATTCCGGGCGCGAGTGGATGGCCGTCGGGCGGTTGGATATCGCCGGTACCGGTTTTTGCACCGGGACACTGATTGCACCCGGACTGGTTCTGACTGCAGCACATTGCCTTTTCGACAAATCGACGCGCCGTCGGATTGACCCCGCGTTGATCGAGTTTCTCGCTGGTTGGCGCCTGGGCCGCGCATCGGCGTACCGCGCTGCCCGGCAGGTCGTAATCCACCCAGAATACCGTTTTGACGGCGGAACCCCGTCAGAACGTGTCCGGCATGATATCGCGCTGATCGAGTTGTGGCAGCCGGTCCGGAACACAACGGTCATTCCTTTCGAAACTGGTGAACGCCCTGTGCAGGGCGAAGAAGTGGGTGTTGTGTCCTACGCACAGGACAGGGCCGAGGCGCCATCCCTGCAGGAGGTTTGTTCTGTCGTGACCGGGCAGGGGGGTGTTCTGGTGATGTCCTGCGACGTGGATTTTGGCGCTTCAGGCGCGCCGGTGTTTTCCTTTGCTGGTAATCGTCCCCGCATTGTCTCGGTCGTTGCGGCCAAGGCGATGATGGGCGGCAAGAGCGTCGCGATCGGTACGGCGGTTGAGGATGCGCTGCAATTGCTGCGTGCAGAACTGTCGGCGGGGCGCGGATACGGCTCTAAAACCGGTGATTCAGGCAAAAACATCGGGGCAAGGTTCGTAAGGCCATGATCAGGTTTCTGCTGTTCTTCCTGTTTTGCCAGTCCGTTCTGATCGGTGCAGCATCCGCCCAGACATCAAGCAAACGCACGCTGGTGGACCGCGATGATCTGTATGGATGGGAAGCGGTCGGACGATTGGATTTGGGGTCGCGGTCGTTTTGTACCGGAACGCTGATTGCGCAGGACCTGGTGCTGACGGCAGCGCATTGCGCCCTGGACAAGAAAACCGGCAAACCTTACCGGTCTGGCGAGGTGGTTTTCCGCGCCGGGCTGAGCAACGGCAAGGCGTTGGCCGAACGCAACGTGGTGCAGATCGCCGCCCATCCCGCCTATGGCGCGAATGAACCGCTTTCGCCTGAAGCGGTTCGCGCCGACGTCGCGCTCATGCGTCTGGAAAAGCCAATCCCTTACACGATTGCCGATCCCTTCGCCTTGCATGGCGGGCAAATTCTCAACAAGGAAATCACCATTGCCTCATACGGGTTGGGCCGGTCCGAGGCGATTACGCGCGAACGATCATGCCGAATTCTGGAACGACGTCTGGGTCTGATTACCTTTGATTGCGATATTACCTTTGGGTCATCCGGTTCGGCCATACTGGCGAAAAATGGCCCGCGCTGGCAGATCCTGTCCGTGGTGTCCGCCGTCGGAGTCTATGACGGAAAATGGGTCGGATTTGGTATGGAACTGGCCGGCGTCGTGTCCGAACTCAAGGCGATCATGCGGCGGGATGCGCCGCAACCCAAGGCCTCGATCCGCCGGTTGCAGGTGGGATCGGGCAAGTCCAGCTCTGGTGCGAAATTCATCGGTGCTGGCGGGTCTTGAACTCGGCGAAATCGCTACCCATGTGAATTGTGCCGGATCGCCACAACGGGGTTCGGGAAACATCACCGCCCGTCCGAACGGAGGGCAACAAATCGTGAATCGCTCAAACATGAGGATACGACACATGCGTACATTTGATTTTGCACCGCTGCACCGCGCCACCATCGGTTTCGACCAGATCGCCGACATGATGGACCGCGTTCTGACCAACGACGTGGCTCAGCCCAGCTACCCGCCCTATAACATCGAAAAAACCGATGCCGACACCTATCGGATTTCCGTCGCTGTCGCCGGTTTTTCGGAAGATGACCTGTCGGTCGAAGTGAAGGAAAACGCGCTGATCGTCGCCGGTAAGAAAGTCGCCGAAGACAAACAGCGCAGCTACCTGCACCGCGGCATCGCCACGCGCGCGTTCGAGCGCCGCTTTGCGCTGGCCGACCATGTCCGTGTCACCGGCGCCAGCCATGAAAACGGCATGCTGAACATCGACCTGAAACGCGAAGTGCCCGAGGCCCTGAAACCGCGCCGGATCGAGATTTCTTCGGCGAAAGCCATCGAGAAGGATGTGGTTGACGCCAAGGCCGTGAACTAACGCGCTTTAAGATCCTGCGACGGTCTCCTCCTCCCGGACCGTCGCAACACCCGCCCCGCGTTCCTCCAGACGCGGGGCGTTGTTTTTTTGTGGGGTCAGTGAGTGGCCGTAATGCGGACAAAGCTTCCGTTCGCAGCGGTGGCTCCAAGGTCCGCTCCGCTCACGCAAGTCAGCTTCATGCAACATCGACCGGAAGTTGATGTGCCTCTCCCCATTGCCTCGGCGATTGCCCATACGTGCGCTTGAACTCGCGACTGAACTGGGACGGGCTGACATAGCCAACGTCCATCGCGGCTTCGTTCACAGGCATCCCGCCCGCGATCTTCATGGCGGCGTTGTTGAGCCGCATCGACTTAACGAACTGGATTGGGGCCATCGTCGTAACCTGCTTGAATTTGCGATGGAAGACGGCCCGGCTCATACCCGCTCGGCTTGCCATATCGTCAATCGAGATCGGCGCATCCAAGTGTGACGACACGTGCGCAATGGAACGTGCGATGGCGTTGCCAGCACCGAATGCCTGCCGTGCGAATGTGCCAGCTTCTCCCTTCAGGATCGAATAGAGCACCTCACGCAATCGCGCCTCGCCGAGAACCGCTGTATCCGTCTCGCTGTCTCCGAGCCGCAGTAGCCGCAGCAGCGCATCAGTAAAACCATCGTCCCATCGCGCGAGCCTAATTCCGGGCTCCCGCAGTTCTTCTTTGACCGAAGGCAGAACGCCCCCGGCATTTTCCATCTCCATCGCCAGCTCGGCCATAACACGTTGTTCCAGTGAGATCATAACCCCGTAGAGAGGATTGTCATGCGAGGCCAATGGCGTACCGGCCTTGACCGGCATCGACATCGGACAGCAGAGATATTGACTGCTGTCGTATTCGTATCTTCGGCCATCCAGAACGGCTTCCTTCACCCCACTCACGATGGCCACGATGCAGGGCTCGTAAACGGCTGGAACACAGGGGATTGAAAGCGTGGCGCGAAACAGCCGTACACCCTTGATGCCCGTCTCAGTCAGGCCGTCCGTTTCGGTTCGGTCTGCAATGATTTGCTTGATCTGATCCTTGCTCATAAGAGGGATGTAATGGCTCCAGATCGATGCTAGCAACTATTTTGATGCAATTGGGCAAGTATTTGCGATAATTTTGCCTGTTTCCGCGTTCTTATGAGAGCTATCTGCATTTCCATGCTTCAACAAAGTTCGCTCGGCCCATGCGCCAACGCGGATAGGAGATAAAAAATGCCAGATACCACATTTGGACCCAAAGGCTGGATGCCTGAGCGCCTCGGCGACCTCTCCGGCAAGACCTACCTCATCACGGGTGCCAACGCCGGTGCCGGGTTCCAGGCCGCGCGGACGCTCCTAAAAAAGAACGCCAAGGTCGTGATGTTGAACCGTTCGGCTGAGAAGTCTCAGGCAGCTGTTGCGGACCTGAAGAGTGAGTTCGGCAGTGAAGCAGAAGTGATCTTCATACGAATGGACCTGGCTTCGCTCGCAAGCGTGCGTGAAGCTGCAGACGAGGTTCTAAATTCCGTTCCCCGGATTGATGCGCTCATCTGCAATGCTGCCATCGCGCAGGTGCCAACCCGCAAGCTGACAGAAGATGGGTTCGAGAGCCAGCTTGGCACCAACCATTACGGTCACTTCCTACTCTGTGGTCTTCTGTTCGAGCGGATCGAAGCCTCGAAGGGTCGGATCGTTGTAGTTGCCAGTCTTGGCTACAACATGGGATTGAAGACGATCAAATTCGACGACATGAACTGGGAAGAGAGTTACGGGCCTAATACCGCATACTCACAAAGCAAGCTCGCGCAAATGATGTTCGCCTATGAACTACAGGACAGGCTTGCAGCCGTAGGGCGAACCAAGGTCGAGGTCTATGTCTGCCATCCCGGCTCGTCGGCAACGTCACTGATCAGTACAAGTGGCAGCCGGACGATGCGGTTCATCTGGTGGCTTATGACCATGACGCCGATGGTTCAAACGGCCGAGCAAGGGTCGTATCCCGAAGTCATGTGCGCCACCGAAGAGAATTTGACCGAACAACGCGCGCTCTACGGACCAACAGGCCGCTTTGAAGCCGTTGGCCCGGTCGGCAAGGGTACATTGAACCCACATGCGTATGACAAACCGGTAATGACAAGGCTTTGGGAGGTGACTGAACAAGAAACAAGCTTCAAGTGGGAGATTTGATCCAACGGGCCCCGTGCGGCTGGTGATGCTTCACCCACCATCGGACATTCGTGCTCCGTGCAGCATTTAGTAGAATGGGCTCAAGGCTGACATTAAAAGAAAAGCCCCGCGCAAATTTCGCACGAAGCACATCTTACTCAGTGTTTGAAAGTTGGATCCTCGACCACCAACCCGATCGACCAGAACACCGTGTCGCCCGCGGGCAGGATGGCCTGTCCTTCGATCTTTTCCAGAAGCTTACCGTCGGTCGAGGCCAGGAAGGGCAGCAGGTCGCGTTGGAAATCAGCAACGCCTATTGAAAGAAGGTGACGCTTTGGGTGCGCTTTTGTGGCAAGCGCACCCAAACACCGGACCGGGCCTTATCAAACCGACAGGCAGACGTATTTCATCTCCAGATAGTCTTCCATACCGTGGTGGCTGCCTTCGCGGCCCAGGCCTGACTGTTTGACTCCGCCGAACGGGCCAAGCTCGGTCGAGATGATGCCGGTGTTCACGCCGACGATGCCATACTCCAGTGCCTCGGCCACTTTGTAGACGCGGCTCAGGTCATTGGCGTAGAAGTAGGAGGCCAGACCAAAGATCGTGTCGTTGGCCATGGCGATCACATCGTCCTCGTCCTCGAACTTGAACAGCGGCGCGAGCGGCCCGAATGTCTCGTCCTGCGCGACCATCATGTCCTGCGTCACACCGGTCACGATTGTCGGCTGGAAGAAGGTGCCACCCAGGTCATGCGGCAGACCGCCGGTCAGAACTGCACCGCCCTTGTCGGTGACATCCTTGATGTGTTCCTCAACCTTGGCGACAGCTTCGGCGTTGATCAGCGGACCGGTGGTGGTGCCGGAGGTCAAACCGTCGCCGACTTTCAACGCTTCGACCGCTGCTTTCAGCTTTGCTGCGAAGGCGTCGTAGACACCCGCCTGCACGTAAATCCGGTTGGCGCAGACACAGGTCTGGCCGTTATTGCGGAACTTGCACAGCATGGCACCTTCGACGGCTGCATCCAGATCGGCGTCGTCGAACACGATGAAAGGCGCGTTGCCGCCCAGCTCCATCGAGCACTTCATGACCTGATCGGCGGCTTGGCGCAGCAGGATGCGTCCCACCTCGGTCGAGCCGGTAAAGGTCAGCTTGCGCACACCCGGGTTTTCGCAGAACTCCTTGCCGATCTCGCTGGCACGCGAGGACGGCACGACGTTGAACACACCCGCCGGGATGCCGGCCTTTTCGGCCAGAAGGCCAAGAACCAGCGCGGATAGCGGTGTTTCGGCTGCAGGGCGGGCGACAAACGCGCAGCCAGCGGCCAGCGCGGGTCCTGCCTTGCGGGTAATCATCGCGTTGGGGAAGTTCCAAGGCGTGATCGAGGCTGCAACGCCGATCGGCTGTTTCAGAACCATGATCCGCTTGTCGCGCTGATGGCCGGGGATCGTCTCGCCGTAAACGCGCTTGGCCTCTTCGCCGAAGAACTCGATGAAGGATGCACCATAGGCGATCTCGCCAACGGCCTCGGCCAGTGGCTTGCCTTGCTCGGCGGTCAGGATTTTGCCCAGATCCTCGGCGTTTTCCATCATCAGGTCGTACCAGCGGCGCAGGATCACGGCGCGCTCCTTGCCGGTCAGCTTGGCCCACTCTTTCTGCGCGGCCTCTGCCTGTGCAATCGCACCAGCGACCTGAGCGCGGCTGAGATCCGCAACTTCTGCAACCACATCGCCGCGCGCGGGGTTGGTCACGGCAAAGGTGCCATTGTCACCGTCCACCCACTGGCCGCCAATATAGGCTTTGGTCACCAGCAGATCGGGGTTTTTCAGGATTGATTTAAGGTCGGTTGTTGCGTCCAGCATGAGTCAGTCTCCGGCAGGAAAAGATTTGCGCGCACCCAACCATGTGCCGCGGGTTTTGTCCATGGCCACTCCGGAGGACGGATCAATCCAGAATATGAACAACAGAACGTCAGCGTCGGCTGATAATACAGCTTTGGATTGTATCGTCGCGCCTATCTTTTTCTGATTGATTTTGCCAAAGTTCTGGTGATTTCGAGACCCATGGGGATGTAAATTGTCATAACATCCACTATCTCATTGGGTAGATAAGAAAAAACAAGGATAGGACAGATGTCGAACCAACAGTTCGAGGCATTGATTCAGGAAACTCAGACCAAAGTGCGTGAAAGTCAGTCACAGATCGAAGGGCTGACCTCGCGGATTGAGGCCGCGCGCGCCAAGATCGGCACTGCCGAGGCGGATATCGACATCGAGAACGCGACGCTTGAGGACGTGCATGCCCATACTGAGGTGATGAATGCGAATATCGCCGAGCTGATCATGGGCCTGGACGACGTGACCAACGCCTTTTCCAAGGATTTCGACGAGATGCGCTCGAAAACCGGGTGGGAGAGCTTTGTCGGCATCTTTGCCAAGGCCAAATCCGAGTCGATGCGGCAGGAGCGTATGCGCACCGCCAATATCGACGACAAGCTGCAGGACCTGATCGCCAAATCCGACGTGATCGTGAAGCTGCTGGAAGGGCAGTTGGCGGTGCTGGAAGAACAGCGCGTCAAGGTCGAGAACAACCTGACCGGTACATTGGATGACCGTGAGGCGACTGTTGCCGAACTGGAAGCCTTGCGCGCTGAAATTCAGGGCATGGACCCAACGATTATCACTTTGGAGAACAAAATCTCCGTCGAACAGGACGCCGCCGCACGCACCCAGCTGGAAACCGAACTGGCCGAGCTGAACAAGCAATACAACGCCAAGGTTCAGGAGGAGCAGGTCAAGCTGGCCAAGTCGCAGACGCTTGAGCGGTATATCGAAAAGGGCAAGACCTGGGTCGATTCCCTACAGAACCAGGCGGCGACGCAGATGGTACTGATAAACAAGCTGCAGACAGACACGCAACAGCGCGTGGTGCTGTATGACGCCCTGACCAAATCGCTGAAAACCGCGCAGCAGCAGGACGTGGCCCACCGCATCAATGAGATCGGCGTGCAAACGGACCAAGAGGCGCAAACCGCCATGGCCGCCATCGGCACCGCGACCAACCAGAAGATGGCCGACATGCTTGAGGCGCACGAGGACCACATGGTCTTTGCCCGCGACGTGCTGGAGAAAAAGGCCAAGGCAGATGAACGCTTTGCCCGCCGGTTCGCGTCGATTGTCGAGAAGCATGATAAGAATTTGTATGGCGGATGAAGTTATCTGAATTCAGGGTAATCGGTTTGCCCAGATCAGTTCCTGAGTGGGTTTTCCAAATGGTCATCGCGACGCTGATCGTACTGGCGATAATTTGGATGTGGCCCGAAACAACGGCTGAGTGGGTTGGAACTTATTCCGCCATATGTGTGGGTAGCCTCGTCAACTTGTATCTCTTAGTCAGAAAGAACAAAAAAACAGAAGAACGCTCAGAGGATGACTGACCCCACCCAAGACCATGTCGGCCTGACCGACACCTTCGCCTCGCGCCGTTATTTCCGCAAATTCGAGGTGATCACCGTTCACCTCCTGCGCGTGGCCGCGACGATGGAGGCGGAGGGCGCGATCTCGAAGCAAGAGGTGCGGATCGTGTCGCGTTACCTCTCGGGGTTGCTCTACACCTTCCGCGCGCTATCCATGAAGTACCTGCTGGTTGGGCGCGATACGGGGCGGTTCTTTGGCAGCCTCGCCATGGACAAGCGCGACAGCGGGTTTCCGGTGGCGGCCGAGCTGCTGACCATGGCCAATGACGCGCAGCAGGCGCAGGTGCATCTGGCGAATATGCCGTCCGAAGATGACCTGAAAACCGACATGGTGCGGACGATTATTGCCGACCGGGAAATCCCTACCAAGCTGCAATTCGCGTTGTCCCAAAGGCTCTATTACGAGGAATTGCTGAAAGGACAGCTTTTCTGGGCTCGCAACGATCCCGAATGCCACTGGATCGGGAATGAAGGCGAGCGGCGCAAATTTCTGATCCACTGGGCGGTCTATGACAGCCAGATCAACCTGCCGGTCATCTACCTGATGCAGTTGGAGGACAGTGGCAAAACCGCCTTGCCCAAGGACCAACGCCGCTGGCCCGAGGTGCAGGCGCATCTGATGGCGCAGTCCTTAGGCGGGTTGAAACTGGTGACCATTGCCAAGGGATTTGATCAGGACTTTGACGACCTGCATCCCAAACACCTGCGCCGCATCCATGTGGGGCCGATGTATTCCTCGGCCTATACCGAGCAATCAGGCCCCCTTCGGCAGGTGTTGGAGGACGCGCAGGCGCCCGAAGGTCATGACTGGGCACTGGCCTGGACCACGGAAGAGCTGGAAAGCGAAGAGGTCATCGAAGAACGCGCCGGGTGGTTTTCTACCGTCGAGCGCGAGGTTTTTGCGCTGGACCCGTTCGGCGGGCAGGGGGCCGAGACCGGGGCCACGCGTACCCAACGTTCCATCATCCTGCCCCAGCGCCCGTTTCAAGTGCTGGCCGAGCGCAACCCGCCAGGCTTTGCCGATGTGCGCAAGTTCGTCGTCAGTAAAGCCGGGCAGGTGTTGAGGTATTAGATTCTGTGCCTCCGGCGGGAATACTTTTGAAAAGATGAAGCAAGGGCGGTTTTTGAGATGAGTTTGACATCAGATCAGATGGAATTGCGTGAGGCGGATATTCGCAAGCATTATCCGGCGGCGACCGCTTTGCTGAACGGTTTCGAACACGCCCCGCGAATTGCCAAAGCGGTTGAAGCCACCGTTGAACGCTCTCCGGGTGTGTCCACCGGGCGGCGGTTTCGCTCTACGACACCGGGGCTGGTGACACGCCGCACTGCGCGCGCGGATGGGGTGCATCTGGTTGAGCGGATCGAAGCCTCGGATGAGGGCGATGCGCTGGTGTCACCACCGCAGGCCACCACCCAGCAGGCCATCCGGCGCGCCATCGCAATCGCTCTGGCCGTCGCTGAGGCTTACGCGGAACAGACGCCGCTGGCCGATCTAAAGCGTGCGAATTTGACCGGGGATTTGCCCGCTGCACGCAAGACCGAGTTCTCGGAACTGCTGACGGCGGAGGCTCTGATCACGTCGCACGTATTCGGCAATGCTTTGGCTTACCTCATGTCATCGCATCTGGGTGAGACCACGGTTGATATCGGCGAGATTGAGGAAGTTCTGACTGACAACGGCCAACTCGCTCTGCATGGCGCGTTGTGGGAACTGGACCAGACCTTTGCCAAACACGCTCCCGATGATGCGCATTTGATCGCCGCAACCAGCGCCTATGCCGAGCAACTGATGGAGAAGGCCGCCCTGCGCGCGCAATCGGCTGGCCATCTGGCCCCGTTCCAGAACGCTGCCTGGCATATCGAGTCTGACGACCTGACGATCCGGGGGTTTGAGCCAGCCTCGAAGGCCAAATCCACCACCCTGACCATGACCTTCAAGAAACCGAACGAAGTGGTCGGCAACCATATCGCCAAATATCAGGCGATGAAGCTGGCCAAGATGCTGATGGCCTATGACTTCGACCGCCGCCTGAACCCGTTTGCCGAGCTTGGCGGGTTCATCTTTACCTTCATGGGCGACGGCAAACCGGGCACCGGCAAGACCACTCTGATTCAGATGATGGCCGGGCTGATCAACGACTATTGCCAGAACGCGGGCTATCCGTTCCGCTATCAGAACCTGAGCACCGACAATATCGACAGCTATCAGGGCAAATCCGGCCAGAACGCCAAGGCGTTTATCAACACGATCATCGACCCCTCGGTCATCGGCTTTGGTACCATCGACGACATCGACCAGCTGGCGGGCAAACGCGGCGACCGGCAGTCGTCAGCCGGTCAACTGGAAATCACTGCCGTGCTGATGGAGAGCTTTGCGGGTGCCAACACCGTCGTGCGCGGCAACTGCACTTTTGGCATGTTTTCGAACTACCCCGAGAATGTGGACGACGCCCTGCGCCAGCGGGCGGGGGCGCGGTTCCTGGTGGACGGGCCGCAGACGCGCGAGGATTACATCGACATCCTGCACCTGCTGATGGGCCGCAACCACGACATCCCGCTGGGCGAGCACGACGCCTATGCCGCGCAGGAAATCAAGAAGGCCGTTGCCGCCAGCTTCGAAAGCCACGCCCGCCCGCATGAGGACGCGCTGCTACAGGTCTATGACCGGGTCTCTGCTCAGATCGGCCAGATGGACACCATCGCCAAGCTGGGCACCTACCTCAAGGCGATCCAGCAGGCGGATGAGCGCTTTACCGGTCGTGCGATCAAGAACATCACCGACGCGGTCAAGGTCCGCGCGATGGATTTCGAACTGCCTGACGAATGGATGGAGAACCCCGACCTGTTCCTGTTTCGCGATTACGACACCAAAAGGGCGATGATCGAGGACCTGCGCCAGCCGATTACGGTGGACATGGTGATCCAAGAGATCAACCGCTACGCCGACAGCGAATTCCGCTATGCCGACAAGAGCGACGAGGTCGCCATTGAGAACGCGGTGCGTGAGATGGGCAGGATGGAAGAGGCCAAGCGGCGGTATCTGGAGGGGAAGGGGTGACGCCAGGTCTTGCCGAGATAGTTTCAGCTATTGCCAATACCGTCACAGCTTTGGCGGCGATTTCTGCAGCGATAGCCGCTTGGATTGGGCTGAATACTTGGAAAAAACAAACTAAGTGGCAGCATGACTACGAACTCGCTATCGAATTGTATGGTCGATTTCGCGAAAGACGTGAAATCTACAATTATTTTAGATCACCTCATTCAGTTTTGCCCGAGATCCAGAACGCGGAACGCAAAAAACAGATCGACAACGTACGCGCGAACGGAAAACGAACAGAAGCTCTCATTCTGTATTGGCAGGTGTTGAAAGAAACAGAAAACAAACAAGCTCGACTGTTCGATGAGGCCGAGCTGCGTTGGGGCGTGGACCTAAGACAGTTAAGTGAACCAATTATTGAATTGGAACACGAGCTGATTTGCTCTCTAGATGATCTTCGCGAGGTAGAAATCGGTAGTTTCCGCCCAACAGAAGAAGTAAAAAAAGAACTCGATCAAGTATTGAAAAGTCGGAGAGATTCAGAGAATCGAAAAGAGCGCTACAACAGTTGTTTCAGGCAGCTAGAGGCGGTTCTGAAGCCAAAGATTGTTCAGGTAGGATAGAGGAGGGCACTAAACAATGATCCGCCTCATCGAACAAGGCCTGATGTTCGGCAACCTCGTCCACATCTCCAGCCCGGCCTTAGTCGAGCGGTATAACCGCGCGTTGCAGCATCTGGCGGGCAAAACCACAGAGCTGACGGATTTTCATGTCGATATCTCGGGCTATTCGCCGGAGGTGGGGATTGAGCTGGAGGATGAGCTCTACCTCAACCCCAACGGGGTCAACCGGCAGTTCATTCTGTTGACGACCGAGCAGAAACGCGCGCCGTTGCTGAACGTCAAATTCTCGACCTCGCGCGATATCCTGCGCGAATTCATCGAGATGAACGAGGCGCAGCTTTTCGCCCTGACTGCCACCGATGCGGTGGCCGGAGAGCTGGTGAACTCGGTCATCAAACTCACAACGCCGCGCGATCTGCTGAACCTGCGCAAGATCGAGATTGAGGCCGACACCGCGGGCGGCACTCTGCGCAAGGCACAGCAACTGGCGGGGATGGTCGAACGGTTCAAAACCGAAGAGGATGCCTGGTTCGATGATGTTCTGATCGCGAAGATGATCGAGACAGCCAAGGAGACGGGGGACGTCACGCGCAATCCCGTCCGCCTGCGCCACACCGCATTCGAGCAGCGCAACTTCTGGACGGCGCATTTCGGCGGGCTGTATCTGTTCCCGGATCTGGATCACCCGGCGGCGATTTGTATGGGGGACAGGCCGGATGGCCTGCCGATCAAGTACATCTTTGGTCCGTCGCAGCGGAACCAAATTGCAAAATTTCTCGACTACAACGATCTGGTCGAACCCATCGTCAAGGCGCGCGGCGTGGATGCCGCCGCGATCTTGCAGCAGAAGATGGATTTCCTGACCATCGATGCTGCTGCGGATGCCGATGTCGATCTGACCGGGCTGGACCGCAGGGACATGCGCCGTCTGGCGCGCAACCATTCGGACCGTCTGCCCGAGGCTTATCACGGTCTGGCGCAGTTGCTGCGCTGGGCGACGGACGGGGGGCCCTGGCCGCGTGTAACTTCGGATCATCCGGCCTATTTCTATACTTTGCGCGCCGCCGATACGCCGCACCGCGATCTGGTGAATATGCTGCTGGCCGAACTGGCCCCGCTGGATCCGCGCCAGATGTTCATTTGCCACAAAGAGCTGTTCTACCGCACTTATGCGACATGGCCGGAAACAAAAAAAGCCTATGTTGCCGAGTTCCTTGCGCGAGAGTATCAGGTGGACAAGGCAGGCGCCCGGGCCGCGCTGTTCGGGCATGAGCCGGACATGAGTGGCAGTGATCGGGTCAGCGATGATATCATCGCGCGCGTTGGTCCCTGGGGCGCAGTAGGGAGAAGTTAAATGTTGGTCGCACTCCGCTTTCTGATCCCGTTGCTGATCGTTCTGACCGTCTTGTATGTGGGCGTATCAATCTATTCCCGCCGGGTGCGACGCGGTAAACTGATCGCGCATTGGGAGAAAAAGGGCATGACAGGCGACAGGGACGCCTTTGTCCAGCGCGGGCTGAAAAAGTACGACGGATCGTTTCGCCGCAAACTTATCCTTGGGATCTATGTCGTGCCGCTGGGCCTGATCGCGATCCTGATTTATGTTTCGAATTTCATGTGAGGGTTTGACCAATGCGTTATGTCAAATGGGCCATCATCATCCTGTTCTGGGGCACGATCGCGGCGGTGTCGAACTACACCCTGCCGCAGCATGACGTGGTTCGAATCTCGGACACCTATGAAAAACGGATCGACCCCGGTGAGAACAGCATCTTCTGGTCGGTTCATGATGTCGGCAGCGACCCGACCACACCGAACCGTGATGTGTTCTTCATCCAGACCCGCAAGACCAACGGCAAGGTCATGGTCTATCGGAACGAGGATACAGGCTGGGGCTGGCCGCCCTATTTCAAGCTGAACTCCTCGAACCTGCAGGCAGAAGCGGCAGACCTGAAATCAACAACCGAGGCGCCGCGTTGGGTGGTGGTACGTCACTACGGCTGGCGCAGTGAATTCCTTTCGATCTTTCCGAACGCCGTTAAGATATGGCAGGTCGACAGCCCGGATGTGCGGATCATTCCATGGTTCAACATCATCTTCCTGACTGTTTTCTTCGCCCTTGTTTGGGCCATCTGGGTGCGCTGGCGCAGGTTCCGAGAAGCCCGCATCGACCCAATGATGGAGAATGTGGAAGACGGCCTGTATGCCGCAGGCGACGCGATCGAGGAACGCAGCAGCAGGTTTCGCAGGTGGCTGAACAGTTGGAAGTCAAAGTAGGGGCCGAATATGACTGGGCCGGCCTTGGTGTCACCGAACAATGAATTCAGCATGCAGCGCACCGGCGGCTTTGATCGTCTTCAATATGTCAATCATGTCCCTTGGAGAAACGCCCAAAGCGTTCAAACCGGCCACCACTTCTGACAAGGTTGTCGCTTCGGGTATTTCTGCCAGCCCGGTGCCTTCTTCTTCGTCAATACCTGCGACGGTTCTGGGAACGACCACCGTTTCGCCACGCGCGAACGGGTTGGGCTGGATTGCGATCGGAGCCTCTTCGACGGTGAGGGTCAGATTGCCCTGGGATACCGCCACCCTCGAGATACGCACCTCTTGACCCATCACGATGGTGCCCGAGCGTTGATCAACCACGACACGAGCCTTGGTTTCCGGCTCTACCAGGATGTTTTCGATGCGTCGAAGTGCATGTGCAGCTGATCGTGCGCCGGTGGCGGGAATGCTTAACTCCACCGTGCCGGAATCTCTCATGATGGCCACTGCCTTTCGGAATTCTGAATTGACTGCAGTTTCGATTCGTTCACCCGTTGTGAAATCCGGTTCTCGTAGGGCCAGGCGGATTTGACTGAGCGACGACAGTTCAAATTCGATTTCACGCTCAACCTTGGCGCCGGACGGAATGACGCCAGAAGTCGGAACTCCGCGCACAACGGATGCGGCCTCGCCCTCTGCCGCCCCGCCCAGAAGCTGGGATAGCGATGTCGCCTGAGCGGCAATTGATCCTGCTGTCTGAAGGGCAAGCACGAAAAGCCTCAAGCTTAAGCCAAGTGCCAGACCCGTCAGGATTTCGGTGCCGATCAGCCGCACTACGGGGAACAGTCCAGACATCGCCCCGGACGGGTCAATTGCGGAAGAAACCACGAGCGTAAATGCCACTGCTATCGCCAGTTTTACGCGGGCCGGAATGCTGCGCTCTCCGAAGGCAGGCAGAAGGGAAACCAAAGCGGAAACCCGCAGGAAAACGGCGAACAAGTGCTCAAGCTCGCTACTGATAAACGGCAGCAAGTCAGGGGGCAGGCCGATCACGCGGGCACCGTACCGACAAGTGCCGGCCTGGCTTCCAAGCCGATTTCTTCAAATGACAGAACCGGGTTCGAGATGCCGCGTGCGTGCAGGATCGTGCGCAGCAACCTGCGTCGACGGGTCGAAGTCACAACGGCCGCAAACACGCCCCGATCCGCGGTTTGCGCAACGCTTTGCACGACACCGTCTGCAAGCTTGTTGAACAGGTTGGGCGGAAGCGCGACGTCGAGACCTGCGCTTTGGGCGTCGATTTGGTAAGTGGCGAACGTGTCCTCCCACTCCGGTGCCAGTTGGATCAGTGGGATCGACCCATCTTCGCGCTTCATGTCGGCGACCAGCTGGAACCCGAGACGTTGGCGCACCAGTTCGCAAATCCCCTCGGGCAGAGTTGTGGTCAGCCGGGCCTCGGCCACGGTTTCCAGGATCAGGGCCATGTTTCGGATGGACACCCGTTCGTCCAGCAGCAGCCGCAGAACGGAATGTAATGTATCGATCGGGACCTTGTCCGGGATCAGTTCGTCCAGCAACTTGCGGTTGGCCTCGGCCCGGCCCGGATCGCTCAGCGGAGTCATTTCGGACAAAAGACGCCGCAGCGACTTGAGTGTCAGCAGTCGGGAGAAGTTCTGCTTGATGATTTCAAGCAGATGGGTCGCCAGGATTTCGGGGGGCGAGACGATCGTCGCGCCGCTCAGGGCCGCAGCCTCCTGATCTTTGGGCAGGATCCAACGGGCCGGTGCGCCGTAGACGGGTTCGGTCACATCATTTCCTTCCGGCAGAATGTCCGGCCCTTCCTGAACCAGCGCCAATACGAGATCGGGGTTCAGAACACCGCGCGCCTGTTCGACGCCCTGAACTTTGATAACGTAAGTGCCGGTTGGAAGATCGGCGTGATCGGTCAACCGAATTTCGGGCAGGATCAGACCAAAGCCAGAGGCGACATATGTCCGCATATTGGCGATCCGCGCGTCCAGACCGGTGCCTGGGTTTAGAACCATGCTGACCAGATCCGGTGCGAATTCCAGATGAACGTCGTCAAGTTCCAGGATGTCTCCGATGGCCTGTGGAGCCGGGGCATCGGTCTCGGGTGCCGGTGAGTGCGCTTTTGTCAGCTCGGATTTTTGTTTGCTGTAAACGCTTTAGGCTGAGTATCCCAAAACACCTGCGCCTAGAATGAAGGGCAGAAACGGCAGGCCTGGCACCAACGCAAACAGGGCCATCAGCAGCGAGACTGTGCCCAATGCAGCCGGGTGCCGCCCCAATTGCGAGAAGATGGCGCTGTCGGTTGCCCCCTGCGTGCCGCCCCGCGCCAGCAGCAGCGCGGACGCGATTGAGATAATGACCGCAGGGATTTGTGAGACCAGCCCATCACCAACCGTCAGGATCGAATAGGTTTCGAAGGCGGATGCAACCGGCATACCATGCACGATCACGCCCATGATCAAACCCATCACAAGATTCAGCAAGGTGATCAGCAACCCGGCAACGGCGTCGCCCTTGACGAATTTGGACGCACCGTCCAGCGAGCCGAAGAAAGTCGTTTCCTGCTGTTCTGTTTCGCGCCGTTCCTTGGCTTGCTGATGGTCGATGGCCCCTGCGGACATGTCGCTGTCAATTGCAAGTTGTTTGCCCGGCATCCCATCCAGCGCAAACCTGGCTCCGACCTCGGCCATGCGGGCGGCGCCCTTGGTGATCACCATGAAGTTAACGATCAGCAGAACGCCAAACACGACGAGACCCAGAAAGATGCTTCCGCCCATGACGAATTGGGCAAACCCCTCGATCACATCACCTGCGGCGTTGGTGCCCGAATGACCCTGACCGATGATCAGCTTGGTGGACGAAACATTCAGCGACAATCGTAGCATCAGGGATGCCAGCAGGATCGTTGGAAAAGATGAGAAATCCAGCGGGCGTTCGATGAACAGGGTCAAGGTGAAGATCAGAATAGCCAGCGCAAACGACGCTGCCAGCCCCACATCCAGAACCCAGGCGGGCACTGGCAGGATCATCATCACGATGACCGTCATCAAGGCCAGCGCCAGCAAGACGGTCGGCGAGAACACAGAGCGGGCATCGAACCTGAACACGATCACCCCCTTAGTTGAAGACGATAAAGGCGGTGGCACTATCCGCTACCGGAACCAGCGACCCCAGCATTACCCGTTTTGGCGCTTCAGATCGCGACGGAAGCAATGGAGCAGAGGAATGTGTGAAAGGATCGCGGGCAACTGCCGCATAGCTTGTCGGCTCGTCCTCGTTGAGGCGCGCCAACTCGGTCTGAAAACGCTCGGAATAGGTCTGGGCCAAAGCGGGAGTGCGAGAGTGATAAGCTCCGGCCGCTGCGGGCCACGATGCAAACTCTGCAACAAGGCCTTTCAGAAAACGGGCGGCATATCTGGCGTTCTGATCCGGGTCGAACATTTCGTCAATCGACCGGAATGCCTGCCCGTGCCAGCGATAGTTGATCTGGAAGCAGCCGATGTCGAAACTGCGTGCGCCCGCCTTGAAGATTTGGAAAACATGGGATTTTGCCTCGACCTCGGTGTCAAACCAAAGACCTTGCCCCTCGACATTGATCGCCCACGGCCATGGACGCAGGGTGCCAGCGACATTAAGACCGGATTCCACGCGCGCGATGGCCCGCAGGACATCCAGAGGAACCCCTTCCGACAAAGCGGCTTGCCTCATGGCCTGATCACACAGATCGGCGGTTCTTGCGTCGGGTCGTGCATGCAGCGAACGCCCGGCAAAAAGCAAAATCAGAAGGAAAAGGAGTATTCGATGGGGCATTCTGCCGGTCCGGGATCTTGATCAGTCCGGGGCAGGCTAGCCGCGCATCGGTTTACATAGGGTTATCGCAGCATCAGTTCCGGTCGATCCGGCGGCCAAACACAACGCTTGTGTTGGTTCGCATGACGCCCGGGATCTTGGCGAGTTCGTCGACGAGGATGTCCAGATCTTCGATATGCGGTGCTTCGGCACTCAGCAGCAGGTCGAATTCTCCGTTGATGGACAGGCACAGTTTGACCTCGGGATAGGCTTCAAGACGTTTGATGATGCGGGCCGTTTCTTTTTGCTGCACTTCCAGCAGAACGATGACCTGAACACGCGGCGTGTCTTGCGGGCTATGCAAAACCACAGAGTACCCTGCAATTACACCGCGATCTTCCATGCGGCTGATACGCTCGTGAACGGTGGTGCGCGCCACGCCCAGCTTTGCTGCGATCCGGGTTGTTGATTCACGCGCGTTCTGCTGAAGTGCGGCAACGATATTACGATCAAGTTTGTCCATGGTGGCCAAGGTTTAGAGCATTAGCATACAGATGCTCAAGTTCCTGCTGACCTCATTTGTGTCGCGGCAAAATCCCGTCCCGGCAGCGCCTGGTCACAATCACGCCCGATGGATGGCGTTGAGTTTGCGGACCAAACCTCCTATCTCGTGGTTTGAGACCGAACAAAGGAAAAATCCGTGGCGAACCACTTGTACAAAAACGACCTGCCGGATGGGCTGGATTTGGGCCCGGTCGTGGCGATCGACTGTGAAACCATGGGTTTGAATCCGCATCGGGACAGGTTGTGCGTTATCCAGATGTCGGGTGGCGATGGGCACAGCCATATCGTTCAAGTCGAAAATGGGCAGACATCAGCTCCGAACCTGTGTGCCATGCTGGAAAATCCAGATGTGCTGAAGCTGTTTCATTTCGGGCGATTTGACATCGCGGCCATGTACCACACATTCGGTGCGCTGGCGGCGCCGGTCTATTGCACCAAGATCGCCAGCCGACTGGTACGCACCTATACAGACCGACACGGGCTGAAGAACCTGTGCCAGGAACTGATCGGCGTCGACATCTCGAAACAGCAGCAAATGAGCGACTGGGGTGCGGAAAACCTGACCGAGGCTCAGCTGGACTATGCCGCCTCGGACGTTCTGTACCTGCATCAGTTGCGCGATGCGCTGAACGGTCGTCTGGCACGCGAGGGCCGGACCGAGATGGCGCAGGCCTGTTTTGATTTCCTGCCGATGCGTGCCAAGCTGGACCTCGCCGGCTGGCCTGAAACGGATATTTTCGCGCACTCATGACTGACAACGAATCCTTTCTGAAAACCGCGCGGCAGGTCATCACTGACGAAGCCCGTGCGCTTGACGTTCTGGCGGACGGCCTGGATGAGAATTTTGCCACTGCCGTGCAGATGATCCTGCAGGCAACCGGTCGGATCATTGTCAGCGGGATCGGCAAATCGGGCCATATCGGCCACAAGATCGCGGCGACGCTGGCGAGTACCGGGACACCCGCCTATTTCGTGCACCCGGCCGAGGCAAGTCACGGCGATCTGGGCATGGTGTCGAAGGGCGATGTGGTTCTGGCGATTTCGAACTCGGGCGAGGCACCGGAGCTGGCCAATCTTCTGGCCTTTACCCGGCGGTTCGGCATCCCTCTGATCGGCCTGTCCAGCAAGCCCGAAAGCACGTTGATGAAACAGGCGGACGTGCATCTGCTGATCCCGTCGATGGGTGAGGCCTGCGGCTTTGGTATGGTGCCTTCGATTTCGACGACGCTGACGCTTGCAATGGGGGACGCGCTGGCGATCGCCTTGATGAAGTACCGGGATTTCCGGCCCGAAAACTTCCGTGATTTCCACCCCGGCGGCAAACTCGGCGCGCAGCTCAGCAAGGTTCGCGATCTGATGCATACCGACACGCCGATCGTTTCCTCGGGCACGCCGATGAGCGAGGCGTTGCTGGTCATGAGCCAGAAGGGTTTTGGCGTTGTCGGCGTTATTGATGCCGAGGGGCGGTTGCTGGGCATCGTGACCGATGGCGACCTGCGGCGGCATATGCAGGGTCTGCTTGACCTGACCGTCGATCAGGTGATGACCGAGAACCCGCGTACCATCGGACCGGGTGAACTGGCCGAGAGCGCCGTGGCTCTGATGACGATGCAGACGCCCAAGATTACCTGTTTGTTTGTGGTCGATCCGGCCTCGGGCGGGCGGGCTGAAGGCATTTTGCACATTCACGATTGCCTGCGCGTCGGGTTGGGCTGAAAGGTGGAAACTGTGGACCGCTATTCCCGCATGGTACAGTTCTTGAAGGTGCTGTTGCCACTGGTGGCTATCCTGATGCTGTCCACGGTGTTCCTTCTGTCCCGCAGCATCGAGACAGACGTGTCGGTTCCATTCCCGCAAACGGAAATCAACGATCGCCTTGCCGACCAGGTTATTACCCAGCCCGACTACCGGGGCACAACCCGCAAGGGCGAAGACGTACACATCAAGGCCATACAGGCGGCAAAAGGGGCCGAAGGATCTGTCCCGACCGCGGCCGAGTTTCGGGGGCGTCTGGGGCTGTTGAATGGCGGTGTCATAACATTGGATTCAAATTCGGGCATGATCCGACCAGACAAAAAGACGGCAACTTTTGTCGGCGACGTAGTCATAACCACCACGGACGGCATCCAGGTCACCACGGATTTGCTGAACACCTCGTTGGATGAAATCCGCGGGGATACACCGGGTCAGGTTAACGGAACCGGACCGATCGGTGATTTCTCGGCCGGGCGCATGACATTTGGGACTGAAAAAAAAGACGGACCGGTCCATATTGTTTTTACAGATGGCGTAAAGCTGGTGTATGAGCCGGCAAAAGCAGAAAGATGAAGTGTGTTTGATTTTCGAATTGCCCTTGTTTGCATCGCTCTGGTGACGAGTGCCGTTTCCGCGACCGCGCAGGAAACGCAGGTGGCGTTTGGGTCGACCAAGGCGGACCCCAGTTTGCCGGTCGAAGTGACGTCGGAAACACTCAACGTCAATCAGGAAAACGGGTCGGCCGAGTTTCTGGGAAATGTCATCGTGATTCAGGGCGAAATGCGTCTGACTGCAGAACGAGTTCTGGTCATCTACAACAACGAGCGTTCGGCGATCGAGCGGCTAGAGGCCACGGAAGACGTGGTTCTGGTAAGCCCTCCCGACGCGGCGCAGGGGGATTGGGCCGAATATACGATTGATTCCGGTGTGATCCTGATGAAGGGCAATGTTCTTCTGACACAGGGGCCAAGCGTCATCAGCGGCGATCAGATGAATGCCAACCTGACCACAGGTACCGCAACCATGACCGGTCGGGTGAAAACGATCCTGCAACAGGGCAACAACTGATGGCACGACCCAACTTATCCGTTGCCGACGGCACCTCGGGTCTCAGAATCGAGAAACTGCGAAAGTCCTATCGCAAGAAGACCGTGATCCGGGATGTTTCGATGACACTGGGCCGGTCCGAAGTTGTGGCTTTGCTTGGTCCCAACGGGTCGGGCAAGACGACGACGTTCTATTCTGTCGCCGGGCTGGTTTTCCCCGAGGCGGGCACGGTCACGCTGGACGGGCACAATGTCACGACTTTGCCGATGTACCGGCGCGCCCGGATGGGGATCGGTTATCTGCCTCAGGAGATGTCGATTTTTCGCGGCATGAGCGTCGAGGACAATATCGCCGCTGTGCTGGACATAACCGTCAGCCACGCCCATCGCCGCAAGGAACGTTTGGAAGAACTTTTGTCCGATTTCTCGATCGAGCATTTGCGGCGGGCCCCGGCCCTGGCTTTGTCAGGGGGGGAAAGACGCCGGGTGGAAATCGCCCGCTGCCTGGCTGCCGATCCCAAGTATTTGCTTTTGGATGAACCGTTTGCGGGTGTGGACCCTATCAGTGTTGGGGATATCCGGCATTTGGTTGCCGACCTGAAAAAGCGCGGAATTGGTGTTTTGATCACGGATCACAACGTCCGCGAAACGCTGGAAATTGTGGACAGGGCCTACATCCTGCATGACGGAAAGATGCTGATGTCCGGCACGCCGGACGAAGTTGTTGAAAACGAGAATGTGCGCCGCGTGTATCTGGGTGAAAACTTCAGGATTTCATAGGCTTGCGCTGATCTGCACTTGCTGCATGTCGGAAATTACACAAATACGCTTTTGTTTTGATTGACTCTTCCGCCGCCTCTTGGCTCAATTGGCTCATGGCAGTTTTGCGGCTCCAGTCTGGATCACGATATCCCTTCTCCGAAGGGCGCGATGGCAGACAACCACAAAACATGTCGCTACCCCCCACCCGATAAAAACAAGCTCGCCGCGTAACGTGGCGTCAGAATGGGTGTGAATTGTGAAGGAGATCACATGCGTTACCAAATCAGCGGAAAACAGATCGACATCGGCGCGGCGCTGCAGACCCACGTGCAGACCGAGCTGGGCGAGGTTGTGGGTAAGTATGCCCAGCGCCCGACGGACGCCGCCGTCGTCTTTTCCCGTTCAGCGCATGAATATGTATGCGAGACCACGGTGCATCTGTCGACGGGCCTAACCGCCCAGGCCAAGGCCCACGCAATCGAGATATATGCGGCATTCGAGGCTTGCTGCGACAAAATGGAGACACAACTGCGCAGATACAAGCGCCGCCTGAAAGACCACCATAAGGATCGATCCGAGCCGGTTGAACTCTTCGGCGCGTCCTCATATATCCTCGCCTCTAATGAATCGGAGACGGCTGACGAACCCGAATCGCTGCAGCCTATGATTGTGGCTGAGATGGAAACAAAGATACCATCTCTCAGCGTTGGCGAAGCTGTTATGCAAATGGAACTTGCAGGCGCCCCGGTGCTGGTGTTCCGTAATGAAAACAAGGACGGATTGAATGTCGTGTATCGCCGGGATGACGGCAATATCGGGTGGATCGATCCGTAACAGGCAAGATTGAAAGACGGGCCCCGGTTTTGGCCGGGGCAACGTCATGGAGCGTGATCATGGAGCTGTCGAGCATACTGAAGCCCGAAGCCGTACGTGTATTGTCATCTGCTTCCAGCAAGAAGCGGTTGTTTCAGGAAATCAGCGATGTCGCTGCCGCCACCCTTGGGCTGGACGCGCAGGAAGTTGTGGACAGCCTGCTGGAGCGTGAAAGCCTCGGCCCGACCGGGGTTGGCCATGGCGTGGCGCTACCACATGCGAGATTGCCGCAGCTTCAGGCCGTTTCGGGCGTATTCGTCATGCTGGAAAAGCCTATTGATTTCGGTTCGGTCGACCGTCAGCCAGTCGACATTGCCTTTTCGTTGTTTGCGCCGGAAGAAGCGGGTGTCGATCATCTCAAGGCTTTGGCGCTTGTGTCGCGGACCTTGCGTGACACATCTGTCTGCGCAAAGTTGCGGGCAAATCCTGACCCCGTCAAACTTTATGCCATTCTGACTGAAGCGCAGTCGATGCAGGCTGCGTAACCTGGCTCTATTGAAAAAGCCCCCGCTATCCGGAGGCTTTGTTGCGGCCCGAGGCGATCAGCCGCCTGTGCCCATTTCCAGTGTCCACCAGATTTTGCCGCCTTTTTCCTGATGCCAGGCAAAGCCCATCTGGCTTGCCTTCGGATCCATGATGACGGCGCGCGGGCCGGGCTCCTGCATCCATGCGGCCAGGGTTTCGGTCTCGGTCTCGTAGGTTTCCGATATCGCTTCGCCCAGGAAGGTCCCGAAGTAGCCTGCGCGCGCGGCGCGATCGATGGGCGAGGATCCGTCCGATCCGAAATGCCAGGGGCGGTTCTGACGGGCCATGTCTTTGGAATGGGTGGCTGCGGCCGCATTCAGTTGGGCATTCAGTTGAACCGGTTGCAGGCCCGAGGCCTGACGGAGTGCATTCACCGAATCCAACATGCGGAATTGTAGTTTATCGGTGCTGCCGCGAATCTTGTAGACTGTCGGCAACGGCCGCCCGTCGGCCCCCAAGGCTGTGGTTGAGGTGTCCGTGCATGCCGCCAGTGCGACAAGGCAAATAACTAGCAGAGAAAGGATACGCGTCATGATCGACCTGATAATTGTGTTATCAACGGGCATAGCGTGACTGAACGCGCTGGGCAAACGTACAATGGCCACAACCCGCGTGATTCTGCCGGTTTGATTTGCGACTGAAGCATTCTGGCAATAAAATGATCCGAAATTTCCAAGTCACCTAAGCAAAGGACCCTTTGTCATGGTCAAAAAACGTATTCAGCCCTCGACCCGCCGCGGATTTCTGGCAGGTGCGACGGCCGTGCTGGCCACGCCGGCAATCGCCCAGTACATTCCCGGAGACCCATTGCGTCCTGCTCCGGAAGCAGAACCGGCGGTTCGCCGCAATGTTTCGGGCTTCCGGGCGTTGGACTGGCAGCCCTATTTTTCCAATACCAGAAACGGTGCCATTTTGGTCGATACCGTCTCGCGGGCGCTGCATTATTGGTCAGATGATCAATCTGTATACAAACTCTACCCATCTTCGGTTCCATTGACCGAAGAACTGACCCGCCGCGGACGGACGAGCGTGATCCGGAAGGTCGAAGGCCCAAGCTGGTCGCCGACGCCGTCGATGAAGAAGCGAAATCCGGAATGGCCCGACTATATCCCGCCTGGTCCGGATAACCCTTTGGGAACACATGCTTTGTATCTGAGCTGGAAATATTATCGCATTCACGGCACCCATGACACGCGCAAAATCGGGCGCCGGTCTTCAAACGGCTGTATCGGCCTGTTCAACGAGGACATTGCCGAGCTGTTTTCTATGGCGAAGGTTGGCACGCAAGTGTTGCTAATTTGACGACATTTTCATGCACGAACCCGCTTGGCGATCAAGTTGCAATTGCAATCCCTGCGCATTGCTGATTAGAAAAAAACACGAGGTAAGTCTTAGATGTGTGACTCCACTAATCGGAATCACGCAAATTCTGGAGGTTAATATGAAAAAACTCGTTCTCGCCGCTGCTCTGACCGCTGCTGCTTCGACTGCCTATGCTGGCAACCTGGAAGAGCCGGTTGTAGAGGCACCTGTCGTTGTCGAAGAAACCCAAGGTTCGTCGCAGGGTATCATCCTGCCGCTGATCCTGCTGGTTGTTGTTGCCGCAGCTGTTGCAGCAAGCTAATTCGACAAGCTGATCAAAGAAAAGGCGGTGGATTTATCCATCGCCTTTTTTTGTGTCCGGTCCGTGGGTCGTTCAGTCCAGCCAGCCCCTGAGATTGTCTTCGATCACCGCGCCAAGTGCGGCGATATGCGAATCATCGGCGTTGAGGCATGGGATATAAGTAAAGCCCTCGCCGCCGGCCTCCTCAAAGCTTTCCCGAATTTCTTCGTTGATTTCTTCCAGCGTTTCGATGCAGTCGGCTGAAAAGGCCGGGGCGATTACCGCGATGTTCTTTTTGCCCTGCCGCGCCAGATCGGCGACGTGATCGACGGTGTAGGGCTTCAGCCATTCCTCGGGTCCGAACCTGGACTGGAACGTCGAAACCAGCTGATCGTCTGTCCAGCCCAGCCGCTCTTTCAGCAATCTGGTCGTTTTTGCGCATTGGCAGTGATAGGGGTCGCCTTGCTGCAAATAGCGTTCCGGCATCCCGTGATAGGAACAGACAAGAATGTCGGGCCTCGTCTCCATCTCTGCATAAGCGCGCTCAACCGACCCCGCCAATGCGTCGATGTAGGCAGGTTCGTCAAAATACGCGGGTACGGTCCGGGTGGCCGGTTGCCAGACCTCCTCCATCAGCGCCCGGAAGAACTGATCATTTGCTGTCGCTGTCGTGGCTCCCGCGTATTGCGGGTAGAGCGGGAAGAACAGGATGCGGTCACAGCCCGCCGCCACCATCTCGCTTACTTTGGACTTGGTCGAAGGGTTGCCATAGCGCATGCAGAAATCGACCATCACCTGATCGCCGTAACGATCTTGCATTGCGTTGCGCAGCTTGGCTGTCTGGTCCTTGGTGATCGTCATCAACGGGCTTTCGCCCTCGTCGTGATTCCAGATCGATTTGTAGGCCTCACCCGAGCTGAACGGGCGCTTGGTCAGGATGATCCCCTGCAGGATCGGTTGCCACTTCCACTTTGGATAGTCGATCACGCGTTGATCCGACAGAAACTCGTTCAAATAACGCCGCATCGGCCAATAGCTGTAGTCATCCGGCGTGCCGAGATTTGCCAGCAGGATTCCGACGCGGCCCGTTTTGACCTTTGGGTGGTCGGCTGGTGCATGGTCGGGGCGGGTTGCGTCAGTCATTTAAGCTTCCTGAGTTTTTGTGGTCCGGCCTGAGATAAACGGAAATGCCCGGCGGTCAATCGGACAGTTTGCCTTCTTTTGTCCCTAAAGCTTCAGCTAGTCGCATGCGGGCGGACCCGGGGCGCAACGGTTGCGGTTGGCTGTCGTGCGGGGACCAGCCTGTCAGGCAGATCAATTCGAACGTCGCCAGCAGACGGCCCTGAGGCGACGCAAAGTGGCGGTTGTAGATGGTCTGGGCTTTGTCAAAGATAAGGCGTTGAGTCGGGTATTTCAGACGGGCGGTCAGAATATTGGTCTCACCCATTGCGCGAAGATCGTGCATCAGGTGCATCAGGTCACGGTATTCCGCTGTCACGGTAGCCCTGTCGGCCACGGGCAATGCAAATCCGGCCCGCTGCAATAGCCCACCCAGATCCCGCAGTTCTGCCATCGGGGCGATGCGGGGGCTGAGCCCCCCGGTTACTTCGATCTCTGCCTGGCCCAGGGCTGCACGCAGTTCGTGCAGGGTTTCACCACCGGGACAGACGCCCAGCAGCAGCCCGTCCGGGCGCAGGGCGTGACGGCATTGGATCAATTGCCCGACCGGGTCATTGGCCCAGTGCAGCGCCATCGCGTGAATAACCAGATCATGCGATCCACTCTCCAGCTCCAGAACCTCACTATCCGCTATGGTGGTAGCAGCGGGCAGAAAATCGCGCCAGAGATGCGGGAACGGAGTGATAATCGCCGGTGCTGTAAAGGTTCTGTTAACCATCAAAAGCCGATCCTTCACCTCATCCATGGCAGCGTGATGCAGGAACAACGCATCGTCCCGGGCACGGGCGCGGCGCATGGTCAGTATCGAGCGATCAAACGGCGAGGGTGCAGTGTCGGCAGGCAGTTTCATGGGTCGCAAGTATCGCATGTGGCAGCGGATTCAAACCGTTGTTGCACTGATCTACCCGCCGCGTTGCCTGGGATGCGGCGTATTGACGGAATCCGACTTTGGTTTGTGCGGCTCCTGTTGGCGTGACACACCATTTATCGGCGGGACCGTCTGCGAAACCTGCGGAATGCCGATAGAGGGCGAGGCGGATGGTCACAGAATCGAGTGCGACGATTGTCTGGCGAGCCCCCGACCATGGAGGGACGGGCGCGCAGCGCTGTTGTATCAGGGTCAGGCACGATCGCTGATCCTGAGCTTCAAGCACGGTGACAGGCCCGAACTGGCCCGAACAGCGGCCCTTTGGATGGCGCGGGCAGGCCAAGATCTGCTTCGCGACGAGATGCTGATCGCACCTGTCCCGTTGCACTGGTCGCGCCTGCTGAAACGGCGATACAATCAGTCTGCCCTGCTGGCGCAAAGTCTGGCCCGTGAAACCGGCCTGGACATGTGTCCGGACCTGCTGGTGCGTCGAACAAAAACCCCGGTTCTGGATGGCAAAACCGCAGCGGAACGGGCGGACATCCTGTCTGATGCGATCGCAGTTCACCCCAAGCGGCGAAACCTGCTGACAGGCCGCGATATCCTTCTGGTGGATGACGTGATGACATCCGGCGCGACTTTGGCAGCCTGTACCCGGGCATGCCAGATCGCGGGGGCAAATCATATTTTCGTGTTGGTACTGGCGCGCGTTGCCAAGGATGCCTAATTCGCTCAAGATTGCGCGAAATCTAGGGAACGGAACATGAAGCCGGTAGAAATCTACACCTCGCCGCTATGCGGCTTTTGCCACGCTGCCAAACGCCTGCTCAAGCAGAAGGGTATCGATTTCAAAGAAATCGATGTCCTGATGGACCCCAAGCGAAAACCAGAGATGATCAAACGGGCCTCGGGTAAACGCACGGTGCCTCAGATCTTTGTAGGTGACATCCATGTCGGCGGTTGCGATGACCTGTACGAGCTGGACCGGCAGGGCAAGCTGGACCGTCTGCTGGCGGCCTGATGAAAACGGCGCTGTTGCAAATCACTTCGTCGGATGACCCGGCAGAAAACCTCATTATGGTGCGCGCCATGATGGCCGATGCGGCAGCGCAGGGCGCGCAGTTTGTCCTGACGCCCGAGGTCACGAATTGCGTCTCGACAAGCACCACACGGCAGCGCGAAGTTTTGCAGCACGAAGAAGATGACATCACGCTGGCCGGCCTGCGAGAACAGGCCGCCACGCTTGGTGTCTGGCTGCTGATCGGCTCGCTGGCGGTCAGGACCCATGACGCAGATGGGCGATTCGCCAACCGGTCCTTCCTGATCGAACCGAAGGGTCAGATCGTGGCCCGCTATGACAAGATTCACATGTTCGACGTGCAGGTCACCGAGTCTGAGACCTTCCGCGAATCCAGGAACTATCGGCCAGGCGACAAGGCAGTGATTGCCGAGACCGATTTCGGCAAGGTTGGCATGACTGTCTGCTATGACATTCGCTTCCCGCAACTTTACGCGGCGCTGGCGCAGTCCGGCGCGCGGATTCTGACTGTTCCGGCGGCTTTTTCACCGGTTACCGGCGCGGCCCATTGGGAACCGTTGTTGCGCGCGCGCGCGATTGAGACCGGCTGTTGGGTTCTGGCCCCGGCACAAACGGGTGAGCATCCGAAAACCCGCGGCAGGACGCGTCATACCTATGGCCACAGCATGGTTGTGGCCCCTTGGGGAGAGGTGCTGATCGACGCAGGTAACGATCCGGGCATTCACATTTTCGATTTGGATGATAGTTCTGTGACACAGGCGCGCAGCCGTGTGCCCTCATTGACTCACGTGCGGCCTTTCGACGGGCCCTGATCCAGAACCGGAATATGACGGACGAGAAAAATGCCCTTGCGGTCACGCTTTTCAGCGAGATCCTGACCGCCGATCAGCTTTTGCGAAACCGGCTCAGCCGGGTGCTGCCCAAGGGCATGGAGATCTCGCATTTCTCGGTGCTGAACCATCTGGTCTTTGTCGGAGACGAGCGCAGCCCGGCGCAACTGGCCAACACATTCCATGTGACCCGAGGTGCGATGACCAACACTTTGGCCAAGCTGGAATGGGCCGGATACATCCACATTCGACCCGACTGGGACGATGCCCGTCGTAAGATGGTGGCGATCAGCCCCGCCGGCCGCCGAGCGCGCGATCAGGCGATTTCGTCGATTGCACCGCTGATCAACCGAGTGGTCGGAGAGTTGGGTCTGGAGCGGGTCCGCAGCACCCTGCCCGTGTTGCGGGATTTGCGGTTGCAGCTTGAGGGTGAATAGGGGCAATTCGGCATCCAGCGTCAGATGGGCGCTTGCCCCCATCTCGATCAGCTCACCCCGGCTTCACGCTTGCGGTCACGTAATTCACGCTGAGGTCGCGGTCGGAAATTGACCAATTCCACAGGATTGGGTTGAACACGAACCCCTTGCGGTCGACCGGGTCCAGCCCTGCCTGGCGCAGCAGGTCGAACAATTCGTCTGGTGTGATGAACTTGTGCCACTCATGGGTGCCGCGCGGCAGCCAGCGCATGACCACTTCGGCTCCGATAATCGCCATGGCGTAGGATTTCGGATTGCGGTTGATGGTCGAACAGATCTGCAGTCCGCCGGGTTTTAGCAGGTGCTGGGTCGCCGTCAGGTAGCTGAGCGGATCAGCAACGTGTTCGACAACTTCCATGTTCAGGACAACGTCGAACTGTTCGCCTGCCTCGGCCAGCGATTCGGCCGTTGTGTGGCGATAGTCGATTTGCAGCCCGGATTGTTCCGCATGAATACGTGCGACGGGCAGGTTGCCTGCGGCGGCGTCGGCGCCGACGACCTCGGCCCCCAGTCGGGACATCGGCTCGCTCAGCAATCCGCCACCGCATCCGATATCCAGCAAACGCAGGCCTTCAAAGGGATCAGGGTCCTTCAGGTCGCGATCGAACTCGCCCGCAATCTGTTGTGTGATATAGTCCAGACGGCACGGATTCAGCATGTGCAATGGCTTGAATTTACCATGCGGATCCCACCATTCCGCGGCCATCGCTTCGAATTTTGCGATCTCGGAAGGGTCGACCGTGTTCGGATGCGCTTGCATTCCTGTCTCCGTATGCTCTTTTACCCGTAAGGACTATATAGGCCAATAATGGACAAGTACCCGGACCAAAAGCGCGCAGTTCAATATCTCTACCCGCCGACCGACCCGTTCGATCAGCGGATGGTGGATGTGGGCGACGGGCATCGCATCTATATGGAACAATGCGGCAATCCCGACGGGATACCGGTCGTGGTTTTGCATGGCGGCCCGGGTGGCGGCTGCAGTCCGGCGATGCGCCGCTATTTTGATCCTGATGTTTACCGGGTGATTCTTTTCGACCAGCGCGGCTGTGGCCGGTCCCGGCCCCACGCTGCGGTCGAGGACAACACGACATGGCATCTGGTTGACGATATCGAACGCTTGCGGGTTTTGCTGGACATAGATGAGTGGATCGTTTTTGGCGGCAGCTGGGGGGCCACCTTGGCGCTGATCTACGCGCAGGCCCATCCGGATCACGTTGCCCGTCTGGTGCTGCGTGGCGTGTTCCTGATGACAAAGGCCGAACTGGACTGGTTCTATGGCGGTGGGGCCGGAAAATTCTGGCCCGAGCAGTGGGCGAAATTCACGTCCCTGCTGCCCGAATCTGAACTGCACGATACAATCACCGCCTATCACAAACGCCTGTTTTCAGGCGATCGCGCGACCGAAATCCTGTATGCCCGCGCCTGGTCCAGTTGGGAGAATGCGCTGGCTTCGATCCATTCCAACGGATCGACCGGGGAAAGCCCCGGAGAGTATGCGCGCGCCTTTGCTCGGCTTGAAAACCACTATTTCATGAATGGTGGATTTCTTGAGAAAGACGGCCAGATTCTGGATCGGATGGATCGGATCGCACATATTCCCGGCCATATCGTTCAAGGTCGCTATGACATGATCTGCCCGCCGCAGGCAGCCTGGAATCTGGCCGACCGTTGGTCCAACGCCGAGCTGAAAATGGTGCGGCAGGCAGGCCACGCCCTCTCTGAGCCCGGAATTAGCGCCGAACTGGTCCGTATCATGGACCGTGTGGCCGAGGAGGCTGTAGCATGACACGGATCGACCGCCGAGCCCTGTTTGCGTCGGGTGCCGCCGCCGCTCTGCTGGCGGCGACCGGAGCTTCGCTGGCGGATACGCCGAAATCGGGCGGGGCTTTGCGGTTGGCCGTGCCCCGTGATGACAGCCTCGAGCAAGTGGCGCGCGGCGCGGTGTTCGATACGCTGACCGAGATTGCGCCGGATGGCACCTTGCGTGGAGAACTGGCAACCAGTTGGCAAACCGATGCCGAGGCGCGCGTTTGGAATTTCGAGCTGCGACAGAATGTTCTGTTTCACGATGGCGCGGTTTTGGAAATGGGTGATGTTCTGGCCGTTCTGGAAGAAGTCGGACAGGCCGAACCGCTTTCCCTGACTTCGATACGATTGGAATTGGCCGCGGCCAATCCGGGCCTGCCGTTTCTTCTGGCCGACAGTCGGTTTGTCATTACACGCAAGGGGCAGGGGGTCACGCCACTGCACGCCGCGAACGGGACGGGGTGTTACCGTGTCGAGCGTGCCGAGGATGGCCGCCATTTCCTCGGGCGCAAGGTGAGCGGCCACTACAAGGACGGACAGGCCGGTTGGGCGGACTCCGTGGAAATCATCGTCATTCCGGATCCAAATGTCCGCTCTGAAGCATTGCGGGATGGGTATGTCGACATCGCTGCCTTGCCTGCCTCGGAGGGGCTGAAGGGCCAGAGAGGTTTGCGGTTTTATCCCGCCGAATCGGAGATGGCACTGGCGCTGGCTGCTCATGTGGGAATGCCCCGCCAGATCGGAAAGGGCCGCGCGCTCGACGACGGGCGCATCGCCGAAAGGTGGTGGGTGGCGTAATTCCATTCAGTGTGAACTGCCGGGGGTTGCAGTTTCGGAAAACCCTGCGTATATGCAGTTTCAACAGCGGCGTGTCGGGCTAGGGTCCGGGGCTCCACCGGAAAAGATCGACGGGCCGCGCGCCCGTTTTTTTGTGCCCGATTCATGGGTAGAGAACCTGATGACAAACGACCTGATAGCCAAAGCTGCCATCGATCGGCGACTGGCCGAGATCATTACCCCCGTGATTGAGGATCTGGGGTATGAGCTGGTCCGTATTCGCCTGATGAGCGGCAAACAGACCACGCTGCAAATCATGGCCGACAAGCCCGATGGCGGTATCGAAGTGGATGATTGCGCCGAGATTTCAAACGCGGTCAGCGCCACGCTGGATGTCGAGGATCCGATCCTTGACACCTATACGCTGGAAGTGTCCAGCCCCGGTATCGACCGCCCTCTGACTCGTCTCAAGGATTTTGAGACTTTCGAAGGGTATGAAGCCAAGATCGAAACTGCCGAGCTGATCGACGGCCGCCGCCGCTTTAAGGGTGAATTGGCCGGGATCGAAGGGGACGAGGTTCTGATAAACATCCCCGAAGGGTCAGAAACGATCACCATCGGTCTGCAGTTCGACTGGCTGAGCGACGCCAAGCTGGTCCTGACCGACGACCTGATCAAGGAAATGCTGCGCCAGCGCAAGGATGCCGGTGCCCTGAACGAAAACGCTTTCGACGATATTGAGACCGAAGGGTCCGAAGAGGAGACGAACTGATGGCAATCACCTCAGCCAACCAGCTGGAGCTGCTGCAGACCGCCGAGGCCGTGGCCCGCGAAAAGATGATCGACCCCGGTCTGGTTGTCGAAGCGATGGAAGAATCGCTCGCCCGCGCCGCCAAGAGCCGCTACGGCGCCGAGATGGACATTCGCGTCAGCATCGACCGTAAGACCGGCAAGGCCACCTTTACCCGCGTTCGTACCGTGGTCGAGGATGACGAGCTGGAAAACTATCAGGCCGAGTTCACCGTCGAGCAGGCCAAGCAGTACATGGAAGACCCGCAAGTCGGTGACGTCTTCGCTGAAGAGGTGCCGCCGGTCGAAATGGGTCGTATCGCTGCCCAGTCGGCGAAACAGGTGATCCTGCAGAAGGTCCGCGAGGCTGAGCGTGATCGTCAGTACGAAGAATTCAAGGATCGCGCCGGAACCATCATCAACGGTGCCGTCAAGCGCGAAGAATTCGGCAATGTCATCGTCGATCTGGGTGGTGCCGAGGCCGTTCTGCGCCGCAACGACAAGATTGGCCGCGAAAGCTATCGCCCGAATGACCGTGTGCGCGCTTATATCAAGGAAGTCCGCCGCGAGGTTCGCGGCCACCAGATCTTCCTGTCGCGTACCGCGCCGGAATTCATGGCTGAGCTGTTCAAGATGGAAGTGCCGGAAATCTATGACGGCATCATTGAGGTCAAGGCCGTGGCCCGTGACCCCGGCTCGCGCGCGAAGATTGCCGTGATTTCCTATGACGGCTCAATTGATCCCGTCGGTGCCTGCGTCGGTATGCGCGGCAGCCGCGTGCAGGCCGTCGTGAACGAGCTGCAGGGCGAAAAGATCGACATCATCCCGTGGAACGAAGATCAGCCGACATTCCTGGTGAACGCGCTGCAACCCGCCGAGGTTTCCAAGGTGGTTCTGGACGAAGAAGCCGGCAAGATCGAGGTTGTGGTCCCCGAGGAACAATTGAGCCTTGCCATCGGTCGCCGGGGTCAGAACGTGCGTCTGGCCAGCCAGCTGACCGGTCTGGACATCGACATCATGACCGAGGCCGAAGAGTCGGCGCGTCGTCAGAAGGAATTCGAAGCCCGCACCAAGCTGTTCATGGAAAGCCTGGATCTGGACGAATTCTTTGCTCAGTTGCTGGTCTCAGAGGGTTTCACCAACCTCGAAGAGGTGGCTTACGTCGAGATCGACGAGCTGCTGGTCATTGACGGTGTTGACGAAGGCACCGCGCAGGAACTGCAAACCCGCGCGCGGGAATTCCTGGAAGCACAGGCCAAGGCCGCGCTGGATGCTGCCCGCGCCCTGGGCGCCGAGGATAGCCTTATTGAATTCGAAGGCCTGACACCCCAGATGGTTGAGGCGCTGGCCAAGGACGATGTGAAGACACTGGAAGACTTCGCGACCTGCGCGGACTGGGAACTGGCCGGTGGCTGGACCACGGTCGACGGCGAACGCATCAAGGATGACGGTGTTCTGGAGCCTTTCGGCGTCACGCTGGAAGAAGCACAGGATCTGGTCATGACGGCCCGCATCATGCTGGGTTGGGTTGACCCGGCCGAACTGCAGCAGGCCGAAGAAGACAGTGAAATTGCAGACGAGGAGGCCGAGGCCTGATTTCAGGCCTCGGGTGGCGTGAATGGGTCGCGGTGGCGTCCATAAAGACCGGTCCGAAGGACCTGAACGCAAGTGCATCGCCACGGGCGAAGTTCAGCCTAAATATGGGTTGATACGCTTTGTGACGGGGCCGGACGGTCAGGTCTATCCGGATGTCGCGGCGAAACTGCCGGGACGTGGGGTCTATGTGGCGGCGGATCGCGCCGCACTGGACCGGGCCGTGGGCAAGAAACTGTTTGCACGCGGGTTCAAGGCTCAGGTGACCATACCGCAGGATCTGGCGGATGAGGTCGAGCGGCAGATTTCGCGCCGGGTGATTGAACTGCTGAGCTTGGCCCGCAAGTCCGGCGATGCGGTCGCCGGCTACGAAAAGGTCAAGACGTGGCTGGACCGGGAAGAGGCCCAGGTACTGATTCAGGCCACCGATGGATCGGGGCGCGGCAAGTCGAAACTGAGCACGCCGCATTTTGGAAAATACATCGGTTGGCTGACGGCGGACGAGTTGGGACAGGCATTTGGGCGCCAAACCGTGATTCATGCGGCTCTGGCCTCTGGCGGACTCGCCAAACGTGTTGTAGAGGAAGCGCAGCGCCTGCGTGGCTTGCGCGAAACGGATGACGGCGGCAAGGGCCGCTCGGAAGGGTAAGAAGCTTTATGAGCGATAGTGACGGCAAAAAGACATTGGGTCTTCGTGGCGGGGCACGCCCCGGAAATGTGAAACAGAGTTTCAGCCACGGACGCACCAAGAATGTCGTGGTGGAAACCAAACGCAAACGCGTGGTGGTTCCCAAGCCGGGTGCCAGCAAGCCAGGTGGCGGCGCTGCGCCGTCGGGTGATCCTTCACGTCGTCCGGCCGGCATCTCGGATGCCGAAATGGCGCGCCGCATGAAGGCATTGCAGGCCGCCAAGGCGCGGGAGGCCGACGAGGCTGCTGCCCGCGAGGCGGAAGAAAAGGCGCGTGAAGAAGAACGCGCCCGCCGCCGTGCCGAGCAAGAGGCCAAGGAACGCGAACAGCGTGAGGCCGAAGAACGTGCGCGCCAGAAGGCAGAAGACGAAGAGCGCAAGCGCAAAGAGGCGGAAGAAGCCGCCAAACGCGCCGCTGAGGCCCCGACCCCCGAAGAACCCAAGGCGGCCCGCAGCCCGGCCAGCAAGCCTGCGCCAGCGGCGATTCCGCGCAAGCAGGATCGCGAACGCGAACAACGTGGTCGCGGCAAAGGGCGTGACGACAACCGCAGGTCCGGCAAGCTGACACTGGGTCAGGCCACCGGTGGCGAAGGTAACCGTCAGCGCTCGATGGCGTCGATGAAGCGCAAGCAGGAGCGTGCGCGTCAGAAAGCCATGGGCGGCCCGGTCGAGCGCGAAAAGGTGATCCGCGACGTACAGTTGCCCGAAGCGATCATGGTTTCGGAACTGGCGAACCGTATGGCCGAGCGCGTGGCCGATGTAGTCAAATCCCTTATGCAGATGGGCATGATGGTGACGCAGAACCAGACCATCGACGCCGATACAGCCGAGCTGATCATCGAAGAGTTCGGCCACAAGGTCACCCGTGTTTCCGATTCGGATGTCGAGGACGTCATCAAAGAGGTCGAAGACAGCGAAAAAGATCTGCAACCGCGCCCGCCGGTCATTACGATCATGGGTCACGTTGACCACGGTAAGACCTCGCTGCTGGACGCGATCCGCGATGCGCGGGTCGTCGCAGGCGAGGCCGGTGGCATCACCCAGCATATCGGCGCCTATCAGGTCGAAACTGATGGCGGCACCACGCTGACCTTCCTGGATACGCCGGGCCACGCGGCCTTTACCTCGATGCGCTCGCGCGGTGCCCAGGTCACGGATATCGTGGTTCTGGTGGTTGCGGCCGATGACGCGGTGATGCCGCAGACGATCGAGGCGATCAACCACGCCAAGGCGGCCGAAGTGCCGATGATCGTGGCGATCAACAAGATCGACAAACCGGACGCGAACCCGGACAAGGTCCGCACCGACCTGCTGCAACACGAAGTGATCGTCGAGAAGATGTCGGGTGAAGTTCAGGACGTCGAAGTGTCGGCCATCACCGGTCAGGGCCTGGACGAACTGCTGGAGGCCATCGCGCTGCAAGCCGAGATTCTGGAACTGAAAGCCAACCCCGACCGCGCCGCCCAGGGCGCCGTGATCGAGGCGCAGCTGGATGTGGGCCGTGGTCCTGTGGCCACTGTTCTGGTTCAGAACGGCACGCTGCGTCAGGGCGATATCTTCGTTGTGGGTGAACAGTACGGCAAGGTCCGTGCGCTGATCAACGACAAGGGCGAACGCGTCAAGGAAGCTGGCCCCTCGGTTCCGGTCGAAGTCCTGGGCCTCAATGGTACGCCCGAGGCCGGTGACGTTCTGAACGTGACCGAGACCGAAGCACAGGCCCGTGAGATCGCAGCCTACCGCGAACAAGCCGCCAAGGACAAACGCGCCGCCGCCGGTGCAGCGACCACCCTTGAGCAGCTGATGCAGAAAGCCAAGGAAGACGAGAACGTGGCCGAGTTGCCGATCCTCGTCAAAGCCGACGTGCAGGGTTCTGCCGAAGCCATTGTTCAGGCGATGGAGAAGATCGGAAACGACGAAGTGCGCGTGCGTGTACTGCACTCGGGCGTTGGTGCGATTACCGAGACGGATGTCGGCTTGGCTGAAGCCTCCGGCGCGCCGGTCTTTGGTTTCAACGTACGTGCCAACGCGTCAGCCCGGAATACGGCGAACCAGAAGGGTGTTGAGATCCGCTATTATTCTGTGATCTATGACCTCGTTGATGACGTGAAAGCGGCCGCATCGGGTCTGCTGAGCGCCGAAATTCGCGAGAAGTTCATCGGCTACGCCGAGATTCGCGAAGTCTTCAAGGTCACCGGTGTTGGCAAGGTTGCTGGCTGTCTGGTCACCGAAGGTGTTGCCCGTCGTTCCGCAGGCGTCCGTCTACTGCGCGACAACGTGGTGATCCACGAAGGCACGCTGAAGACGCTGAAGCGCTTCAAGGACGAAGTGGCCGAAGTCCAGTCGGGTCAGGAATGTGGTATGGCATTCGAGAACTACGATGACATCCGCCAAGGCGACGTCATCGAAATCTTCGAACGCGAAGAAGTTACCCGCTCGCTGGACTGATCCAGACACAATCAGACAAAGAAAAACAGCGGCTCATTCGGGCCGCTGTTTTCGTTTTGTCACTTCAGGTCCAGTCCAGCACCACTTTGCCGGATTGACCGGATTTCATGGCCTCAAACCCTTTGGCGAAATCGTCGACGTTGAACCGATGAGTGATGACCCGGCTGACATCCAGGCCGTTCTGAAGCATGGCTATCATCTTGTACCAGGTCTCGAACATCTCGCGGCCATAGACGCCTTTGATGGTGATCGCCTTGAACACGATGCGCGACCAGTCGACCGGGGATTTGCCGGGCGGGATACCCAGAAGGGCAATCTTGCCGCCCATCACCAGCGCTTCGACCATCTGATCCAGCGCGGCTTGTGAGCCTGACATCTCCAGGCCCACATCGAACCCCTGTTGCATTCCAAGCGCAGCGATAACGTCTTTCAGGTCTTCGCGGCTGACATCGATGGCGCGAACCGTGGGTACGACATGTTCGGCAAGCTTCAAACGATCCGGGTTGATATCGGTGATCACCACATGCCGTGCCCCGGCATGACGGGCGACCGCAGCAGCCATGATGCCAATGGGACCCGCTCCGGTAATCAGAACATCCTCTCCCAGCAAATCAAAGCTGAGCGCCGTGTGCACCGCATTGCCGAGCGGATCAAGGATCGCTCCGATTTCATCCGGGACATCGTCTGGCAAGGGCACAACGTTAAAGGCGGGCAGCTTCAGGTATTGGGCAAACGCCCCCTGTTCGTTTACCCCGATGCCGCGCGTGCCGGGGTCGAGGTGAAACTTGCCTGCGCGGCTCTGTCGGCTGTCGGTCCCGATCAGATGCCCTTCCCCCGAGCACCGCTGGCCAACCTCAAGACCCGTCACGTTGCGTCCGATCTCAACAATCTCTCCGGCAAACTCGTGGCCGGTGATCATCGGCACCGGAACAGTATGCGCGGCCCATTCATCCCAGTTCCAGATATGAATATCGGTGCCGCAGATACCGGTCTTGTTGATCCTGATCAGCACCTCATCAGGGCCGATTTCCGGCACTGGAGCCCGCACCATCCAAAGCCCTTCCTCGGGCCTGGACTTCTCGAGCGCCTTCATTGTGTTGGGTCGCATCAGATCACTCCCAGCTCCTTGCCGACCTTACCGAAGGCCGCCAGTGCGCTGTCCAGTTCGTCCCTTGTCAAGGCCGCATTCATCTGGGTTCTGATCCGCGCCTTTCCGCGTGGCACGACAGGAAAGAAGAAGCCCGAAACATAGACGCCTTCGTCAAACAGACGTGCGGCCATGTCCTGCGCCAACTGCGCTTCTCCCAGCATCACGGGGATGATCGGGTGCTCGCCGGGCAGCAGATCAAATCCAAGCTTTTCCAGACCCGCGCGCCAGTATTTCGCATTGCCGAATAGCTGAGCGCGCAGCATGTCGCCCTGTTCGACCAGACGGATGGCTTCAAGCCCTGCGGCGACGATGGAAGGCGGCAGCGAGTTTGAGAACAGATAGGGCCGCGCCCGCTGCCGTAGCAGATCAATCACTGGCTGCGGCCCGGCGATATAGCCGCCGATTGCCCCCCCAAGTGCCTTGCCCAGAGTCCCCGTCAGAATATCCACATCGACGCCGAAATGATCGGGTGTGCCCGCACCGTTCGGCCCCATGAAGCCGGTGGCATGGCAATCGTCGACCATGACGATGGCATCGTATTTATCGGCCAGCTCGCGGATCTTCGGCAGATTGGCCAGATAGCCGTCCATGGAGAAAACGCCATCCGTGGCAATCATGATATGCCGCGCCCCGTCCTCGCGCGCCTGTTTCAACCAGGCTTCAAGGTCGTTCATATCATTGTTCATGTAGCGATAGCGCTTCGCCTTGCACAGCCGCACGCCGTCAATGATCGACGCGTGGTTCAGACTGTCCGAGATAATGGCGTCTTCCGGGCCTAACAAAGGTTCGAACAGTCCGCCATTGGCGTCGAAACAGGCTGCAAACAGGATGGAATCGTCCTTGTTCAGGAACTTCGCCAACGCCTGTTCCAGTTCCCGGTGAATATCCTGCGTACCACAGATGAAACGCACCGAAGCCATACCGAACCCTTTAGGTCCCATCGCGTTCGTGGCAGCCTCGATCAGCGCCGGGTGATCGGCCAGACCCAGGTAATTGTTTGCACACAGGTTGATAACCTGCCTGTCGCCTACCGTAATCTCACCGCCCTGGGGCGAGGTGATCATTCGTTCGCGTTTGTACAGGCCTTCTGCTTCGATCTGCGCAAGGGTGTCCGTGATGTGGGACAGGAATGCATCTGCCATGGCGACCTCCGTTCATCTGAGTCGCGTTTCTAACATAACGGACAAGATTCCCAAATAGGGGAATTACAGTATGAAGGAAAAATTTCCGTGAAGGCGGAAATTTGCTGATGTCAGGCGTTTTTCACGATCAGGAAAACCCGTGCCGGGCCATCGGCGGAAATGGAATGCGCAATATCCGCCGCATACCGGGCGGTATCGCCTTGCTTCAAGTCCGAAATGGCGTTCCCCGAAGTGACCCGGACGGCGCCCTCCAAAACGGTTAACTGTTCCCGTGCGCCCCGCTTATGGGGCTGGCTGTTCAACGCACCGCCGTCTTCGAACTGAATATCGTAAACTTCGTGCCCACCGGCCTCTTCCGGCGGCGACAGGATGTGAATCCGGCATCGCTCGCCCATGTTATCGATACTTGGCACTTCGGTCTTCTTGAGCACCTCGATTTGATCCTTGGCTTTGGAGTCTTCCAGAAGGCCCGCAAAATCCACCTGCAGGGCGCGGGTCAGGTTCCACAGTGTCGAGATGGTCGGGCTGCTTTCGCCCCGTTCGATCTGGCTGACCATGGACCGGGAGACGCCGCTTAAGTTGGCGACCGCTTCGAGGGACAGGCCCTTGGCCCGGCGAGCCTCTTTCAGGCGGGCGGGGAGGCGTGTCAGGATATCGTCTGTGTTTTCCGTCATGACGGAATTTCATGCGCGCTGAGCGGAGCATTGTCAATTCCGTCCGTGACGGGACGTCTTGCGCGACATCATCATTCTGCGTGTGCATACTGCGGTCAAATTCAGGAGGAGTGATCCATGACCGACATCGTAATTCTCGATGGTGCCCGCACCGCGATTGGCACCTTTGGCGGGGCTCTGGCCTCGACCGCGCCGATTGATCTGGCGACTGTTGCGACCGAGGCGGCGCTGGAGCGGTCCGGTGTCGAAGGCGCGCAAATCGGGCATGTTGTGTTCGGTCATGTGATCAACACCGAGCCGCGTGACATGTATCTGTCGCGGGTCGCTGCGATGCAGGCAGGAATTCCAAACGGCACCCCCGCAATGAACGTGAACCGGCTGTGCGGGTCTGGTGCACAGGCGATCGTGTCGGCGGTACAGTCGCTGATGCTGGGCGATGCGGAATTCGCCATTGCAGGCGGCGCCGAAAGCATGTCGCGCAGCCCTTATATCATTCCGCAGGCGCGGTGGGGCGCAAAGATGGGTGATGTCACCTCGCTGGATATGATGCTGGGAGCACTGAACTGTCCGTTCGGAACCGGGCATATGGGTATCACCGCCGAGAACGTCGCGGACGAGCACCAGATCAGCCGTGAGCAGATGGACGCTTTTGCAATGACCAGCCAGACCCGCGCGGCGGAAGCGATCGAGGCGGGTTATTTCGAAAGCCAGATCGCGCCAGTGCAGGTCAAGGTCAAGCGCGACATGGTCGATTTCAAGATTGATGAGCACCCGAAAGCAACCTCGCTTGAGGCGCTGTCAGGTTTGCGACCGGTGTTCAAGAAAGACGGTCGTGTTACTGCCGGAAATGCCTCGGGTATCAATGACGGGGCAGCGGCCATGGTTCTGGCGACGGCAGACGCCGCCGAGAAAGCCGGATTGAAGCCCAGGGCGCGCGTTTTGGGATATGCCCATGCCGGGGTTCGGCCCGAAGTGATGGGGATCGGACCGGTTCCGGCGGTTCAGAATCTGCTAAAGAAGACCGGGCTGTCCGCCGAAGAGTTTGATGTCATTGAAAGCAATGAGGCGTTCGCTGCGCAGGCTTTGGCTGTCAATCAGGAGCTTGGGCTGGACGCATCGAAGGTTAACCCCAACGGTGGTGCGATCGCTCTGGGCCACCCGGTGGGCGCGACCGGTGCGATCATCACTTTGAAGGCCCTCTACGAGTTGGAACGCACCGGTGGTTCCAAAGGTCTGATCACCATGTGCATAGGGGGCGGCCAGGGGATTGCCATAGCAATCGAGCGCCTTTGATCTGAGATCGGGCAGGGGGGCTGTCTGCCCCCCATCGCGCCATGGCGCGATTCCCCCCGAGGATATTTTTGGCCAGATGAAGCAGGCGGGCCGGAGTTAACCCAATACTGTAATCAAAAGCACCGCCGCCGCACCGAAAGCGGCGCCAATTGCGGCGGTCAGAAGTGACGCCACGACTCCGTTGCCTTTGGTTTCTTCCTGCTGGGTCTGCGCAATCAGCGCGTTTTCAACCAATCCAGGCAGGCGTGGGCCAAACCGGGCCAGAACCATTGCTGTCTTGCCGAAGTCCCGCATAACGGCGCGCGGGCCGATTGACTGTTTGATGTAATCTTCAACCACGGGACGCGCGACCTCCCAGATGTTCATGTGGGGGTCCAGTGACCGCGCGACGCCTTCGACCACAACCATGGTGCGTTGCAGCAGGATCAGTTCCGTCCGGGTTTCCATCCCGAACCGTTCGGTTACTTCGAACAGGTAGCTCAGCAAACGCCCCATGGAGATATGCGTAGCGTCCATACCGAAGATCGGCTCTCCGACCGCGCGCAGGGCCCGGGCGAACTCGTCAACGTCCTGATTGGCGGGGACATAGCCCGCCTCGAAATGCACTTCGGCCACGCGCTTGTAGTCGCGACGGATGAAGCCGAACAGGATCTCGGCATAGACCCGGCGGGTGTATTCGTCGATATGGCCCATGATGCCATAGTCATAGGCAATGATGTCGCCGTTTGCCGCGACTTTCAGGTTTCCCTGATGCATGTCGGCATGAAAATAGCCGTCGCGCAGGGCGTGCAGCAAAAACAGGCGCAAGACCCGCTGAGCCAGATCGTTGCGGTTGTGATCCGCGGCATCCAGAGCCTCGTTGTCGCCAAGCGGGATTCCATCTGCCCAGCTGAGCGTCATCACCCGGCGTGCGGACAACGACCAAACCACGGGCGGCAGCCAAAAGCCCGCATCATCCTTTGTGTTGGCGGCGTATTCCGAAGCAGCCGCGCTTTCCAGACGCAGGTCTAGTTCGCCGCGTACGATTCCGTCGAAATGCTCGATGACCTCCATCGGGCGCAACCGGCGCGCGCCGGGGGCAAAGAGATCAACAATGCGGGCGGCAAAATAGAAAGCGTCGACATCCTTTTTGAAGGCGCGTTCGATGCCGGGGCGAAGGACCTTGACGGCGACGTCTTCGCCCGTGCTGGTCAGTTTGGCCTTGTGAACCTGTGCGATCGAAGCGGCGGCAATCGGATCACTGAATTCACTGAAGATTTCGGCCACCGGCTGCCCCAGTTCCTTTTCCACTTCGGCCATTGCTGCTGAGCGGGAAAAAGGGGGGAGTTTGTCCTGTAACACACGCAGCTGGCTTGCCAGTTCGTTGCCTACAACATCCGGGCGGGTCGATAGCACCTGGCCAAACTTGATGTAGGCCGGACCCAGCGCGGTCAGGGCACGCGTCGCCGGCGGCATCTTGGGATCGCCTTTGTAACCCAGCCATTGGAAGGGTTTGCCCAACGTATGCGCCAGGATGCGCACGGCACGCGGGGCTTCAAACGCATCCAGCACGACATTCATGGCACCCGTGCGCTCTAAGGTGGCGCCTGTGCGGATCAGGCGGATGATATTATGAGGGCCGCGCATAGGTCAGATCTTCCATCCGGAATGCAGCGCCGCGATGCCCATGCTCAGGTTGCGGTATTTGGCATTCTCGAATCCCGCTGCGCGGACCATGTTCAAAAAGGTTTCCTGATCCGGGAATTTGCGGATCGATTCGACCAGGTACTGATAGCTGTCGTAGTCATTGGCGATCAGCTTCCCCATGCGCGGGATGACGTTGAAGCTGTAGAGATCATAGAGCTTTTGCAGCCCGTCATTGGGCAACTGGCTGAACTCCAGCACCATCAGGCGGCCACCGGGTTTGAGAACACGGAACGCTTCGTTCAACGCCTCTTGCGGGCGGGTGACGTTCCGGATTCCGAACGAGATGGTGTAGACGTCAAACGTGTTGTCCTCGAAAGGCAGTGCCATGGCATCACCGACCACCCAGTTGAGGCTGTTCGACATCTGGTCGGCTTCGGCGCGCTGGCGGCCTTCGATCAGCATCGGTTCGGTCAGATCCAGAACGGTGGCGTGGCCGTGGCCCGCGCGTTGTAGGAAGCGAAAAGAAATATCGCCCGTGCCGCCCGCCACATCCAACAGCCGCTGACCAGGGCGCGGAGCCAGCCAGTCCATCATCGCGTCTTTCCAGACACGGTGGATGCCCATCGACATTACGTCGTTCATCACATCGTATTTCGAGGCGACCGAGTTGAACACGCCCTGTACGCGCCCGGCTTTTTCAGCCTCGCGCACGGTTTCGAACCCGAAATGTGTGGTCTTGTCGCTGTTGTCGGACATTTGCCTTGCCGTTTGTCGAATTTCGCCTCTGTTATAGGGCTCTGGAACCGGGGCACAATGCGGCCCTTTGGATTAGGAGCCGTGTAATGCCGGAATTGCCCGAGGTCGAGACAGTAAGACGCGGCCTGACCCCTGCAATGGAGGGGGTGATGATCGAAAAGGCGGATGTGAACCGACCGGATCTGCGCTGGCCGTTTCCGGAACGCATGGCCGAGCGACTGACGGGCCAGCGGGTTGACCGGCTGCGACGGCGGTCCAAATACATTCTGGCCGATCTCGGCAGCGGCGAGACGCTTTTGATCCATCTGGGCATGTCCGGGCGGATGACCGTCTCGGGCGATCCGCTTGGGCAGTTCGTGCACGAGCATCCGATGCCGGCAAAACACGATCACGTCGTGTTTCACATGGCCAATGGCGCGCGGGTGACCTTCAACGACCCGCGCCGGTTCGGGGCAATGGATCTGCTGCCGACGGCCACGGCTGAGGAACACAAACTTCTGTCGGTTCTGGGGCCGGAACCCCTGGGCAATGATTTTCACGAGCAACACTTGGTCGATGCGTTTCGCGGAAAGAACACACCGGTCAAATCTGCATTGCTGGATCAGGGAATCGTTGCCGGGCTCGGCAATATTTACGTCTGCGAGGCGCTTTATCGTACCGGGGTGTCGCCACGTCGCAGGGCCGGGCAAATTTCTGCGGCGCGGGTCGCGGCGCTGGTTCCTGTTATCCGGCAGGTGCTGCAGGAGGCGATTGAGGCGGGTGGATCGTCGCTGCGGGATTTCCGCCAAGCTGATGGAGAACTTGGATATTTTCAGCACAACTTTGATGTCTATGGCCGAGAGGGCGAGCCCTGCCGGACCGAAGGTTGTGACGCCGTGATCAGGAGAATCACCCAGTCCGGTCGCTCATCCTTCTATTGTGCGCAATGCCAAAGATAGCTTGATCCAAGTTTTTCGCGTGGTAAGGAATCGTACTTGAACGGAACAACCGGAAGCTTACATCCCATGGCTTTTGAGACGATCATCGTCGAAATCGAAGACCACGTTGCCCTTATCAAGCTCAACAGACCGGACGCGATGAACGCGCTGAACACCCAGTTGATGGGTGAGCTGTACACCGCGCTGGAAGAGGCAGATGAAAACGACAAGGTGCGCTGCATCGTCATCACCGGCTCGGAAAAGGCCTTTGCCGCGGGCGCGGATATCAAAGAGATGTCCGAGATGAGCTTTGTCGATGTCTACAGTCAGAACCTGTTTGGCGAAGCGAATGATCGCGTCTCGGCTATTCGTAAACCGATCATTGCTGCGGTGGCAGGATATGCGTTGGGTGGCGGCTGTGAACTGGCGATGCTGTGCGATTTCATCATTGCCGCTGATACTGCCAAGTTCGGCCAGCCCGAGATCAATTTGGGTGTCATCGCCGGTATCGGCGGCACGCAACGCCTGACCCGCTTTGTCGGCAAGTCCAAATCGATGGACATGAACCTGACCGGGCGCTTCATGGATGCGGAAGAGGCCGAGCGTTCGGGGCTGGTCAGCCGTGTTGTTCCGGCAAAAAAGCTGATCGAAGAGGCGATAGGGGCCGCGCAGAAGATCGCAGAGAAATCGCAACTGACGGCGATGGCGGCAAAAGAGGCCGTGAACCGCAGCTATGAGTTGCCGCTGAGCGAGGGAATGCTGTTTGAACGGCGCGTGTTCCACTCGATGTTTGCGACAGAAGACCAGAAAGAGGGCATGGCCGCGTTTCTTGAAAAACGCGCGGCGCAGTTCCGCGACAAGTAAGCGGTGCCCTGACCAGATCGGAACAGGCGGGCCTTTGCCCGCCTTTTTCATACCTGCCTTGCGCATTAAAAGAATCGGCTTGGCAAACCTCGCCAACTTGGATAGTAAGCGCCGCTATACATGCGCGTGCGGCCCGCTCGGCCCGACTCACACTCGTGATTTCTGATCCGGTGCGGATGTTTCCGTGGCGCGCAACCCTAGATAACCGTACCGAACAAAGGTCAGAAACACATGGCTAACTCGCCTCAGGCAAAGAAACGCGCACGTCAGAACGAAAAGCGTTTCGCTGTAAACAAAGCACGCCGTTCGCGCATCCGCACCTATCTGCGCAAAGTTGAAGAAGCAATCGCATCCGGCGACAAGGACGCGGCAACCGCAGCCCTGCGCGCAGCCCAGCCCGAACTGATGCGCGGTGTCACCAAAGGTGTCTTCCACAAGAACACTGCCGCCCGCAAGATGTCGCGCCTGTCGTCGCGCGTAAAAGCACTGGGCTGACGCCGGTGCCTGACCTAGCGTCAGGTAAACAAGGCTGATCCATTTCAGAAGGCGTCGCAATGTGCGGCGCCTTTTTGCTGTTGCCGATATATCGCGCCTTCACAAAACCGAGAGATTCTTTCCGCCGGATTCCTGAGTCAATATCAGAGATTCATTGCCGCCGGCCGTTCGGTCTTGTTACCACTGTTCCAGCGATTCACTCGCTTGGGGGGACAGGCTGTCCTGGCGATCGGACTGACGGGCATCAGGAAGATCCATGGACGAATGTCGGCGACCGGTCTGGCCGGTTTGGCGATCTGCTTCGGGTCTCGGGAAACCGAGGTGCTCGGTCCTGTCTAAAATTGGAAGGTGATGCGTAACCTGGTTTTCGGGCGCGCTCCGGCTGTTGGAGCGTAGCAGTATCAGCGATGCGCAGAAAAAGAAAATCTTACCGCCGTTCTATTTGGTTCGGCGCAAGGGTGCCTTTTGCGTGAGTGAACGCCCAGAAGACCGGGTGATCCGGACAAATTCAAAAAAGGCCTGAAGGCCTATAAAGAATGGGATGCGTGAGGCGCTGAATGACACAAGAGAAATGGGGACTGCTGCGTAACAAGTTGCTGAAGGTTGTTGGCCGGAACAACTACACCACCTGGATCGAACCTCTTGAATTTCAGGAGTTGGAGGACGGTGTAGCGGTGTTTTCGGTGCCGACGAATTTCATGGGCAACTACGTGAGTCAGAATTTTGCGGATCTCATTCTCTATGAACTGAACACCTCCGGTGAACCGGTAGAGCGTCTGGCCTTTCGCGTCGCGGCCAACTCGCCCGCGCGGCCGGCAGTGGAACCCGTAACGGCAGCGCGGGAAGTGGCGGAACCCAAAAGGGTCGAACCATCTTATCAGGATGATGGCAATGGTGCCCTGGATTCGCTGCAGGCGGCACCGTTGGATGCCCGCTTCACGTTTGACAGCTTTGTGGTCGGCAAGCCCAACGAACTGGCCCATGCTGCGGCGCGCCGGGTTGCAGAAGGCGGGTCGGTTACTTTCAATCCGCTGGTCCTTTATGGCGGTGTCGGGCTGGGTAAAACGCACCTGATGCACGCTATCGCCTGGGAGCTAAAAACCAAGCGCCCTGAGTTGAATGTGCTCTATCTGTCGGCCGAACAGTTCATGTACCGCTTTGTACAGGCTCTGCGCGAGCGCCGGATGATGGATTTCAAACATCTTTTCCGGTCGGTTGATGTTCTGATGGTCGATGATGTCCAGTTCATCGCGGGCAAGGATTCAACTCAGGAAGAGTTCTTTCACACTTTCAACGCCTTGGTGGATCAGAATAAGCAGATCATCATCTCGGCCGACCGCGCCCCGGGTGAAATCAAGGATCTGGAGGATCGAGTGAAGTCGCGCCTGCAATGCGGATTGGTGGTGGACCTGCACCCCACCGACTACGAATTGCGCCTTGGCATCCTGCAGAACAAGGTTCAGCAGTACAGCAGCACATATCCGGATCTGACCATCGCGGACGGGGTTCTGGAATTCCTCGCACACCGCATCTCAACCAATGTGCGCGTGCTTGAAGGGGCTTTGACGCGTCTCTTTGCGTTTGCCTCGCTGGTTGGGCGCGAGATCGATATGGAACTGACTCAGGATTGTCTGGCCGACGTCCTGCGCGCGTCCGAGCGTAAGATCACCGTTGAAGAGATTCAGAGGAAAGTCTCGGACTACTACAACATCCGCCTGTCCGACATCATCGGTCCGAAGCGCCTGCGTTCATACGCGCGTCCGCGTCAGGTTGCGATGTATCTGTGCAAGCAGCTGACCAGCCGCTCGTTGCCCGAGATCGGCCGCCGCTTTGGCGGGCGTGACCACACCACGGTCATGCATGGCGTCAAGCGGATCGAAGAGTTGAAGCTGACCGACGGTCAGATCGCGGAAGACGTTGAAATGCTGCGGCGGTCTCTGGAAGCCTGATTTCAACCCAAGCCCTTCATCAACGCCCCGGTTCACCAGGTCCGGGGCGTAATCATGTGCGCTATTGTCCACGCCTGGCCTGGAACTGTGCTTTGGAAACCACGCGGCCCTTGACGTGTTGGGCAATCCGACCCAGAAAACCATAAAAAATCCTTGTGCCTCAGGGTGGAACCGCTAACGTGCCAGTCCCGCCCATGTCGGCACGCAAGTCAGAGGAATTGAGGGTATGAAGATCAGCATCGAACGCGGCACCCTTCTCAAGGCCGTTTCGCAGGCCCAATCCGTTGTGGAACGCCGCAACACAATTCCGATCCTGGCCAATGTACTGATCGAGGCTGAAGGCAACCAAGTGCAGTTCCGCGCCACCGATCTGGATATCGAAGTGGTGGACAAGGCCCCTGCGCAGGTTGAAAAAGCCGGGGCGACCACGGTGGCGGCAACGACCCTGCACGAGATCGTGCGCAAGCTGCCCGACGGCGCGCTGGTCACGCTGACGGCTGACAGTGCTGCGGGTCGCCTGACGGTTGAGGCCGGGAGATCCAACTTCTCGCTGGCGACATTGCCGAAAGAAGATTTTCCGGTGATGGCTTCTTCGGAGTACCAGTCGAATTTCACAGCCTCCGCAGCGTTGCTGCGCCGGTTGTTCGACAAGTCCAAATTCGCCATTTCGACTGAAGAAACCCGGTACTACCTGAACGGTGTTTACATGCATGTGGCGGATGGGTCCGAGGGCGGCAAGGTTCTGCGCTGCGTGGCCACCGATGGACACAGGTTGGCGCGCATTGACGCCGACCTGCCGGATGGGGCGGCGGGTATGCCGGGCGTCATCGTGCCGCGCAAGACCGTGGGCGAATTGCGCAAGCTGCTGGACGATGACGAGATGGATATCGCCGTCTCGGTCAGTGAAACCAAGGTGCGGTTCGCAACGCCGGATATCACGCTGACCTCAAAAGTGATCGATGGCACGTTCCCCGACTACACCCGTGTCATTCCGCAGGGGAACACTCGCAAGTTGGAAGTCGACGCTGCCGAATTCGCGCAGGCCGTGGACCGTGTTGCAACCGTTTCATCAGAGCGGTCGCGGGCGGTAAAGCTGCAGCTGGATGCGGACAAGCTGGTCCTGTCGGTGAACGCGCCGGATAGCGGTGCGGCCGAGGAAGAACTGGCCGTAGCCTATGGCGACGAGCGGCTGGAGATCGGGTTCAACGCGAAGTACCTGCTGGAGATCGCTTCTCAGGTGGATCGCGAGAATGCGGTGTTCATGTTCAATTCGGCTGGAGACCCGACGCTGATGCGTGAAGGCAATGACCAGAGCGCGGTCTACGTTGTCATGCCGATGCGTGTCTGATCGCGCTGGCGCGCGATGCCTCCGGCGGGAGTATTTTGAAAAAATGAAGGGAGGGGTCGTGGCTTTGGCCCTGACCGAACTTACGGTCTCGCATTTCCGGTCCCACAAACTGGCGCGTTTGTCTTTGGATGGGCGGCCCGTGGCGATCCATGGACCGAACGGGGCCGGCAAGACCAATATCCTAGAAGCGGTTTCACTGTTTTCGCCGGGTCGTGGAATGCGACGGGCGAGCGCGGCAGAGATGACGCGGCGACCCGAGGCGCTGGGCTGGAAGCTGTCCGGGCTGTTGCAGGCGCAGGGACAGCGATACGAGATTGAGACCTGGTCGGAAGGTGGTGCGGCGCGGCAGGTTCGGATTGACGACAAGGCCGCCAGTCAGATCGATCTGGGCAAGCTGGCGCGGGTGGTCTGGCTGATTCCGTCGATGGATCGGTTGTGGATCGAGGGCGCCGAAGGGCGGCGCCGGTTCTTGGACCGGATCGCGCTGAGTTTCGACCCAAGCCATGCCGAGGCATCGTTGATCTACGAAAAATCCATGCGGGAACGGAATCGCTTGCTGAAGGAGCAGGCGAGGGATGCCCATTGGTATGCCGCCCTGGAAGGTCAGATGGCGGAGATGGGGCACCGGATAAATGTGGCCCGGTTATCGGCGCTGGACCATCTGCGGGCAGCGCAGGATCAGGCAGAAACGGCATTTCCGTCTGCTGAACTGGAGCTGGTGCAGACCGAAGGGACGATGCCCGGGACGGCGGAAGACTTGCGTTACGCATTGAATGAAAGCCGCTTTCGCGATTTGGCGGCGGGGCGGACTTTGGTTGGGCCGCATCGGTCGGATCTGTATGGGGCGTATGCGGCCAAGGGCGTGCCTGCCAGGGATTGTTCAACCGGCGAGCAGAAGGCGCTTTTGGTTTCGCTGATCCTGACCAACGCGCGGGCTTTGGCCGGGATGGTGGGTGCGCCGCCGATCGTGTTGCTGGATGAAGTTGCCGCCCATCTGGATGCCACCCGACGGGCCGCGCTTTATGATGAGATCTGCGCGCTTGGTGCTCAGGCCTGGATGACGGGCACCGGGCCTGAGTTGTTTGCGGAATTGGGTGAGAGGGCCCAGACGCTGGTTGTCACGGAAGGCGACGAAGGCTCGGTCGTGACGCCTTAGGCGGGTTCGCTGACCTTGCGTTCCCAAAGGAAGCTGCGCATGACTTCATCCACAGGTGTTTTAGCCATGTGATTGACGTAGTTCGACATGGTCTTCTGAGCCAGACCCAGTACCACGTCCAGAACAGCACGGTGTGAGTAGCCAGCATCAAAGAAGGTTTGCAATTGCGCCTCGGTGACGTTGCCGCGGGTTTGCATCATTTGCAGGGTAAAGGTGCGCAGTGCTTCGAGTTTGGCATTGGGCAGCGGGGTTTCGTTGCGAAGCGCTTCGGTGATCTCATCCGAAACCTTCATCATCTTCGCGATGCCGGTATGAGCGGGCACACAGTAGTGGCACTCATTTTCAACATTGATGGTCTGCCAGACGACGGTTTTCTCGTCATTGTCGAAATCGGTCTGCATGAACAGGCCGTGCAGGACCTGATAACCTTCCAGATGCTGGGGGCTTTCAGCCATCACCTTGTGCAGGCCGGGCAAGCGGCCAAACGCGGCCTGGGATTTCTCGAGAAGCGGTTTGGATCCTTCTGGTGCGGATTCGAAGTCGTGGGAGGGGAAGTTGGCCATGTCGGAACTCCTGTTTTCTGGCGACTGAGTCCGAAATAGTCTTTCTTGAGTGATCACTCAAGTATATATTTGAGCGAGCGTTCAAGAATAGGTGAAGAAGATGCCCCGCAAACCCGCATATGACCGAGACGCTCTGATCGCGAAGGCCAGGGATATTTTTTGGCGTCAGGGCTGGGCCGGGACGTCGCTGAAGGATCTGGAACGCGAGTTGGGCCTCAAACCGGGCAGTTTTTATGCGGCATTTGGGTCCAAGGATGCGCTTTATGCGCTGACGTTGGAACGGTACGCGCAGGATGGTGTGGCGCGCCTTATGGCGCTGGCCGAGGAATTAGGGCCGCTTGAAGCATTGAAGGCGCAGCCACGGATCGTGATCGATTCTGCCCAGATGCCTGCAAGGGCCTGCATGTTGGCCAAAACCTACGCCGAGTTGCAGTCGAAGGATCACGAACTGGCCGAAAAGGCGAGCCGTCATATGGCGGATATGAAAGTGTGTTTTGCAACGCTGTTTCGCCGCGCGCAGGAGGCCGGAGAAATCGGCGCGGATAGTGATCCGGACCGTCTTGCGGCGCGGTATCAATCCGACCTGTTGGGGCTGCGTTTGTCGGCCGAGCGCAGCGATGTGAATGCCCTGGAAATCGCGGCGGATATCGCGGCGGATATCGACCGGCTTTGATCTGCTGAAAAAACCAAGTTCCGCCACAAAATGTGGGGGGATCGCGTGACATTCCCCACCAGAAAACGTATAAGTTACCAAAATAATATAGGTACTAACGGCATGTCCGAAGACGCACAGGCATCACAAGAATACGGCGCGGATTCTATTAAGGTTCTCAAGGGCTTAGAGGCCGTCCGCAAGCGCCCTGGCATGTATATCGGTGATACCGATGATGGCTCGGGTCTGCACCACATGGTGTACGAAGTTGTCGATAATGGAATTGACGAAGCTCTGGCCGGTCATGCCGACCATGTGACCGTAAAAATTCACGCCGATTCCAGCGTTTCGGTCAGCGATAACGGGCGCGGGATTCCGGTCGATATCCACCCCGAAGAAGGCGTGTCTGCCGCCGAGGTCATCATGACCCAGTTGCACGCGGGCGGTAAGTTCGACAGCAACTCGTACAAGGTGTCGGGCGGTCTGCACGGCGTGGGCGTATCGGTGGTGAACGCGTTGTCGGACTGGCTGGAGCTGCGGGTCTGGCGCAACGGAAAAGAACATGTTGCCCGGTTTGAAGGGGGCGAGACATCCGAGCATCTGAAGGTCGTGGCCGAGTGTGGTGGCCGCACCGGGACAGAGGTGCGGTTCCTGGCTTCGACCAATACGTTTTCGAACCTGGAGTATTCCTTCGAGACGCTGGAAAAGCGCCTGCGCGAACTGGCCTTCCTGAACTCGGGCGTGCGGATCATCCTGATCGACGAACGTCCGGCGGAGCGGCTTGAGACCGAACTGTTCTATGAGGGCGGCGTAAAAGAATTCGTCAAATACCTGGACCGTTCGAAAACTGCTGCGATGCCCGAGCCAATCTATATCAAGGGCGAGCGCGATGATATCGGTGTCGAAATCGCAATGTGGTGGAATGACAGTTACCACGAGACGGTTCTGCCCTTCACCAACAACATCCCGCAGCGCGATGGCGGGACACATGTGGCCGGATACCGGGGCGCGCTGACCCGGACGATCAACAACTACGCGCAGTCCAGCGGAATCGCCAAGAAGGAAAAGGTCAGCTTTACCGGCGACGACGCGCGCGAAGGCCTGACCTGTGTGTTGTCGGTGAAAGTCCCCGATCCGAAGTTCTCGTCCCAGACCAAGGACAAGCTGGTCAGCTCCGAAGTACGCCCGGCGGTCGAAAGTCTGATGAACGAAAAGCTGGCCGAGTGGTTCGAAGAAAACCCGAACGAGGCCAAGACCATCGTAGGCAAGATCATCGAGGCTGCTCTGGCGCGCGAGGCTGCTCGCAAGGCCCGCGAACTGACCCGTCGCAAGACGGCGATGGACGTGAACTATCTGGCGGGCAAGCTAAAGGATTGCTCCGAGAAAGATCCGTCCAAGACCGAAGTCTTCCTCGTCGAGGGGGACTCGGCTGGCGGTTCTGCGCAGACGGGCCGGGATCGTCTGACTCAGGCCGTTCTGCCCTTGCGTGGGAAGATCCTGAACGTCGAGCGTGCCCGGTTCGACCGGATGCTGTCTTCTCAGGAAATCGGCAACCTCGTCATGGCCCTAGGTACCGGCATTGGTCGGGATGAGTTCAATATCGAAAAGCTGCGCTACCACAAGATCGTCATCATGACCGATGCTGACGTGGACGGCGCGCATATCCGAACCCTGCTGCTGACCTTCTTCTATCGGCAGATGCCGGAGCTGATCGAGGGCGGGTATCTCTATATCGCGCAGCCGCCGCTATACAAGGTTTCGCGTGGTAAGTCAGAAGTTTACCTGAAGGATCAGGCCGCGCTGGACGATTATCTGATCAATCAAGGGGTTGAGGGCGCGGTGCTGAAACTCGGTTCGGGGGAAGAAATCACCGGCCAGGATCTGACCCGCGTGGTCGATGAAGCACGGCAGTTGAAACGTGTACTGGATGCGTTCCCGACCCACTACCCGCGCCATATACTGGAACAAGCTGCCGTTGCCGGGGCCTTTGTGCCGGGCGCGGTTGATGCCGACCTGCAAGGCGTGGCCGACAAGGTCGCCGCCCGTCTGGACCTGATCGCGCTTGAATATGAACGCGGGTGGCAGGGCCGGATCACGCAGGACCACGGCATTCGGCTGGCCCGCATCCTGCGCGGTGTCGAAGAAGTGCGCACGCTGGATGGCCCCATGCTGCGCTCGGGTGAGGCGCGCAAGACGGGCAGCTTCACGCAAAGCCTGCAAGAGGTTTACAACACCCCTGCGACCCTGATCCGCCGGGACCGTATGCAATCGATTCACGGTCCACTGGACCTGCTGCGCGCAATTCTGGAAGAAGGCGAAAAGGGCCTGTCGCTGCAACGGTACAAAGGTTTGGGTGAAATGAACCCCGACCAGCTTTGGGAAACAACGCTGGACCCCGACGCACGCACACTGTTGCAGGTGCGGGTGGATGATATGGTCGAGGCGGATGATCTGTTTACCAAACTGATGGGCGACGTGGTCGAACCGCGGCGGGAGTTCATCCAGAAAAACGCGCTGAGTGTTGAGAACTTGGATTTCTAGTTAGGTGTAGGTTTGCGCATAACACTTCGCGCACCCGATAAGTTTGCGTAGTTTGCCCATAGTTTTGCGCTGCGCGATTGTCTGCCCTAGCGGTGAATTCAATCAGTTTTTGGCGTAGTCGTTGCTGTTATGGTCCTTTGCGTTGCTCAATCCCGCAAAGGGCCTCCCTAAGGAACCTTGGGTTCCATGCGGCCTTTTTGCTTGGATTCTCGCGAAGGTCTGCGACGCGCAGAAAGCAGACTTCGCAAAGTCTCCGTTCAAAGTTTCGCCTGCCTAACCTGACCGGCCCGGAGCCGCTGTCTAGCCCCCTCGTTCGGCACCACTAAATTGAGGTTTCTCTAATAAGGTTTCAGGCACAGGTGGGCGCATGTTCAGAGCATGATGTGGC